>JAIEOP010000237.1 GCA_019750465.1 Acetobacteraceae bacterium | reverse complement strand
TCTTGCCGTGATCAACGTGCCCGATCGTCCCGATGTTGCAGTGCGGCTTCGTCCGCTCAAACTTCGCCTTCGCCATCGTCGTCGTCCTTCGGTCCGGTCTCGTTTACCAGCGGTAGTGGCTGAAAGCCTTGTTGGCCTCCGCCATCCGGTGCGTGTCCTCGCGCTTCTTCACGGCGGTGCCGCGGTTGTTCGCCGCATCCATGAGCTCGCCGGAAAGCCGCTCCTCCATCGTGTTCTCGCCACGCTTGCGCGCGGCCTCGATCAGCCAGCGGATCGCCAGGGCCTGGCGGCGCTCGGGCCGCACCTCGACGGGCACCTGATAGGTGGCACCGCCGACCCGGCGCGAGCGCACCTCGACGGCCGGCTTCACGTTGTCCATCGCCTCGTGGAACACGCGCAGCGGGTCGCCATTCGGCCCGATGCGGCGCTTCAGCGTGTCCATCGCGGCATAGACGATGCCCTCGGCGACGCTCTTCTTGCCGTCATACATCAGCACGTTCATGAAGCGGCTGAGCACAAGATCGCCGAATTTCGGGTCCGGCAGAACCTCGCGCTTCTCGGCGCGGTGGCGGCGCGACATGCGCTCTCCCTCCCCTTACTTCGGCCGCTTCGCGCCATACAGCGAACGACGCTGCCGGCGCTTGGCGATGCCCTGCGTGTCGAGCACGCCGCGCAGGATGTGGTAGCGCACGCCGGGCAGGTCCTTCACGCGGCCGCCGCGGATCAGCACCACCGAGTGCTCCTGCAGGTTGTGCCCCTCGCCCGGAATGTAGCTCACCACCTCGTAGCCGTTGGTGAGGCGAACCTTGGCGACCTTGCGCAGCGCCGAGTTCGGCTTCTTCGGTGTGGTTGTATAGACGCGCGTGCAGACGCCACGCTTCTGCGGGCAGCCCTGCAGCGCCGGAACCTTGTTCCGCTTCGGGTTCGGCTCGCGCCCCTGGGCGATGAGCTGATTGATCGTCGGCATGACGCCCTTTCGTGAGCCAGCATCGGTCTCGCCGCCGCGAACAGCCACTCCGCCCGCATCGGGCGCACCTTCGCGCGCCCTGCGAGCCTCATGTTCCACCGCCGGTCTCAGCCACCATGAACGGGGTGGCGGCACCGGCGGCGCAGCATTGTGAACCTAACATGTCCTGCCAGACGGACCCTCATGGTCCATCTGGTCAAGGGCCGGCTTTCTAGGCGCCGGCCCTCTTCAAGTCAAGCAAGTCGAACCACGCCAGCGAGAAATCCGGCCGGCGGGCTTGGGCCGGCCGGCCCAAGCAGGTTATTCGGCGGCTTGGCGGCCTGCACCGGAATCCCCCATCGGCTCCGGCAATGCCGGCTGCGCCGTCGGCAGGCGGGTCCTGTCACGCTGCGCGGCAATGGCACGCAGGCGGTTCATCACGGAACCGGTGCCCGCCGGGATCAGCCGCCCGACGATCACGTTCTCTTTCAGCCCCGCCAGCGTATCGACCTTGCCGGCGGTGGCAGCCTCCGTCAGCACCCGCGTCGTCTCCTGGAAGGAGGCGGCGGAGATGAAGCTGCTGGTCTGCAGCGAGGCCTTGGTGATGCCCTGCAGCACCGGCTCGGCCCGCGCGGGCCGCTCCTTCGCCGCGATCCGCTTCTCGTTCTCGATGTCGAACTCGATGCGGTCCACCTGCTCGCCCACCAGGTAGGTGGTGTCGCCGGGATCGAGGATCTCCACCTTCTGCAGCATCTGGCGGACGATGACCTCGATGTGCTTGTCGTTGATCTTCACGCCCTGCAGGCGATAGACGTCCTGGATCTCGTTCACCAGGTAGTTCGCCAGCGCCTCGACGCCGAGCACGCGCAGGATGTCGTGCGGCACGCGCGGGCCGTCGACCAGCGGGTCGCCGGCCTTCACGTAGTCGCCCTCCTGCACGGAGACGTGCTTGCCCTTCGGCACCAGGTACTCGCGCGGCGTCGCCGGCTCGTCGCCGACCTGCTCGGGCACCACCAGGATGCGGCGCTTGGCCTTGTAGTCCTTGCCGAACTCAACGCGGCCGTCGACCTCGCTGATGATGGCATGGTCCTTCGGCCGCCGCGCCTCGAACAATTCCGCCACGCGCGGCAGGCCGCCCGTGATGTCGCGGGTCTTGGACGATTCGCGCGGCAGGCGCGCGATGACGTCGCCGGCGGCGACCTGCGCGCCCTGCTCAACCGAGAGGATCGAGCCCGGCGTCAGGAAGTAGATCGCCTCCGTGCCGTTCTCGCGCTTGACCACGTTGCCCTTCTCGTCCCGCAGGATCAGGCGCGGGCGCAGATCGGCCGACTTGCCGCTGGCCTTGTACTCCACCACCTCGCGGAAGGAGAGGCCGGTGACGTCGTCCGCGCGCTCCACCACGGTGATGTTCTCGATGAGGTCGGAGAACTCCACCTTGCCGGTGCGCTCGGTGATGATCGGCAGGGTGAAGGGATCCCATTCCGCCAGCTTCTGGCCGCGCGTCACCTGCGCGCCCTCGTCGGTGATCAGCCGCGCGCCGTAGGGCACGCGGTGGCGCGCCCGCTCGCGCCCCGCCGCGTCGGAGATGACGATCTCGCAGTTGCGGCTCATCACCACCGGCACGTTCTGGCTGTTGGTGACGATGAAGCGGTTCAGCACCCTCACCGTGCCGTCCGTCGTCGCCTCCACCGCCGACTGCTCGGCGCCACGCTGCGCGGCGCCGCCGATATGGAAGGTGCGCATGGTCAGCTGCGTGCCCGGCTCACCGATCGACTGCGCGGCGATGACGCCGACAGCCTCGCCGACATTGACCGGCGTGCCGCGCGCCAGGTCGCGGCCGTAGCACATGCCGCAGACCCCGGTGCCGGCGTCGCAGGTGAGGACCGAGCGGATCTTGATCGCCTCCACCTGCGCCTGCTCGATGCGTTCCGCGTCCACCTCCTCGACCAGGCTGCCGCGCGCCAGCAGCACCTCGCCCGTCGCCGGGTCGAGCACGTCCTCCTGCACGGTGCGGCCGAGGATGCGCTCCGACAGGGAGGACACCACCTCGCCGCCATCCATCACCGCGCGCACGGTGATGCCGCGCTCGGTGCCGCAGTCGTTCTCCACGATGATGCAGTCCTGCGCCACGTCCACCAGCCGGCGCGTCAGGTAGCCCGAATTCGCCGTCTTCAGTGCCGTGTCGGCCAGGCCCTTGCGGGCGCCGTGGGTGGAGTTGAAGTACTCCAGCACGGTCAGGCCTTCCTTGAAGCAGTGGATGATCGGCTGCTCGATGATCTCGCCGGAGGGCTTCGCCATCAGGCCGCGCATGCCGGCGAGCTGGCGCATCTGCGCCGGCGAGCCGCGCGCGCCGGAATGCGACATCATCCAGACCGAGTTGATCGGACGGCCGATCTCCTTCTTCTGGATCTCGCGCATCATCGCCTGCGCCACCTCCTCGGTGCAGCGCGACCAGGCGTCTACCACCTTGTTGTAGCGCTCGCCCGCGGTGATCAGGCCGTCGAGGTACTGCTGCTCGAACTCCTTCACCTCGGTCTTGGTGCGCTCGATCAGGCCCTCCTTCTCGGCCGGGATGACCATGTCGTTCTTGCCGAAGGAGATGCCGGCCCGCGCCGCCTGGCGGAAGCCGAGGCCCATCAGCCGGTCGGCGAAGATCACGCTCTCCTTCTGGCCGCAATGGCGGTAGACCGCGTCGATGACGTCGGAGATGTTCTTCTTCGTCAGCTGGCGGTTCACCAGGCTGAACGGCAGGTTGATGTCGAGCGGCAGAAGCTGCGCGATCATCGCGCGGCCCGGCGTGGTCGCCACGCGCTCCGTCACCCGCCCGCCGTCCGGCGTCGCGGCCTCGCGGCGCAGGCGGATCTTGCTGTGGATGTTGATCGCGCCGGCCGCCATCGCCTGCTCGATCTCGCCCATGCCGGAGAAGGCCGGTGCGTCCTTCTCCTCCGTCGCGTCGAACTCGGGCGCCTCCAGGCTGAGATAGTACAGGCCGAGCACGATATCCTGGCTGGGAACGATGATCGGCTTGCCGTTCGCCGGGCTGAGGATGTTGTTCGTGCTCATCATCAGCACGCGCGCTTCCAGCTGCGCCTCGAGGCTGAGCGGCACGTGCACGGCCATCTGGTCGCCGTCGAAGTCGGCGTTGAAGGCGGTGCAGACCAGCGGGTGGAGCTGGATGGCCTTGCCCTCGACCAGCACCGGCTCGAAGGCCTGGATGCCGAGGCGGTGCAGCGTCGGCGCACGGTTCAGCAGCACGGGATGCTCGCGGATCACCTCCTCGAGGATGTCCCAGACCTCAGGCCGCTCCTTCTCCACCATCCGCTTCGCGGCCTTGATGGTGGTGGCGTGGCCGTACTTCTCGAGCTTCGAGTAGATGAACGGCTTGAACAGCTCCAGCGCCATCTTCTTCGGCAGCCCGCACTGGTGCAGCTTCATCTCCGGCCCGACCACGATGACGGAGCGGCCGGAATAGTCCACGCGCTTGCCGAGCAGGTTCTGCCGGAACCGTCCCTGCTTGCCCTTCAGCATGTCGGACAGCGACTTCAGCGGCCGCTTGTTGGCGCCGGTGATGGCGCGGCCGCGGCGGCCATTGTCGAACAGCGCGTCCACCGCCTCCTGCAGCATGCGCTTCTCGTTGCGCACGATGATGTCGGGCGCGCGCAGCTCGATCAGCCGCTTCAGGCGGTTGTTGCGGTTGATCACGCGGCGGTAGAGGTCGTTCAGGTCGGAGGTCGCGAAGCGGCCGCCGTCCAGCGGCACCAGCGGGCGCAGCTCCGGCGGGATCACCGGCACGACGCCGAGGATCATCCAGTCCGGCCGCGCGCCGCCCTCGGCGAAGGCCTCCATCAGCTTCAGGCGCTTGACCAGCTTCTTGCGCTTCGCCTCGGAGGTGGTCTCCTTCAGCTCCGCGCGCATGCGCGTCGCCTCCTTGCCGAGATCGATGCCCGAGAGCATCTGCTTCACGGCCTCGGCGCCGATGCCCACCGTGAAGGCGTCGTCCCCGAACTCGTCGAGCTTGGCGTGGTACTGGTCCTCGTTCAGCAGCTGGTGCAGCTTGAGGTCGGTGAGGCCCGGCTCCAGCACCACGTAGCTTTCGAAGTAGAGGACCTTCTCCAGCTCCTTCAGGCTCATGTCCACCATCAGCCCGACGCGGGAGGGCAGCGACTTCATGAACCAGATGTGCGCGACCGGGCTGGCCAGCTCGATATGGCCCATGCGCTCGCGGCGCACCTTGGCCAGCGTGACCTCGACGCCGCACTTCTCGCAGATGATGCCGCGGAACTTCATCCGCTTGTACTTGCCGCACAGGCACTCGTAGTCCTTGATCGGGCCGAAGATGCGGGCGCAGAACAGCCCGTCCCGCTCCGGCTTGAAGGTGCGGTAGTTGATCGTCTCCGGCTTCTTGATCTCGCCATAGGACCAGGAGCGGATCTGCTCCGGCGACGCGATCGAGATGCGGATCTGGTCGAAGGTCATCGCCTGGCCGGTCTGGCCCAGGATCTTCATCAGCTCGTTCATGCGGCCTTCCTTGTCGTCCAGCCTGCCGCCCGCCGGGGTGATGCGGGCGGCGGTGCAATGCGGGATGCGCCCGGCTCGCGGGCGCGGCGGCGCCTCGCGATCAGGCGCCGCGGGTCTCGAGATCCACGTTGAGGCCGAGCGACTTCAGCTCCTTCACGAGGACGTTGAAGCTCTCCGGAATGCCGGCCTCGAAATTGTCCTGGTCGCGCACGATGGCCTCGTAGACCTTCGTCCGGCCGGAGACGTCGTCGGACTTCACGGTCAGCATCTCCTGCAAGGTGTAGGCCGCGCCGTAGGCTTCCAGCGCCCATACCTCCATCTCGCCGAAGCGCTGGCCGCCGAACTGCGCCTTGCCGCCCAGCGGCTGCTGGGTGACGAGCGAGTAGGGGCCGATCGAGCGGGCGTGGATCTTGTCGTCCACCAGGTGGTGCAGCTTCAGCATGTAGATGTAGCCGACCGTCACCTTGCGCTCGAACACCTCGCCGCTGCGGCCATCGGTCAGCCAGACCTGGCCGGAGCTGTCGAGCCCGGCCTTGTCCAGCATGGCCTCGATGTCGTCCATCCGCGCGCCGTCGAACACCGGCGTGGCGATGGGGATGCCCTTCTTCAGGTTCTCCGCCAGTTCCACCAGCTGGTCTTCCGGCATCGGCGCGATGTCACGCTCGAACACCTCGTCGCCGTAGACATCGCGCAGCTGGTCCAGCAGTTCCTGCCGCTTGCGCCCGGAGCGGCGATACTCCTCAACCAGCTCGCCGACCTGCCGTCCGAGGCTGGCGCAGGCCCAGCCCAGATGCGTCTCCAGGATCTGCCCGACATTCATGCGCGACGGCACGCCGAGCGGGTTCAGCACGAGATCGACCGAGGTGCCGTCCGCGAGGAACGGCATGTCCTCGATCGGCACCACGCGGCTGACCACGCCCTTGTTGCCGTGGCGGCCGGCCATCTTGTCGCCGGGCTGCAGCTTGCGCTTCACCGCGACGAAGACCTTGACCATCTTCATCACGCCGGGCGGCAGCTCGTCGCCGCGCTGCAGCTTGTCCACCTTGCTCTCGAAACGCTTCTGCAGGCGCTCGATCGCGGCGTCGAATTCGCGCTTCAGCGCCTCGATCTCGGCCATGACGGCGTCGTCAGCGACGCCGATCTGCCGCCAGGTGGCCTTGGCGAAGCCGTCCAGCACCTCGTCGGTGATGACGGTGCCGGCCTTGACGCCGCGGAAGCCGCCCGAGGCCTTGCGGTTCAGCAGCCGCTCGCGCAGCCGCGAGTGGAAGCTGCGTTCCTGGATCGACTTCTCGTCGTCGCGGTCCTTGGCCAGCCGCTCGATCTCGGCGCGCTCGATAGCCTGGGCGCGCTCGTCCTTGTCGACGCCGCGGCGGCTGAACACGCGCACGTCCACGATGGTGCCCGTCACGCCCGGCGGCAGCCGCAGCGAGGTGTCGCGCACGTCCGACGCCTTCTCGCCGAAGATGGCGCGAAGCAGCTTCTCCTCCGGCGTCATCGGGCTCTCGCCCTTCGGCGTGACCTTGCCGACCAGGATGTCGCCGGGCTGCACCTCGGCGCCGATATAGACGATGCCCGCCTCGTCGAGGTTGCGCAGCGCCTCCTCGCCGACGTTCGGGATGTCGCGCGTGATCTCCTCCTGGCCGAGCTTGGTGTCGCGGGCCATCACCTCGAATTCCTCGATGTGGATCGAGGTGAAGACGTCGTCGCGCGCGATCCGCTCCGAGATCAGGATCGAATCCTCGAAGTTGTAGCCGTTCCACGGCATGAAGGCGCAGAGCACGTTGCGCCCGAGCGCCAGCTCGCCGAGCTCGGTCGAGGGCCCGTCGGCGATGATGTCGCCGATCCGCACGGCATCGCCCACGCGCACCAGCGGGCGCTGGTTGATGCAGGTGGACTGGTTGGAACGCTGGAACTTGCGCAGCCGGTAGATGTCGACGCCGCGCGTCGTGCCGTCATCGCCCGTCGCGCGCACCACGATGCGCGCGCCGTCGATGCTGTCCACCACGCCGTCGCGGCGGGCGACGATGGTGGCACCCGAGTCGCGCGCCACCGCCAGCTCCATGCCGGTGCCGACCAGCGGCGCGTCGGCGCGCACCAGCGGCACCGCCTGGCGCTGCATGTTGGAGCCCATCAGCGCGCGGTTGGCGTCGTCGTTCTCGAGGAACGGGATCAGCGCCGCGGCGACCGAGACCAGCTGCTTCGGCGAGACGTCGATCGCCGTCACCTCCTCGGGCTTCACCAGCCGGAAGTCGCCGCCCTGGCGCACCGAGACGAGTTCCGACATGAACTCGCCGGTATCGGCATCGACCTCGGCATCGGCCTGGGCAACGACGAGCCGCTCCTCCTCCATGGCGGAGAGATAGCGCGGCGCGCCGGTGATCTTGCCGTCCTTCACCAGGCGGTAGGGCGTCTCGATGAAGCCGTACTTGTTCACCTTGGCGAAGGTGGCGAGGCTGTTGATCAGGCCGATGTTCGGGCCTTCGGGCGTCTCGATCGGGCAGATGCGGCCGTAATGCGTCGGGTGCACGTCACGCACCTCGAAGCCGGCGCGCTCGCGCGTCAGGCCGCCCGGGCCGAGCGCCGAGAGGCGGCGCTTGTGCGTCACCTCGCTCAGCGGGTTGGTCTGGTCCATGAACTGGCTGAGCTGGGAGGAGCCGAAGAATTCGCGCACCGCCGCCGCCGCGGGCTTGGCGTTGATCAGGTCGTGCGGCATGACCGTGTCGATGTCGACCGAGCCCATGCGCTCCTTGATCGCGCGCTCCATGCGCAGCAGGCCGACGCGGTACTGGTTCTCCATCAGCTCGCCGACCGAACGCACCCGGCGGTTGCCGAGGTTGTCGATGTCGTCGATCTGCCCGCGCCCGTCCTTCAGGTCGAGCAGGACGCGCAAGGTCGCCAGGATGTCCTCCTTGCGCAGCGTGCGCTGGGTGTCGGCGACTTCCTCGAGCGAGAAGCCCAGGCGCATGTTCATCTTCACGCGCCCGACCGCGGAAAGGTCGTAGCGCTCGCTGTCGAAGAACAGGCCGCGGAACAGCGCCTCCGCCGTGTCCGGCGTCGGCGGCTCGCCCGGTCGCATGACGCGGTAGATGTCCATCAGCGCGTCTTCGCGGTTGGCGTTCTTGTCCACCGCGAGCGTGTTGCGGATCCAGGGGCCGACCGACTGGTCGATCGCCAGGGTCGGCAGCCGGTCGAGGCCGGCCGCCTCGATGACGGCGAGCTTCGGCTCGGTCAGCTCCTCGCCGGCCTCGGCCCAGATCTCGCCGGTCTCCATGTTGACCAGGTCCTCGGCGACGTAGCGGCCGAGCAGGTCGGCGCGGCCGACCAGCACCTCGGTGACGCCGCCCTCCGCGATCTTGCGCGCGGCGCGCGGCGTCAGCTTGGCGTCCTTCTCGGCCACCACCTGCCCGGTGCGCGCATCCACCAGCGCCTCGGCCAGCTTCACGCCGCGGAAGCTGTCCGGGTCGAAGGGACGGGACCAGCCCTGCTCCACGCGCGTGAACGCCACCTGGCCGTAGAAGCAGGCGAGGATCTCCTCGGCGTCCATGCCGCGGATCTCGCCGGGCTCGATCTCCTGGCCGGCCGCCGCGCGCTCGGCACGGATCGCCGCGGTGCGCGCGGCGTCGAGCGCCATCAGCAGCGTCGTCGTCGGCAGCTTGCGCTTGCGGTCGATGCGGACGTAGCAGATGTCCTTCGCGTCGAACTCGAAATCGAGCCAGGAGCCGCGGTAGGGGATCACCCGCGCCGCGAACAGGTACTTGCCGCTGCTGTGCGTCTTGCCCTTGTCGTGGTCGAAGAACACGCCCGGGCTGCGGTGCATCTGGGAGACGATGACGCGTTCGGTGCCGTTGATGATGAAGGTGCCGTTGTCCGTCATGAGCGGCATGTCGCCCATGTAGACGTCCTGCTCCTTGATGTCGCGGACGGAGCGGGAGCCGGTATCCTCGTCCACGTCCCAGACGATCAGGCGCAGGCGCACCTTCAGCGGCGCGGCGAAGGTCAGGCCGCGCTGCATGCACTCCTCGGTGTCGTATTTCGGCTCCTCGAGCTCGTACTGCACGAATTCCAGCCGGCCGCGGCCGGCGAAGTCGTCGATCGGGAAGACGCCCTTGAACACCTCCTGCAGCCCGGTCGGGGTGCGCGCGTCCGGCATCACCTCCATCTGCAGGAAGGCTTCGTAGGAAGCGCGCTGCACGTCGATGAGGTTCGGCATCGGCGCGACCTCGGGCAGCCGCCCGAAGCTCTTGCGGATGCGCTTGCGCCCCGTGAACGACTTCGCAATGGCGTTCATGCCTGTTCCTGTCCCTCGACCCGTGCCGGCATGGCGCCGGCCGCGAGCAATCCGCCTGTCATCGGGCTTCGCCGCGCGGCGAAGCCCAGCCTATCCTGCTGCCCGGTCGCGGCAGCGATGCCGTTGTCCTCAGACAACGGCAGCACGGGCAGAGACCCAGGGGGTCCCCGCCCATGCCAAACCCGGTTTGTCGGCCGGTGCCCCGCCCTGCCCTCGGGCGCGGCGGGGGCCGGCGGGCCGTCCTACTGGATCTCGACGGACGCCCCATTCTCCTCCAGGACCTTGCGGATCTTCTCCGCCTCGTCCTTGCTCACGCCTTCCTTCACCGTCTTCGGAGCCGCCTCGACCAGATCCTTGGCCTCCTTCAGGCCGAGGCCGGTGATGGTGCGGATCTCCTTGATGACGTTGATCTTCTTGTCGCCCGTCTTGGCGAGGACGACGGTGAACTCCGTCTTCTCCTCGACCGGGGCCGCGGCAGCGGCGGCCGCAGGCGCGGCAGCAACCGCGACCGGCGCGGCCGCGGACACGCCCCACTTCTCCTCCAGCATCTTGGAGAGCTCGGCGGCCTCCAGGACAGTCAGGCTGGAGAGCTCGTCAACCAGCTTCGCGAGATCGGCCATATCGGTGCATCCTTTGATCTAGTGGCTTGGCTTGCCGTTTGCAACACCCGGGTCCGCCCGGTGCCGGGCACCTTGCCCGGCCACCGGGGTCCGCCCGGTCCCATTCCCGTCATTCCGGACCCTCAGGCGGCCTCGGCGTCCTTCCTGGCGAAGGCCGCCAGCACGCGGGCGACCTGCCCGCCCGGCGCCTGCAGCACGCCCGCGATCCGGGTCGCCGGGGTCTGGATCATCCCCAGCAGCCCCGCGCGCAGGGTCTCGAGGCTCGGCAACTCGGCCAGCGCCTTCACCCCGTCGGGGTTCAGGGTCTGCTTGCCGAGCGCGCCGCCCAGGATCACGAACCGGTCGTTCGTGCGGGCGAACTCCACGGCGGTCTTCGCCACCGCGACCGGGTCCTTCGACCAGGCCAGGGCCGTCGGCCCCCTGAGCAGCGGCGCGATGCCGTCGAAGCGCGTGCCATCGAGGGCGCGCAGCGCCAGCCGGTTCTTGGCAACCTTGTAGGTCGCCCCGGCCGCCCGCATGCGGCGCCGCAGATCGCTCACATCCGCGACCGTCAGCCCGGTATTCCGGCCGACGAGCACGAAGGAGGTCTCGGCGAACACCGCATTGAGGGCGTCGATGAACGCGGCCTTTTCGGTACGGTCCACGTTGCGTCTCCGTCCATGGCCGGCACCCCGGAGGATGCAGGCCGTTTCTCATGCCGGAAGCGCCGCGGCCCTACGCACGCGACCGCGCCGCTCCCATGTCCGCCTGTCCTCGAATCCGGAAAGCCAAGCCAAGCCGGCCCACGGCGGGACGCATCCCGCCGCCGGCCCGATCGTCTGGCGCCCCATCTACCGCCGGCCGGGCCTGGCCCGATCAAGTCCCGCCCGGGAAACTCCCGCTGGGGACACCGATGGTCTCGGACAGGTGCGGGCGGGGCCGGAGCCCCACCCTGCCCGCCCACCCTCGTCGGGTGGACGTATCTCGTTGCCGCCTCACCCTCCCCTGGGAGTCAGCTCCCCTGGGACAGGGAGGCGACGTCCACCTTCACGCCCGGGCCCATGGTGGAGCTGACGGAGACCCTCTTCACGTAGGTCCCCTTCGCCCCGGCCGGCCTGGCGCGCTGGATGGCATCCACGAAGGCGCGCGCATTCTCCAGCAGCTTGCCCTCCTCGAAGGAGGCCTTGCCGATGCCGGCATGCACGATGCCGGCCTTCTCGGCGCGGAACTCCACCTGGCCGGCCTTGGCCGCGGTGACCGCACCCCGCACGTCCATGGTCACGGTCCCGAGGCGCGGGTTCGGCATCAGCCCGCGCGGGCCGAGGATCTTCCCCAGCCGCCCCACCAGCCCCATCATGTCCGGCGTGGCGATGCAGCGGTCGAAGTCGATCTGGCCGGCCTGCACCCGTTCCGCGAGGTCGTCGGCGCCCACCACGTCCGCGCCGGCGGCCTGCGCCTCCTCCGCCTTCGCGCCGCGGGCGAAGACGCCGACGCGCACCGCCTTGCCGGTGCCGTTCGGCAGCCCGACCACGCCGCGCACCATCTGGTCGGCATGCCGCGGGTCGATGCCGAGGTTCATCGAGATCTCGATGGTCTCGTCGAACTTGGCCTTCGCATTGGCCTTCACCAGCGCGATCGCCCGGTCCAGCGCGTGGACCTGGTCGCGGTCCAGGCCCTTGTAGATGTCGACGAGCCGCTTGCCCTGCCGTGCCATGGCGTCAGCCCTCCACCACGGTGAGGCCCATGGCGCGGGCCGAGCCGGCGAGCATGCGCATCGCCGCCTCCTCGTCGTTCGCGTTCATGTCCTTCATCTTCACCTGGGCGATCTCGCGCAGCTGCGACTTCGTCACCCGCCCGATCGGGCCGCCCTTGCCCGGCGTGGTGCTGCCCTTCTCGAGCTTCGCGGCCTTGAGCAGGAAATAGGTGTTCGGCGGCGTCTTGGTGACGAAGCTGAAGGAGCGGTCGGAATAGGCGGTGATCACCACCGGCGTCGGCGTCCCCGGCTCCATGCCCTGGGTCGCCGCGTTGAACTCCTTGACGAAATTCATGATGTTCAGCCCGCGCTGGCCGAGCGCGGGACCCACCGGCGGCGACGGGTTCGCCTTGCCGGCCGGGATCTGCAGCTTGATGTAGCCGGTGATCTTCTTCGCCATGTGCTGTCCCTGGTGCCAGGGAGGCGCGGTCCATGCGGCACCCGTGGCCCCGATAGGCTGGGCCAGGCGCCTCCCGCGTCCCGTGTTCGGAAGAGGCGGGCGTATGGCGAGGGGGACGGGGCCTGTCAAGGAGAAGCACGAGGGAGCGAACGCCCGCGAGCCCCTGATCTTCCATCTTCCCGGATTCTTCCGGCGGCTTTTCGGCCGGGGCAGCGGCCGCCTGGCGGTACAGGGACGGTCCGGGCGCAGTCGGCGGGCGGTGGTCGTGTGTCGACGCGCTGCCGACACGCATCCGCCGGGCCCCAGAGGCTTCTCCGCACCTGGCGGGATCGGATGTTCCGGAACGAGCCTTTCCCCCACGCCCATGGCGCCCCCACCATGCGTGCCCCGGATGGTGACCGGCTCGATGCCCCTTCCCCGCCTGCTGCCTCTGCTCCTCGCCCTCGCCGCCTGCGCCACGCCCGCGCCGCCGCCCGCCGCGCCCGAAGCCGTTGCCACCGCGGCATCCGCACCCGCCGCCGCCGGGGACCCCCTGCCCCCGCTTGCCCTCGCCCCCCGTGCCCGCTGGACCCGCATCCGCATCGACCCGCGCAGCGGCATCGCCGCGGCCTACCGGGCCTCCCCCGTCCTCCCCGGTCCTGACGGCACGCAGCGCCGCTGGATCGTGGCGAACCTGGCCGAGCCGATCCGCCTGCCGGAAACCGGCGGCCGCGCCGCCTCCGCCGCCTTCCTGGCCGACTACCGCTGCGACCGGCACGCCTGGCAGCCCATCGAGATCCTTTGGTTCGCCCGACGCGACGCCCAGGCCGAGGTGCTGCGCGAGCGCCCGCGCGACGGCGCCGAGCGCCGGGTGCAGGAAGGCACGCTGATCGATGTCTTCCTCGATGCCGCCTGCGGGAGCAGGGCGCAGCCGCGCTAACCCGCCGCCCCGGCCGTCGCCCTCGCCCGCCGCCACCACCACACCGCACCCGCACCGATCGCACCGGCCAGCGTGATCGCCACCAGCAGCACCGCCATCCGGTCGAGCCAGGCGATCGCCGGGATCGCCAGCCCCAGCAGCACGCCGGTGACGCAGATGCCGAGCGACCAGGCGTGCACCCCGGCCGAGAAGGTGGCCAGCGCCAGCAGCAGCAGCAGCGCCAGGCCCAGGGCATCGTCGTTCAGCATCACCCGCACGCCCGGCAGCAGCAGCACCCACATCGCCACCAGGAAGGCCGCCCAGTGCAGCGCCTGCGTCACCATCAGCCGCCGCCGGCGCGGCCAGTCCGGCACCAGGCGCCAGCCCGCGGCAATGCAGGCGATCGCATAGAGCGGGCCGAGCACCAGCCACACCCAGAACACCCGCGGCCCGGTGCCGCCGCCCGCCGGCGTCGTGCCCGCCGTGCCGGTCCAGGCGATGCCGGCCAGCGCGCCGAGGATCATCGCCACATGCACCCATTCGCGGCGCAGGAACGCTCCGATCCCGCCGGGCACCGACGCCCTGGCCGCCTCCACCGCCATCGCGGCTACTGCGCCTGGATGCCGGTGCGCGCGATCAGCGCCTGCATGCGCGGGATCTCCTCATCCAGCGCGCGCGCCAGCTTCGCGGCATCGACATCGGGCCACAGGATGGTGCCGGTGCTGTTGAACATCGTGATCACCTCCGGGTCGCGCAGTGCCACGTGCACCGCCTCGGCCAGCTTCGCGACCGCCGGCGCGGGCGTGCGCGCCACGGTATAGAGGCCGGCCCATCCCAGCAGCTCCGCGCCCTTCACGCCCTGCTCGTCCAGGGTCGGGATCTCCGCCGCGATGGTCAGCCGCTCCTTGGCGTTGATGCCGAGCGCGCGCAGCCGGTTGTCGCGCACGAAGGGCAGCGAGGAGAGCGGATAGTCGAACATCAGGTCGAGCCGCCCGGCGGCGATGTCGGTCAGCGCCTGGACGGTGTTGGCGTAGGGCACGAAGGTCCACTCGAGGCCGGTGACCGAGAGGAACAGCTCGGCCGCCATGTGCTGGCCCGAGCCCACGCCGCCCGCGAAGGCGATGCGGCCGGGATTGGCGCGGGACCACGCGATCAGCTCCTGGATGGTCTTCCAGGGCCGGTCCGGGCAGGCGACGATGATGTTCGCCGAGGCGCCGATGCCGTGGATCGCCGCGAAGTCGCGCCGCGCGTCCCAGGGCAGGTTCCTGAACAGGAAGGGCGCGATGCCGAAGACGGCGAAATTGCCGTAGAACACGGTGTGCCCGTCCGGCGCGGCGCGCGCCGCCTGCGTGGCGGCGATGGTGCCGCCGGCGCCGGTGCGGTTCTCCACCACCACCTGCTGGCCGAGCACCGGGGCCATCTTCAGCGCGATCAGCCGGGCGCCGACATCGAGCACGCTGGCCGGCCCGCCGGGGACGATCCAGGTGATGGGCTTGCTCGGCTGCCAGCCCTGCTGGGCCGGGGCAAGGCCCGGCCGCGCGAGCGCCACCGCCCCGGCACCCCACAGCGCCGCCCGTCGTCCGATCTGCATGGGTTCCTCCCCGCGTTTCCCTGACCGGGAGGGGTGCCACAGCGGCGCCGCGGATACCAGCGCGACGCACATTCCACGCCGCGCCGAGGGGCGGTAGGCTGGACCGGCCCGGTCGGACGGCGGCGCAGGCAGGGACCGGGTGGGCATGACACGCGACGAGATCGAGCGGCGGATCCTCGGCACCTGGCGGCTGGTGGAAACCTTCCGCGAGGAGCTGGCCACCGGCCGCCGCGTCGCGCAGTTCGGCGCCGCGCCGGAGGGGCGCATCGCCTACACGCCGGAGCATCGCATGATGGCGCTCGTCACCGCCGGCGGGTCAGGCGGCGCGCGCAGCCCGTCGGAGGCGGAGCGTGCCAGGCTGCACGGATCGATGGTGGCCTATGCCGGCCGCTGGGAGGCGCTGGACGGCGCGGTGCGGCACCATGTGGAGGTGTCCTGGCAGCCGGCGACGGTGGGCGACGTCTTCCTGCGCCATGCGCGCTTCGAGGGCACGGATCGCCTGGTCCTCACCAGCTCGCCCGGGCCGAGCGCCATGGATGGCGTCGAGTCGGTGGTGACGATCGTCTGGGAGCGGGCGCCGCCGGGGTAGCGCCGGTCCCGATCGGCCGCCCCCCGGATCGGGGCGGCCGGCGCCAAGGAACCCAGCGCCGAAGAACCCGGCGCCGGGCCGGCCAGCGTGGGTCGGGGCGAACGGGTGCCGCCCCAGCCCGCGCTACACCTTCTCGACCTGGCCGTATTCCAGCTCGACCGGCGTCGAACGGCCGAAGATGGAGACGCTGACCTTCACCCGGCCCTTCTCCTCGTCGACTTCCTCCACCGTGCCGTTGAAGGAGGTGAAGGGCCCGTCGGCGACGCGCACCTGCTCGCCGACCTCGAAGATGATCGCCGGGCGCTTGGGCTTGTCCACGCCCTCCTGCACCTGGCGGACGATGCGCATCGCCTCGGCCTCGGTGATCGGGGCGGGCTTGTTGCGGGCGCCGAGGAAGCCGGTGACCTTCGGCGTGTCCTTCACCAGGTGCCAGGCGTCGTCCGACATCGCCATCTTCACCAGCACGTAGCCGGGGAAGAACTTCCGCTCGGAGTTCACCTTCTGGCCGCGGCGCACCTCCACCACCTCCTCGGAGGGGACGAGGATCTCGCCGATCTGCTCGCCCAGGCCCTTCTTCTCGGCCTGTTCCTTGATCTGCTGGGCGATCTTCTTCTCGAAGCCCGAGTAGACGTGCACCACGTACCACTTCATGTCGGCCATCGTCCCGACCCTCTCCATCACCCGAGACCGAACAGGTAGCGCATCGCAAAGGCGATGATCTGGTCGGTGACCAGGAAGAACATCGCGGCCAGGGCCGACAGGCCCAGCACGAGGCCGGTGGTGATCAGCGTCTCCCGGCGGCTGGGCCAGGTGACCTTCGCCACTTCCGAGCGCACGTCCCGGACGTACTGCGCGGGATCGAACTTGGCCAAGTCGTCGTCCTTCAACGGCTGCGCGGATCCGCCGGCGGTGGCCGGGGATCCGGGTTCGTCACGCATCGGTCGGCGGCGGGGAACGGGCGGTGGCGCTGGCAGGGGCGGAGGGTCTCGAACCCCCAACCTCCGGTTTTGGAGACCGGCGCTCTAGCCAATTGAGCTACGCCCCTGCACGCGTCCCAACCGGCCGCCGGCGACCGCGTGCGAGAGCGGCCGTATAGGGCGGGGGGCCGGGACTGTCGAGGGACGGCCCCCTGCCGGAGGGCCGATCCCCACCCCCCCCGTGCCTTGGTTAATTTATGGAAATGTTTCGGCCTGGCGGCGAGAATGTTGGCCTCACGGCACGCCGCGCCGGCTATGCTGGGCGTAACGACGCTCTTGTTGCCTGCATTCGGCGGCGCGGCGGAAGTGGCGGTGGTTCCGCGGCACGGACGATGGGGCAGGCGACGGTCTCTGGGGAGAGGACCGGGCCATGTCGGGCACACAGGCGAATGCCGGCGCCTTGCCGGAACGGGATACCGCGGCCCGCGACGCCGCGGAGGACCAGCGGCTCCACCCGGTCCCCAATCCCTTCCCGTTGACCATGGCCGGCATGCTGGCCGCGCTCGGGCCGCAGGCGATCAATTTCGGCATCTCCATCGGCGGCGGCGAGGCCTACCTGCTGCCCAACGTCGCCGCCCGCGGCACGCTGCACATGCACTGGCTGATGCTGGTCTCGGTCGTGCTGGAGACGGCGCTGGTCTACGAGTGCATCAAGTACAGCACCCTGACCGGCCGCTCCTTCTTCGCCGCCACGGTGGAGCTGAAGCCCTACGGCTTCTGGCCCTGGTTCTGGGCGATCGTGGCGATCCTCACCTGGGCCTGGCCGGCCTGGATGGGCGGCGCGGTGATCGCCGCGCACCGCTTCACCGGCATCGGCAACCCGCCGATCTGGGGCCTGCCGCCGCACTACGTCTGGGCGGTGCTCGCGCTCGCCCTGGTGCTGGTGGTGTTCTACTTCTCGAACCGCACCTACGCCTTCCTCGAGAAGCTGTTCATGGTCATCATGGTGCTGAACATCGTCCTGGTGCTGCTGATCACCGTCATCGCCGCGCGGCCGGAGCACTACTGGCAGGTGCTGCTGGGCTACAGCGGCTACACCTTCCTCACCGAGGGCTATCCGGACGCGCTGCCGAAGACGGACGCGCTGGCGCTGTTCAACCAGCCCGGCGGCAGCCTCATGTGGGTGAGCTTCTGGGTCATCGCCGCCGGCTTCGGCATGGGGAAATACGCCGGCCAGGTCACCGGCGTGCTGGCGCCGCCCGAGCGCATCACCACCAACGAGATCCGCTGGGACCACACCGACCCTTCCGAGCGGGCGAAGATGCGGCAATGGGTGAAGCTCGGCGGCTACAGCCTGATCCTGTGGTGGGCGCTGATCGGCGGGCTGCTGATGACCTACCTCTACTCGGTCGCCGGCCTGGCCTACCTGCACGACGAATTCCTGCGCACGGGGCAGGCGCCTTCCGGCGTCGCCGTGCCGCTGCAGATGGCGACCATCGCGCAGGGCGTGCTGGGGCCGATGGCGGGCTGGCTGATGCTGGTGGTCATCATGGTCACGCTCTACGACGCGCAATTCCCGTTCTACGACACCTTCATCGGGCGCACGACCTGCGACGCCATCGCGGTCACCGGCAAGGCGCGGCGGTCCTACCGCTTCTACTACTTCCTGGTGGTGACCATCGCCGTCGTCGCCGGGCTCTACCTGGTGACGGTGGCGCAGCCCTTCGTGCTGTGGATCGGCGTGGCGATCTCGGCGCTGGTCTACCGCTCCATCGGGGCGTGGCAGATCCTGCTGCTGAACAACCGCCGCCTGCCGGACGGCTTCAAGGTGAGCCGGCTGAACGCCTGGCTGCTCTGGATCACGGTGGTGACGGGGTTCGGCGGCGTCGGCCTCTGGGCGATCTTCGTGCTGCCGGGCGAGATCGCCAAGCGCTTCGGCTGACGCATGGCCGCGGCGGCCTGGGCGCTGATGATGGTCGCCTGGGCGCTGGGCCTCGCGCTCGGCGCCTGGCAGGCAGCGCCGCTGTTCACCGGGCCGGCGCCGGCGGCGGACCGGGTGGTGGCGGTGATGTGGCTGGTGATCGGCGGGGCGGCCTGGCTGCTGGCGCTGAATCTCGGGCGGCAGCGCTTCCTGCGGCGGCAGGGGCGGCGGCGCGCGCTACCATTCCGCCGCGGCCGGCGTTAGGCTCGCACCATGGACGGGCCCATCGCATCCCCTGCATTGCCGGCTTGGGTGCCCCGCTGCGCGATCGACGTGGAGGCGTATCACGGCATGGCCGCCGCTGGCATCCTGCGGCCGGACGACCGGGTCGAGCTGATCGAGGGGGAGCTGGTCGGCATGGCGTCGGTCGGGGGGCCGCATATCGGCTGCGTCATGGCGTTGAGCGATCTCCTGTCGCCCCTGCGGCCCGGCGGCATCCGGATCTCGATCCAGAGCCCCGTCCGCCTCAGCCGATACAGCGAGCCCGAGCCCGACATCGCCCTGCTCCGCCCGCGCGCCGACCATTACCGCGGCGGCCTGCCACCGCTGGCCGAGGACGCGCTGCTGCTGATCGAGGTCGCCGACACCACCCTGCGCATGGACCGCGAGGTGAAGGCGCCGCTCTACGCCCGCCACGGCATCCCGGAACTCTGGATCGTCGATCTCGCCGGCAGCGTCGTGCTGGTGCACCGGGAGCCCTCGCCGGAGGGCTACCGCAGCGTGACCGAGGCGCGCCGCGGCGACACGCTCGCCCCTGCCCTGCTGCCCGAGGCCGCGCTCGCCGTCGCCGAGATCCTCGGATAGGCGCGGCGCGCATGACGGATGACGAAGCCCTGGCGTTGCTGCGCGAGCGGACGCTGCCTTTCGCCCGGCACATCGGCCTGGAATTCACCGCCGCCTCCCGCGACCGCGTCGTTGCCCGGCTGACGGTGCGGCCGGAGCTCTGCACCCGCCCCGATATCCTGCATGGCGGCGCCATCATGGCCTTCGCCGACACGCTCGGCGCCGCCGGCACGGTGCTGAACCTGCCGCCCGGCGCCGGCACCACCACCATCGAGAGCAAGACCAACTTCATCGCCGCGGCACCCCTCGGCAGCGTCGTGACCGGGGAGGCGACGCCCCTCCACCGCGGCCGCCGCACCCAGATCTGGCAGACCCGCATCACCACCGAAGCCGGCCGGCTCGTCGCGCTGGCGACGCAGACGCAGATGGTGCTGGAGCCGAAGGGGGCCTGACGCCCCCGAATCCGGCCCCTACTTCACGATCTTCGCC
This sequence comes from Acetobacteraceae bacterium, assembly GCA_019750465.1. Lineage (GTDB taxonomy): Bacteria > Pseudomonadota > Alphaproteobacteria > Acetobacterales > Acetobacteraceae > JAIEOP01. Next base: position 107 of record JAIEOP010000237.1, on the reverse strand, counting down.
ACGACGCCGGCGCCGACGGTGCGGCCGCCCTCGCGGATGGCGAAGCGCAGCCCCTCGTCCATGGCGATCGGCGCGATCAGCTCGACATCCATCGAGACGTTGTCGCC
>JAIEOP010000164.1 GCA_019750465.1 Acetobacteraceae bacterium | reverse complement strand
GCGCCGGCCCGCCGGTGGCGCGCCCGCCGCGACACCCGCGGCGGGCGGCGCGCACCGCTGACGCCGCAGCCATGACGGTTCCGGTCCCGGGCGGCATGCCGCATCCCGACCGGGACCTGGCCGGCTATGGCCGTTCTCCGCCCGCGCCCGGCTGGCCCGAGGATGCCCGCCTTGCCCTCTCCTTCGTCGTCAACGTCGAGGAAGGCGCCGAGCTGTCGCTGACCAGCGGCGACGCGCGCAACGAGGCCACCCACGAGATCCGCGAGGAGGTCGAGGGCCACCCCGACCCCTGCATGGAGACGCATTTCGCCTATGGCGCGCGCGCCGGCCTGTGGCGGATCCTGGACCTGTTCGACGCCTTCGGGGTGAAGGCCACCTTCTCCGCCTGCGGTCGCGCCGTGGCGGCGACGCCGGTGCTCGCCGCCGAGCCCGCCGCGCGCGGCCATGAGGTCAGTGCGCATGGCTGGCGCTGGGAACGGCATGCCGGCATGGAGGAGGCCACCGAGCGCGCGGTCATCGCCCGCACCATCGAGGCGATCACCGAGGCCTGCGGCGCGCGCCCGGTCGGCTGGCACACCCGCAGCGCGCCCTCGGTGAACACGCGGCGGCTGATCGTGGAGGAGGGTGGCTTCCTCTACGACAGCGACGCCTATGACGACGACCTGCCGCGCGTCGTCCATGTCGGCGGCACGCCCCACGTGATCCTGCCCTACGCCTTCGACACCAACGACATGCGCTTCGCCCCCGGCGGCGGCTTCGTGCAGGCCGAGGATTTCGGGCGCTACTGCATCGCCGCCTTCGACTGGCTGATGCGCGAGGGCCAGGCGGCACCGCGCATGATGTCCGTGGGGCTGCACCTGCGCATCATCGGCCGGCCGGCGCGCATGCGCGGCCTCGAGATGCTGCTGGAGCACGTCGCGCGCACGCCCGGCACCTGGGTCGCGCGCCGCGCCGACATCGCGCGGCACTGGCGGGAGCGCTTCCTGCCCGGTTGAACGCTGGGATCAGCCCGGCCTGACGCCGGCCGTCCGCACCACATGGCCCCAGCGCGCGCCCTCCTCCGCCACGAAGCTGCCGATCTCCGCCGCTGTCGGCGTGCCGAGCGAGACCACGCCGACATTCTCCAGCCGCTCGCGCGTCGCGGGGTCGGCCAGGATCTCCTGCAGCGCCGCGCCGAGCCGCGCGCCGATCGCCGGATCCAGCCCGGCCGGGCCGCAGACCAGGAACCAGTTCGTCGAGACCACGCCGGGCAGGTCGAGTTCCTTCGCCGTCGGCACGTCCGGCAGGGCGGCGATGCGCTCGGCCGAGGAGACGGCGATGCCGCGCAGGCTGCCGCCACGGATCGCCGCAGCGTTGGCACCGGAGGTGTCCCAGAGCGAGGTCGTCTGGCCGGACAGTACCGCCTGCTGCGCCTCGCCGGCGCCGCGGAACGGGATGTGGAGCAGCTGCGTCCGCGTCTCCATGCCGAAGAGCACGCCGGTGAGATGCCCCGCCGAGCCGACGCCGGAGGAGCCGAAGCTCACCTCCTCCGGGCGGCGGCGCGCCATGGCCAGGTAGTCCGCCATCGTCCGGATCGGCCCGTCGCCCTTCACCGCGCAGACGATGGGCGCGCCGCCCAGCATGGTGATCCAGGTGAAGGCGCGCGCCGGATCGTAGGCCAGGTTGGGGAACAGCGCCGGCGCGACGGCGAGCGGGCCGGTGTTGGAGACCAGCAGCGTGTAGCCGTCCGGCCGCTCCCCGGCCACCGCGGCGGTCCCGATGGTGCCGCCGGCGCCGGCGCGGTTCTCGACCACGAAGGGCTGGCCGAAGCGCTGCTGCAGGCGCTCCGCCAGCGGGCGGACGATGATGTCGGAAGTGCCGCCGGGTGCGTAGGGGTTGATGATGCGCACGGTCCGGCTGGGCCAGGGTGCCTGTCCTCGGGCAAGGCCGGGTGCGGCGAGGAGTGCGGGGACGAGCAGTAGGTGGCGGCGACGCTGCATGAATGCGCTCCCTTGCGGCAGTGGCGGGGTCCCGATGCCCGGGCCGGTGGCAGCCGAGGGGCGGGTCTGGCGCCGCGGCACGCCGTGGCGGCGTTGCGGTCGCGGCTTCGCAAGCGCCGTGCCGTCAATCCGCCGGCAGCGTCGCCCAGCGCACCAGCACCGCCTCCGCGCGATCTCCTGTCGCGGTGCCGAGCCGCGCGGCACTGGGGTTCACGGCGGAGATGACGCCATCGCGGAAGCTCGACGTGCCCTCGCCGATGCGGGCGGAGGCGGTGGCGACGGTGAAGGCGGCGACGCCCGCGGCATCGAGGGCGGGCAGGCGCGACATGCCCCAGCCCTCCGGTCCGCCGCCGGCATCGTTGAACACGGCGGCGAAGGCGGCGATGCCGCGCAGCGCCATGGCGGGCTGCCCGCCTACCAGCCCACCATGCGATCCGGTGACGACGATCTGCCCCGCATCCTCGGGCCGCACCAGGGAGGCACTGTCGAGCAGCAGGATGCGGCGCAGCGCGCCCGGCGGCGGTGGCGCCTCCACGCGGGATTCGGCGCCATGCGGCACATGCGCGCGGTGATGCGGCGCAGACCGCAGCCGCTCGGCGGCCTCGCGGCAGCCCATGCCGGGCATCACGCCCACGGCCCGCGCCGGGCCATTGGCGTGGCTGATCACGCCGCGCGCCAGCATGTCCGCCGTGTCGCCGATGCGGCAGGAGGCATGGGAGACGGTCGCGGCGGCGATGCCAAGCGGCTCCAGCAGCGCCAGCGAGCCGATGCCCGCCGCCTCCCGCCCGATGCCGGCATCGTTCAGCACCACCGCCCGCGCGCCGGCCCGCACCGCCAGCTCGCCCGGATAGCGCCCGCCATGCGAGCCGGAGACGATCACCGCACCCTCGGCCTCCGGCGGGAGCTTCGTGATGGTGTCGGCGAGGACGATGCCGGGCGCCATGATCAGACCTCGTCGGCGGCGAAGCGGAAGCCCTCGCCCCAGCGCGACAGCCGGCCCTTCGAGGGCGAGGGGAAATGCGCCATGCAGCAGAGCGTCCCCGCCTCCGTGTGCCGCTCGAGGAATTGCCGCCGCGTGGCGATGCCCTGCGCGGGATCGGTGTCGGCCCGCATGGACAGCTCCGGGTAGCGCGCCTGCAGCGGCGAGTGGATCAGGTCGCCGGTCATCACCGCCTCGGTGCGGCCCCTGCCGATCTCGACGGCGAAGTGGTCCGGCGTATGGCCCGGCGTCGGCGTCATGCGGATGTGGTCGTTCAGCGCGTGGTCGGATCGCACGATGTCGGCGCGCCGGGCCTCCAGGATGGGGATCACCGAATCGGCGATGACGTCGTTCGGCTCGCGCGCGTGCTCGGCCTGCCAGTAGGCCAGCTCCTTCTCGGCGAAGACGTAGCGGGCCTTCGGGAAGGTCGGCACCCAGCGCCCGTTCTCCAGCCGCGTGTTCCAGCCCACGTGATCGACGTGCAGGTGGGTGCACATGACGAAATCGAAGTCATTCACCGTGAGGCCAGCGGCGGCCAGGCCCGTCATCCAGCGGTCGTCGGTCTTGCGGTGCCAGAACGGCCGGGTCGGGCGCTCCTTGTCGTTGCCGACGCAGCTGTCGATCAGGATGGTGTGGTGCGGCGTCCGCACCACGTAGGACTGGATGCAGAGCGTCATCATGCCGCTCTTCGGGTCCATCGCGCCCATCTGCTCCAGCCATGGGCGGTTCTCCTCCAGCCGCTCCTTCTCCAGCGTTGGGAAGAAGGTCAGCGGATCGAACAGCGGCTCCTCCTGCTCGATGATCCGGTGGATGGTCATGTCGCCGACCTGGAAGGTGGTGCTCATCGTTGTCGTCTCCGTCCCCTGGCGGCGGGATGCTACGCGGCTTGCGCGGCGCGTGCCATGCCCCCAGGAAACCGCCTGGCGGGGCCGTCGAGGCCCGCCGGACGCGGAGGACGGGCATGGCGCAGGGGTTCGGGCGGCGCGCGGCGATCGCTGGCCTGGGGGCAGCGGCCCTGCCGCACCGCGCCCGCGCGCAGGCCGATGCGGCCTGGCCGGTGCGGCCCGTGCGCATCGTGGTCCCCTTCACCCCTGGCGGCTCCAACGACGCCATGGCCCGGCCGCTGGCGGAGCGCCTGCAGGCCCGCTTCGGCCAGCCCTTCGTCATCGAGAACCGGCCCGGCGCCGGCAGCGCCGTGGGCGTGACCATGGTGGCGCAGTCGGCGCCGGACGGGCACACGCTGCTGGTCACCACCTCCTCGGTGGCCGCCATCGCCGCGGTGCAGGGGACGGGTTTCGATGCGGCGGCGGAGCTCGATACGGTGGCGCTGCTGGCGAGGTCGCCGCTGATCGTGCTGGTGCGGCCGGACAGCCCGATCCGCACCATGCCGGACATCGTGCGGATGGACCGCGAGCGGCCCGGGACGCTGACCTTCGCCACCTCCGGCCCCGGCAGCACCACGCACATCATGACGGAGCTGTTCAACCTGCGCGCCGGCACACGGCTGACCCACGTGCCGTACCGCGGCACGGCGCCGGCGCTGACCGACGTGGTGGCGGGGCGCGTGGACCTGATGTTCACCACAATTGCGAGCGCCGCCGGGCAGATCCGCGGCAACCTGCTGCGCATCCTCGCCTACACCGATGATGGCCGGCCGGATGGCACGCCGGCGGCACCGACGGTGCGCGAGGGGGGCATCGACTATGTGGGAAACATCTGGTGGGGGCTGTTCGGACCGCGCGGCCTGCCGACGGCGGTGCGCGCGCGGCTGAACGCGGCGGTGAACGAGACGCTGCGCGATCCCGCCTTCGCCCGCTACCTGGCGGGGGAGGGCGCGGTGCCGGCGCCGCTCTCGCCGGAGGAATTCGCCGGCTTCCTGCGCAGCGAGATTGCGACCCTGCGCGAGGTGGTGGCGGCGGCGCGCATCCGGGCGGACTGACCTCCCTTCCTGCTCCTGCCTGCGGGTGACGGGTCGGGGAGGGCGGAAAACCCCCTCAGATCACCTTCGCCGCAGCCAGCGCGTCCAGCGTCGCATCGTCCAGCCCGAGCAGCTCCGCCAGCACCGCCCGCCCGTCCCCGCCCAGCGCGCCGGTCGGCACGTGTGCTTCCACCGGCAGCCCGCCCATGCGCAGCGGGCTGTGCGGCACGGTGATCGGGCCGTAGAGCGGATGCTCCACCCGCTCCAGCGCGCCGCGCGCCAGCATGTGCGGGTCCGCCGCCACCTCGTCCAGGGTGCGCACCGGCGCCGCCGGCACGCGCTCGGCCAGCAGCATCTCGAAGACGCGCCCCTTTGGGTGCGGCGCGGTCCATTCGCCGACCATGGCATCGACCAGGTCCATGCGGGCGCAGCGCTCGCGCACGGTGCGGAAGCGCGGATTCTCGCCCACCGCCTGCTGCCCGAAGGCGCGCAGCAGCCCGTGCCACTGGCCCTCGTTGCCGACGATGATGGCGATGTGCCCGTCGGCGCAGGGATAGACGTTGCAGGGCGAGAGCGAGAGCCCGCCATGCCGGTTGCCGACCCGGGCGGGCGGCGGGTCGCCGGGCTTCAGCAGGCTCATCGCCGAGAGCAGCGGGAAGACGTTCGCCTCCAGCATGGCGACCTCGACGCTGCGGGCGCGGCCGGTGCGCTCGCGCTCCAGCAGCGCGGTGACGATGGCACCGTAGAGGTGCACGCCCGCGAGGAAGTCCGAGACGGCCGGCCCGGTCTTCAGCGGCGGGCCGTCGGCCTCGCCGGTGATGCTCATGAACCCCGCCATGGCCTGAACGGTCAGGTCCATCGCCGGGTAGTCGCGGTAGGGCCCGTCGCTGCCATAGCCGGAGGAGGCGGCGCAGATCAGCCGCGGATTCGCCGCCTGCAGCGCGGCGGCGCCGAGGCCGAGGCGATCCATCACGCCCGGCGCGAAATTCTCCACCAGCACGTCGGCCCCGAGCGCCAGGCGGCGCAGGATGTCGCGCCCCGCCTCGGTCTTCAGGTCGAGGCGGAGCGAGCGCTTGCCCGCGTTCAGCGCGGCGAAGGGCAGCACGAAGCCGCCCTCGGCGCGCCGCCGCAGGTGCTCGCCGCCCGGCGGCTCGATCTTGACGACGCTGGCGCCGCCCGCCGCCAGCAGGAAGGTGGCGTAGGGGCCGTTGTAGATCTGGGTGAGGTCGAGGACGGTGATGCCCGTCAGCGGTCGCGGCGTGTCCATGTCGGGAGGCTAGCCGCCGCCGCGCCGCCCGTCACCGCGGCATCAGCGGCCAGACCAGCGCGATCAACGGCGCGCCCACCGCCAGCACGATCAGCGACAGCGGCGCGCCGAGCCGCGGATAGTCGCTGAACCGGTAGCCGCCGGGGCCCATCACCAGCGTGTTGCACTGATGGCCGATCGGCGTGAGGAAGTCGCAGGCCGCGCCGATCGCCACCGCCATCAGGAAGGCATCCGGTCCGACGCCCAGCCGCTCCGCCAGCCCGGCCGCGATCGGACCCATCACCAGCACCGTCGCGGCGTTGTTCAGGAAGGGCGTCACCGCCATCGCGATGGCCATGATCAGGGCGATGGCGGCGATCCCGGGCAGCCCGTGCAGCAGCGGCGAGATCCAGCCGGCCAGCAGCTCCGTGCCCCCGGTGCTGCGCACCGCCTCGCTCAGCGGGATCAGGGCACCGAGCAGCACCAGCAACGGCCATTCCATTGTCTGGTAGGCCTCGCGCATGGTCATGCTGCGGGTCAGCAGCACGCCCACTGCCGCGGCGAAGAAGGCGATCTGCACCGGCACCAGGCGGAAGCCGAGGGCGAGGATGGTGGCGCCGAGGATCACCGCCGGCCACCAGCTCCGCCGCCGCCGCCCCAGCGCCACGTCGCGCTGCGAGAGCGGCAGGATGCCGAAGGCCGCCAGCGCCTCCGGCACCCGCTCCGCATCGCCCTTCAGGATCAGCACGTCACCGGCGCGCAGCCGGATCGCGGACAGCCGGTCCCGCATCCGCTGGCCGCGGCGGCTGACCGCCAGCAGGCCGATGCCCGCACGCTCGCCCAGCCGGACCTCGGCCGGGCTGCGGCCGATCAGCGGGCTGTCGCCGGTGACGACGCCTTCCAGCACCGCCACCTGCTCCTCGGGCTCGGAGGTGCTGTGCTTCTCGGCGTCCAGCGCAAGCCCGGCGCGGGCGAGCACGCGCTCGATGCCCTCCGGCTCGCCTTCCAGCAGCAGGATGTCGCCGGCCTGCACCACCACGCCGGGCGGAGGCGGGTCGCGCCGGCGGTCGCCGCGCATCAGCGTGGCGACGCGGAAACGCTCCTCGGCCAGGGCCTCGATCGCGGCCACGGTCTTGCCGACCGCATCGCTAGCCGCCGGCACCACCGCCTCGGTGGTGTAGTCCGCCAGGCGGAAGGCGTCGGCCATGCTGGCGCCGGCGCGGCGGTTGCGCGGCAGCAGCCGCCAGCCGAGGGCGAGGAAGGCCAGCCCCGCCAGCGCCACGCCCAGCCCGACCGGCGTATAGTCGAACATCCCGAAGGGCTGGCCCGTCACCTCCTCCCGCACGCGGCTGACGATGATGTTGGGCGAGGTGCCGACCAGCGTGACCAGGCCGCCGAGCAGCGCGGCGAAGGACATCGGCATCAGCATGGCGGACACCGGGGTGCCGGTGCGCCGCGCGAGCTGCAGCGCCACGGGGACGAAGATCGCCAGCGCACCGATGTTCTTGCTGAGCATGGAGGCCAGCATCACCGCCCCGGCGAGCGCCGGAACCTGGGCCGACGGGGATCGCAGCCAGGGCAGGACCGGCTGCATCATCGCCTCGACGGCGCCGGAGCGCGCGATGGCGGCGCTGACGATCAGCGCCGAGCCGACGATGATGACGATGTCGTCGGCAAAGCCGGTGAAGGCCTGGTCGTAGGGCACGATGCCGGCGGCGATGCCGGCCAGCAGCGCCATCAGCGCCACCAGGTCGTAGCGCAGCCGCCCCCAGGCGAAGAGCACCAGGGCCGCGCCCAGGATGCCGAAGGCGAGGCCCTGGTTGAGGGTCACGCGGCGAGGTCCGGGGTGGGGGTCATGGGCGGCGGCAGAACGGCCGGACGGGGTGGCGGTTCCCGTGGCGCTTGACCGCGCCGGGCGCGCCGGCATCATGCGTGGCATGCAGGATGTGCTGATCATCGGCGGCGGCGTCGGCGGGCTGACCCTGGCGCTCTGCCTGCACCGCAACGGCATTCCCTGCACGGTGCTGGAAGCGGTGCCGGAGGTGAGGCCGCTCGGCGTCGGCGTGAACATCCTGCCCCACGGGGCCGCCGAGCTGGCGCGGCTGGGGCTGGAGCCGGCGCTGCTGCGGCACTGCGTGCAGACCGACGAGGCGAATTTCTTCAACCGCTTCGGCCAGCTCGTCCACCGGGAGCCCCTCGGCCGCGCCGCCGGCTACGACCATCCGCAGATGTCGATCCACCGCGCCGACCTGCACCTGGCGCTGCTGGAGGCGGCGCGGGCGCGGCTCGGCGCTGGCCGCGTGCTGCTCGGCCGGCGCTGCACGGCGGTGGAGCAGGATGCCGGGGGCGTCACGCTGCGCTTCGCGGACGGCGTGCCCGCGCTGCGGGGCGCCGTCGCGGTCGGCGCCGACGGCATCCATTCCGCGCTGCGCCGGCAGCTGCACCCGGGCGAGGGCGCGCCCAACTACACGGGCTACAACATGTGGCGCGGCGTCGCGCCCTGGCCGCGCTTCCTGACCGGCGCCTCGCTCACCCGCATCGGCTGGCTGACCACCGGCAAGATGGTGATCTACCCGATCCGCAATGCGGTGAACGCGCGCGGCGACCAGCTCGTCAACTGGGTCTTCGAGGTGGAGACCACGGCCATCCGCGACCGCCGCGACTGGAACCTGCCGGGGCGCGTCGAGGACGTGCTCGCCTACATAGGAGACTGGCGCTTCGCCTGGCTGGACGTGCCGGGGCTGGTCGCGGCCAGCGAGGTGGTGCTGGAGTATCCGATGGTGGACCAGGACCCGCTGCCATGGTGGACGCAGGGCCGGGCGACGCTGCTCGGCGACGCCGCGCACCCGATGGTGCCGCGCGGCTCGAACGGCGCGGGCCAGGCAATCCTTGATGCGCGCTGCCTTGCCGACCTGCTCGCGCGCATGCCGGACGACCCGCCCGCCGCGCTGGCGGCCTACGAGGCGGAGCGGCGGCCGGCGACCACGCAGGTGGTGCTGACCAACCGCGCCAACCCGCCCGACGCCATCCTGCGCGAGGTGTTCCTCCGCACCGGCGACCGGCCCTTCGCCCGGATCGAGGACGTGATCTCGGCCGAGGAGATGCTGGCCATCACCGGCGCCTACAAGCGGGTCGCCGGCTACGATTTGGCGACATTGAAGGCGCGCGCCGCTACTCCAGCCTGATCCCCGCCTCGCGGATCACCTGGCCGAAGCGCGCACGCTCGGACTCGATCAGGGCGCGCAGCGGGTCGGGCCCGCCGCCGAGCGGCACCTGGCCGATGCGGCCCAGCGCCTCGCGTGCCTCGGCGGTGGCGAGCCAGGCGAGCATCGCCTCGGTCAACCGCTGCCGGATCGGCTGCGGGACCGCAGCCGCGGCGAAGAGGGCGAACCAGGCGCTGGCGTCGAATTCCGGCAGACCGGCCACCTCGGCGACCGTCGGCACCTCGGGCAGGAAGCCGGAGCGCTCCGGCAGCGCCGCGGCGAGGGCGCGGATCTCCCCCGCGCGCAGCGCCCCGCCCATGACGGTGAGGTCGCCCATGATCACCTGGACGCGGCCGGCCAGCATGTCGGTCAGCGCCGGCCCGAAGGCGCGGTAGGGCACGTGCACCATCTCGACCCCTGCGGCACGGCTCAGCAATTCCATGCCGAGATGGCCGATCGTGCCGATGCCGTTGGTGCCGTAGCTGATGCCGCCGGGCCGGGCGCGGGCGAGCGCGATCAGCCCGCCGAGGTCGGTGGCCTCCAGCCGCGCCGGGACGAAGATGAAGAAGGGCAGGCGCGAGATCAGCGCGATGGGGGCGAAGTCGCGTGCGGGATCGTAGGGGATGCTCGGCAGCAGGGCCGGCACGCTGCTCATCGTGGCGCCGGAGGCAAAGAGCAGGGTGTAGCCGTCCGGCGCCGCGCGCGCCGCAGCCTCGGCGGCGATCACCGTGCTGCCGCCCGGGCGGTTTTCCACCACCACCGTCGCGCCGAGTGCCGCCGAGAGCTGGGCGGCGACCAGCCGCGCCACCACATCCGCCGCGCCGCCGCCGGGGAAGGGGACGAGCAGGCGGATCGGCCGGCTCGGCCAGGCTGCCGGCTGGGCCCGCGCGGGCTGCGCGGCGGCGACGGCAAGCCCGGCGAGAAGGGTCCGTCGCGGCAGTCTCGGCATCTGGCGTCCTCCCGTCCGGGCCTGGTGCCCGGTTCGGCCCCATCCTGCTTGGGTGCCGCGCCGCACCGCAAGCCTCCCCGCCGGAGCCTGCCCGCGCTATACCGCTGCTTTCCGCGGCCAGGGAGCAGGCATTGGGCAGGGGCGAGGCGATCCGGCGCGGCGTGGCCGAGCGCGGCCTGGTGCACGCCATGTCGGCGCACAACCCGCTGAGCGCCCTGCTCGCCGAGGAGGCCGGGTTCGACGCCATCTGGGCGAGCGGCTTCGAGCTCTCGGCAGCCTACGGCGTGCCGGACAACAGCCTGCTCTCCCATACCCAGCACCTGGAGATGACGCGCGCGATCGCGGAGCGGGTGGGCGTCCCCGTCATCGCCGACCTCGACACCGGCCATGGCAACGCCATCAACGTGCAGCACGTGGTCGGTGCATGTGAGCGCGCCGGCGTCGGTGCCGTGGTGATCGAGGACAAGCGCTTTCCGAAGGACACCTCCCTGCTGGAAGGCGGGCGGCAGGAGCTGGTCTCCACCGCGGAGTTCCAGGGCAAGATCGAGGCGGCCTGCGCCGTGCGCCAGGACCGGTCCCTCGTCGTGGTGGCGCGGACCGAGGCGCTGATCGCCGGCCTCGGCCAGGGCGAGGCGCTGGCGCGTGCGCGTGCCTATGTGCAGGCCGGCGCCGACATGATTCTGGTGCACAGCAAGCAGCGGACGGCCGGGGAGGTGCTGGAATTCGTCGCCGCCTGGGATGGGTCCGTGCCGATCGTGCTGGTGCCCACCGCCTACCCGAGCCTGACCGAAGCCGCGATGAAGGCCACGGGAAGGATCGGCCTCGTCATCTACGGCAACCATGCCATCCGCGCGGCCGTCACGGCCATGCGGCAGGTGTTCCGCCAGATCGGCCAGGATGGCGGAATCGCTGCCGCCGACGCCGGCATCGTGCCGGTGGAGGAAATCTTCCGCCTGCAGGACGTCCCGGGCATGAAGGCCCGCGAGGCGCGGTTCCTGCGCTGAACCAATCCAGGGAGCTTCGCACAGTGACCGAGAACACCGAGCAGATCTGGCGCCTGGTCGATGCCAAGGCGCGCCCCTTCAACGATCTTGCCGACCGCATCTGGGGCATGCCGGAACTGGCCTATACCGAGCACCGCTCCTGCGCCGAGCATGCCGCGATGCTGCGCGAGCAGGGCTTCCGTGTCACCGAGAGGGTCGCCGGCATCCCGACCGCCGTCGTCGGCGAGGCGGGGGAGGGCGGTCCGGTCATCGCCATCCTCGGCGAGTACGACGCGCTGCCCGGTCTTTCCCAGGAGGCCGGCGTGGCCGAGCAGCGCCCCATCCCGGGCAACGGCTTCGGCCATGGCTGCGGCCACAACCTGCTCGGCTCCGCGGCGCTGCTGGCGGCGACCGCCGTGAAGGACTGGCTGGCGGCGAACGGCGTCCCCGGCCGCGTGCGCTACTATGGCTGCCCGGCCGAGGAGGGCGGCGCGGCCAAGGGCTTCATGGTGCGCGATGGCGCCTTCGACGACGTGGACATCGCCATCACCTGGCACCCGGCGGCCTTCAGCAAGGTTGGCGATGCGATCAGCCTGGCGAATACCCGCATCGACTTCTCCTTCACCGGCCGGGCCAGCCATGCCGCGGCGGCGCCGCATCTCGGCCGTTCGGCGCTCGATGCCGTGGAGCTGATGAATGTCGGCGTGAACTACATGCGCGAGCACATGCCCTCCGACGCGCGCGTGCACTACGCCTATCTCGATGCCGGCGGCGTCGCGCCGAACGTGGTGCAGCCCACCGCCAAGGTGCGCTACCTGATCCGCGCCCGCACGCTGGAGGAGCTGACGCCGCTGGTCTGCCGCGTCCGGAAGATCGCCGACGGGGCGGCGCTGATGACGGAGACCACGGTGAAGACCCGCGTGGTCAGCGCCGTCTCCAACATGCTGGGCAACACCCCGCTGGAGGAGGCGATGCAGGCGGAGTTCGAGCGCCTGGGCCCGCCGCCCTTCGATGACCTCGACCGCCGCAAGGCCGCGGAGTTCCAGGCGACGATGACGCGCGAGGACATCGAATCCTCCTGGCGCCGCGCCGGCGTCCCGATGCGGGAGGGCGTGCCGCTCTGCGACATGATCGTCCCGCTGGGAACCAGGGGCGCGGTCATGGTCGGCTCCTCCGATGTCGGCGACGTGTCCTGGAAGGTGCCGACCATCGAGGCGCGCGGGGCGGTCTATGCCATCGGCACGCCGGGGCATTCCTGGCAGCTCACGGCGCAGGGCGTGCTGCCGGCGGCGCACAAGGGGCTGGTGCACGTCTCGAAGGTGATAGCCGGCACCGCGGTCGCCGCGCTGCGCGACCCGGGGCTGATCGCCCGCGCCAAGGCGGACCACCAGCGGCGCACCGGCGGCAAGCCCTATGTCTCGCCGCTGCCGCCGGGGACCGAGCCGCCGCTCGACATGTCGCTGACCGCCGCGGCGGCCGAGTGATGCCGCGCCTGACCGAAGCGGCGCGGGGTGTCTTCGTCATCGCGCCGACGCCCTTCACCGAGAGCGGCGCGCTCGACCTGGAGAGCACGGACCGCATGACGGACGCCTATCTCGCGGCCGGCGCGGCGGGGCTGACCATCCTCGGCATCATGGGCGAGGCGCCGAAGCTGGACGCGGCGGAGTCGCTCGCCTTCGTCGGGCGCGTGCTGAAGCGCGTCGCCGGCCGCGTGCCGGTGGTGGTGGGCGTCTCCGCCCCGGGCTTCGCCAGCATGCGGGCGCTGGCCCGCGGCGCCATGGACGCAGGCGCGGCGGGGGTGATGATCGCGCCAGCGCCGGGGCTGCGCGGTGATGACGGGGTGATGGCCTATCTCGCCGGCGCCTCGGAGGCGGTGGGCGATGCGCCCTGGGTGCTGCAGGATTTCCCGCAGGCCAATGCCATCCACATCAGCGCCGACATGGTCCGCCGCCTGGTTGCCGCCGACCCTCGGCTGGTGATGCTGAAGGCGGAGGACTGGCCCGGCCTCGACAAGATCACTGCGCTGCGCCGCCTGGAGGCGGAGGGCCTGATGCGCCGCATCGCCATGATGGGCGGCAATGGCGGCCTCTTCCTGCCGCAGGAGATCGAGCGTGGCACGGACGGCATCATGACCGGCTATGCCGTGCCGGAGATGCTGGTGCGGGTCTGCGACCATATCTGGATGCGACCATATCTGGAAGGGCGAGAAGGCGGCGGCGCACGACCTGTTCGACCTGCACCTGCCGCTGATCCGCTACGAGAGCCAGCCCGGGCTTGGGCTGGCGGTGCGGAAATACGTGCTGGCACGGCGCGGCATCATCGCCTCCGCCGCGGTGCGTGCACCGGGGCCCAGGCTGACCCCGGAGACGCGGGCGGAGGTGGACTGGATGCTGGCGCGGCTGGCGGCGCGCGATGCGGTGGTGCGTGCCTGACTATCCCGGCAGGTGCTGCGCGATGTAGGGCGGCAGGTTGAACGCCCCGACATGGATCTCCGGCGTCCAGTACCGCGTGCTGCCCAGCACGCCCGCGGCCTGCGCCCGGGCGCGGATCTCCTCGACGCCCACGCGGCGCAGCGCGGCGTCCTTCGCCGCCCAGCCGAGCGTCATGAAGCCGCCCACATAGGTCGGCACCGCGGCGACATAGGCGGAGACATCGGCGAAGGCCCTGCCGCGGCGGAGCGAGGTGTCCCGCAGCTCCTCGGCTTGCATGAAGGGCACGCCGCACTGGTTCACCACCAGGCCACGCCTGGTCAGCAGACGGGCGCAATTGGCGTAGAACTCGTCGGTGAACAGCACCTCGCCGACGCCGATCGGGTCGGTGCTGTCCACGATCACCACGTCGTAGCTGGCATCCGGCGCCTGGCGCACATGGTCGATGCCGTCGCCGACGATCACCTCGGCGCGGGGGTCGGACCATGCATCGCCGGCGATGCCGGGCAGGTGCTCCTTCGCCAGCCGGATCACCTCGCCGTCGATCTCGACCATCACGGCGCGCTCGACGGTGCTGTGCTGCAGCACGCGCCGCAGCACGCCGCCATCACCGGCGCCGATGATCAGCACGCGCCGCGCCACGCCGTGGGCCAGCAGCGGGACATGCGCCAGCATCTCCTGGTAGACGAACTCGTCCGCCTCGGTGATCTGCACTACGCCGTCGAGCAGCATGACGCGACCATGCGTCTCGCTCTCGAACACCATGATGTCCTGGAAGGCGGACTGCACGCGGGCGAGTTCCCGCAGGATGCGGAAGCGCTGGCCCCAGGCGGGGTAGAGCGTCTCGTTCACCCAGGCATCGGTTGCCATGGCGGAGGTCTCCGGGGTCGCGCGAAAAGGGGCCGGGCCCTGCGGCCCGGCCCCACATATCCCGTCAGGACGGCGGCGTCAGCCGACCAGGCCCCGCTTGTGCTCGGCGAGCTGCACGCGATCCGGCAGGAAGCCGCGCTTCAGCACCGGGATGGCGTTGTACGGGTTGCACTCGCCGCAGACGAAGATGTCGAGCGCTGCGTAGTCCCGCTCCGGCCATGTGTGGATGGAGACGTGGCTTTCCGCCAGCACCAGCACGCCGGAGACGCCGCTGTTCGGGCCGAAGTGGTGGAAGTGCCCGTGCAGGATGGTCGCACCGGTCGCCACCGCGGCCTCGCGCAGCACGGCATCGATGTGCTCCGGATCCGCCAGGTTGGTGGCGCCCCAGAGGTCGATGATCAGATGCGTGCCGGCGAATTTCACGCCGTCGCGGGAGACGAAGTAGTCCTTGGCCTCGCTCGCCGAGGTTACGGAAGTCTGGGCGTCGCTCGGGAGCTCCGAGACCATCCCCAGTTGGACAAGAGCTTCCATTGCGGGCTCCCCCCACCAGCAGATGACCGGGTTGATCGGGATTGATCAGGTCAACGGGGGGCGCATATGGGGCAGTCGGTCCCCCCGCGCAAGCGAAAACTCCCCCCTCCTGCCGAAAAATTTGCCGCTGCCCCCCGGGGGAGTCGCGTGACTTATCGCGTGCCGAGGCTGGCGGCCCGCAATGGCTCCAGCGACGGCAGGGCGCGGAACAGCCGCAGCTCGCGCTGCAGCCGCGGCAGGTCGGCGAGGCCGCGCATCGGGTCGGCGGTGAGAGCGCCGAAGGCGTCGGCCAGCGGACCGGCGGCGAGCCGCGGCCCGTACTGTGCGGCGAGCGCGGAGAGGCCCGCGGAATCGCCGACAAGCCCGAGCAGCGCCGCCTGGCGCAGCACGTTGCGCGCCTGCGCTTCTGCCAGAGGCGCCGGCGTCGCGGGCAGGCTGGCCTGCAGATGCGCGGCAAGGGCGCGTGCGGCACCGGCCCAATCCTGTGCCTCCGCCAGGATTTCAACCAGCGGCTCCGCGGCTTCCGCGCCGAGCGCCTGCAGCGCCGCGATGGCGACAGGCCGATTGCCGAGCCGGGCCTCGGCACGCGCCGCGAGGATGCCGCGCTCGCGCGCCAGCGCCGCGGGCAGGGCGTCCGCGGCGCTCTGCCGCAGTACGCCGAGCGCCGCGGCGGCATCACCCTCTCCCAGGTGCAGCTGCGCCAGCCGCAGCCCGAGTTCGGCGCGTTGCGCACTGCCCGCCGCGGCGCGCTGCATCGCCGCGCCCAGCAGCGTCGCGGCGCGGTCCGGCAGATCCAGCGCGACGAGACGCTCGGCCAGGGTCGCGACTGCCGCCTCGCCGCGCGCGTCGGCTGGAAGCAGGCCAGGGTGAGCATCGTGCAGCGCCACGGCGCCAAGCGGCGGTTCCTGCACCAGCGCCGCGAGGAAGGCAGACTGCAGGCCGGTGCGCACCGCATCGGCCTGGTCGGGGAACAGGGTCTCGGTCTCCTGCAGCACGCCCATCGCGGCGCGTGGATCGCCGGCCTCGGTACGCAGCTCCGCGATGCGGAGCCGTGTCGAGATCTCCAGCCCATCGCCACGCCACGCGAAGAGCGCGCTTTCCAGCGCTTCCGCCGCCTGCGCCTTGGTGAGCGCGCCAGCCGCCAACCGGATCTCGGCGGCGCGGCGCAGCGCACGGGCGCGGGCCAGCCGGTCACGGCCCCGCGCGACGGCGTCATACTCGACAAGCGCGGCATCGGTTCTGCCCTCGGCTTCGGCCAGGGCCGCGCGGGCGAAATCCAGATCCGGCCGTTCGCCCGCGGCGGCGACAAGCCGGCGCAGCGCCGTGGCGTCGCCTGCTTCCGCCAGTGCCGCGGCGACCGGACCCAACAGCCGCGCGCGAAGATTCTCCGGATAGGCGAGCGCGAGTGGCAGGGTCGCGGCAAGCTGCGGCGCCGCGGCGCGCGACTCGCCCCGCGCGGCCGCCAGCAGGGCACGCCAGAGCAGCGTCTCATCCCGTTCAGGCAGGTCCGTGCGGGCAAGGCCCTCGGCATCGGCGAGACGTCCGCCGAGCAGGGCGGCGGCGCCGGAAAGCGCGGCCAAGGCGGGATCAGCGGCGGCGCGCGGATCCTCGGCGAGCGCGATCGCCAGCATGCCCTGCGCTTCCTGTGGCATGCCGAGCGCGAGGAGAGTCTCCGCCGCGGCGCGGCGCAGTGGGGTCCGTGCCAGCGGCGGCGCCGCACGGACCGCGGCGTACTCGGCGCGCAACCGATCATGCAGCGCCGGTACCGGCAGGGACGGAATGTCGAACAGGCGCGTCATCGTCCGCGCCGGGTCGGATCCCGCGACAGCGGGGTCGAGTGCAAGCGTGCCGCCACCTGCGGCGGTGATCATGAATCCTTCGGTCACGACACGCACCGCGAAGCGGTCCGAGCGCGCGAGGGTGGCAAGGCCGAGCAGGCTGGGCAGAAGGTCGGCCTCCGGCAGGCGCCGCAGCTGCGGCAGGGCCATGTCCGGGCTGCGCAGCGTGCCGACCAGCATGGGCAGGCCGGTCTCGGGATCGGTGACCGCCACGATGCGGCCAGCGCTCGCGGCGCGCACGAGCAACTGCGGCCCGCCGGGGTCCGCGGTCGCCTCCAGCTCGGGCGGTTGAGGCTCACTCCCGCCAGCCGGCGCGGGGAGCGCGGTCAGCGCCCAGGCGCCATCCCGTCGCCGCGCCTCGATGACCGCCGGCTCGGCGAGGCGCAGCATCAGCACGTTGCCACCCGGGACGGCGCGGGCCTCCATGCCCCCGAACACGGGGTCGCCGCGCAGCGCGGCCAGGTTCAGCGGGCGCGGCGCATCGATCACGACAAGGACCGTGTCGCCCCGGCGCAGGACGGCGATGCCGACATCCTCGCCGAAGGGCAGCAGCACGGCGCGCGATTGCCCCGGGCCGCCGAAGACGAGGCGCACCGGCGCAGCCCCGGCCGGGGGCAGCACCGCCGCAGCGGCGGATGGTCCGGCGGGCTGCGGTACGGAGGCTGGCGGTGCAGAAGCAATTGTTGCTGAGGTCGGCCGTGCGGGGATCGGCGGTGCAGCGTCGTCGCTCATGGATGCCGCTGCGGCGGCAAGGTCACTGGCGCCGGGCGCCGACGGGGAAGGGGTAGCCCTCCAGTTCGCGTTTTCCGAGGCGGCGGGTGGTATTGGGCCGCGCGGCGGCACCGGCGCGGCCGGCGTGTCGGCACCCCGGGCAACGGCCCTCGCGGCAGCCCTGGTGTCCGACGGCGCCACGGCGGCGCCCGCCACCTGACGCGGCACATCCAGCACGTCCACGACCACCCGCGTGCCGAGCACGAAGTGCCGGACACGTACCTCTGGCGAGCGCAGCGCAATATCGACGCCCTGCTCGGCGGTGGTGATGCCCGTTGCATTGCGGGGAAGCCGGCGTGCCGCGTGGAGATCGAGCGTCGCGGGCTGGGTGAAGCGCACGCGCAGGCGTTCGCCCTCCCGTTCCACGCGATAGGCGCGGGCGGCGGCGGCCTCGCCCTCGAAGACGAAGCGCCCGAAGCCCGGATGGTCGCCGACCCGCAACCCGATCCGCTGCTCCGCGGCCGCCGGCGCCGCGGGCAGCACGAGGAGCAGGCCAACCGCCAGCGCCAGCGGACCTGGCCGTAGCCGGCGCATCAGTCGAAGCTCGCCAGCAGGCGGTCGATCTCGGCCTGGGAACTCGCGGTGGCGGGCAGCTGCGGCCCGTTGGCGAGCGCCTCGCCCTCGGTGCGCGCCGTCGCGCCCGCGGGAGCGGCCATCGCGGCGGGCAGGCCGCCGAACCGTTCGCTGACCGCGGCCACGCGCCCTTCGATCGCCTTCAGCGCGTTCACCACCTTGCTGATGCGCTGCCCGGTGATGTCCTGAAAGCTGCAGGCTTCGTAGATGCGGGTCACCGCGCCGGAGAGCGCGGCGGCGCCCTCGGCGGCAAGGTCCGGCTGCAGCCCTTCCAGCACCTCGCAGGCGTCGAGGATCTCGTTGGTCGCCGTCGCGGTGTGCGCGACCACGGCATCCAGCTCGTCGGTCGCGGCAGGGATATGGCTTGCGGTGATATCGTCGACCGAGAGCGCCGCGATCTCCGACTTGGCGCGCGAGACTTCGCGGCCCAGGGCCTCGAGTTCCGAGAGCAGCGTCGCCTCGGTCACGCTGAGGTCGCCGCTCATGCTGCCGAGCACGGCACGCACCGCCAATTCGATCGGGTCGCACGTGGTCTGCGGGATGTCGTCAGGCATGCGCCATCACCTTCTCGATCTTGTCGCGCAGCGTCTCCGCGTTGAACGGCTTGACGATGTAATTGGAGACACCGGCCTGTTTGGCGGCGACGACGTTCTCGGTTTTGCTCTCGGCGGTGATCATGATGAAGGGCAGGGCCTTCAGCCGCGCATCGGCGCGCACCTCCTTCAGCAGGTCCAGCCCGGTCATCGGCGCCATGTTCCAGTCGCTGATGACCAGGCCGAAGCTGCCGGCCCGCAGCTTGGACAGGGCTTCCTGCCCGTCGGTCGCCTCCTCCACGTTCTCGAATTCGAGCTGCTTCAGCAGGTTGCGGATGATCCGCAGCATGGTCTTGTAGTCATCGACGATCAGCACGGGGGTGGTCTTGTCCATGGGCATGACGGCGCCTCCTTGCACGCCGGCTGGTCCTTAGTTGACAGGGCCTGCCGCGCGGTGCCGCGCCAGCTCGGCGGTGAGCAGCCGCGCACGGTCCGGACGCATGGCGCCAAGCACCGGAGCGGCCTTGCGCTCGCCCATGCGGCCGAGGATCTGCACCAGCACGGGCATCTCGAGGTCATCGAAGATCGCCGCCGCGTCGCGCGGGCGCATGCCTTCGTAGAGCTTCACCATCTGCCGCCAGCCTGCTTCCTCGCGCTCGCCGCGGGCCTGGTCCACCGCTTCCAGGCGGGCCTGCAGCGCGGCGAGGCCCTCGACGCGCTCCGTCAGGCGGCGCTCGGCCGCGGCCTGCAGCACCTCGCGCTCCACCACGGCCTGCTCCCGACGGTCGATCTCCAGCCGTCGGGCACGCAGCGATTCCAGCAGCGCCCGCTCGGCTGCGGCCGTGGGCGGGATGTCGCAGGAGTCGCCCGCGGAAGCGGATGCGGGTTCGGGGCGCGACGGCGTGGCGGCGGCGCCGGCAGCGTCGGGCCGCGGCGCCCCCCCCGGGGCGAAAGGAAGAGCACACCGCAGAACACCCGAAACAA
>JAIEOP010000084.1 GCA_019750465.1 Acetobacteraceae bacterium | reverse complement strand
CTAGCCCTTCACGCCGCCGGCGCCGAGGCCGGTGACCAGGTAGCGCTGCACCAGGCCGAAGGCGATCGCCATCGGCAGGGTGGCCAGCGTCGATGCCGCCATGATGAGGCCCCAGTTGGTGTCGGTGGTGGAGACGAAGCGCATCATGCCGGGCGGCAGGGTACGCAGGCTCTCGTCGGAGATCAGGATCAGCGCGAAGAGGTACTCGTTCCAGGCGAAGAGAAAGGCGAAGATGCCGGTGGCGATCAGCCCGGGCACCGCCTGCGGCAGCACCACGTCCCACAGCGCGCCGAGGCGCGAGGCGCCGTCGATCAGCGCGGCCTCCTCCAGATCCACCGGGACGGAGGCGAAGAAGTCCCGCATCACCCACATCACGAAGGGCACCGCGAAGGTGAGGTAGGCGAGCGACAGGCCGAGATGGCTGTTGGTCAGCTCGAGCTGGCGGAACAGCAGCATCAGCGGGATGATCAGCAGCGCGCCCGGGAACATGTAGGCCAGCAGCACCAGCCGCCCATAGGCTTCCTTGCCGGGCACGCGGAACCGCGCGAGCGCATAGGCGCCGAGGCTGCCGACCACCAGCGCCAGCCCGGTCGAGAGCAGGCAGACCTTCAGGCTGTTCAGGAAGAGCAGCCCGAAATCGGTCAGCCAGAACAGGTCGGTGTAGTGCCGCAGCGTCCAGGTCTCGGGCAGGAAGGTGGGCGGGACGCGGAACACCTCGGTCTGCGGCTTCAGCGAGGTCGCCGTCATCCAGTAGAGCGGGAAGGCGACGAACAGCAGCAGCAGCAGGACCGCCGGATAGATGCGGAAAGCGCGGCCCATCACGCGTCCTCCTTGCGCAGGAAGGCGAAGTAGATCGACATCACCGCGATCAGGATGAGGAACATCACCACCGCGATGGTGGAGCCGCGGCCGAGCTCGTAGATCCCGAAGGCCTGCTCGTAGACCATGATCGGCAGGGTCATGGTGGCCTTCAGCGGCCCGCCGCCGGTCAGCAGGAAGATGATCTCGAAATTGTTGAACATGAAGATGGTGCGCAGCAGCGCCACCACCAGCAGCACGTCCCTGAGCTGCGGCAGGGTGATGTCCACGAAGCGGGACCAGGCACCCGCGCCGTCGATCCGCGCCGCCTCGTACAGGTCCTGCGGGATCACCTGCAGCCGCGCCAGCACGATGACCACGACGAAGGGAAAGTACTTCCAGACGCCGACGAAGACCACCGCCCAGAAGGCGCTGTCGGGCTGCGACAGCCAGGCGATCGGCGCCGCGATGATCCCCGCCTGCACCAGCAGCCAGTTCACCACGCCGTAGAGCGCGTTGTAGAGCAGCATCCACACCAGCACGACGGAGACCACCGGCATCATGTAGGGGAACAGCACCAGCCCGCGCACCATGGAGCGCCCCTTGAAGGGCTGGTGCAGCAGCAACGCGACCGCGGTGCCGAGGATGATCTGCAGCCCCACCGTGGCGCCCGCCCAGAAGCTCGAGAGCATCAGCGAACGCCAGAACTCCCCGTTGGAGAGCAGCCAGGCGTAGTTTTCGAGCCCGACCCAGATCCCCTCGGGATCCAGCACGTGGCGCTGCAGGAAGCTGGTGTAGATGCCGTAGCCCAGCGGGAAGACCAGCAGCACCAGGAAGGTGAAGGCGCCGGGCGCCAGCAGCACCAGGCCGAGATGCCGGTCACGCAGGGCGCCGAGCACCCCGCCGCGCGACGTGACGCCCGCCGCCACGCCGCTGCGCACCCGCGGCGCGCGCGCGATTGCCTCGTCCGATGCCATGCCGCGCGTGCCCCGTGCCGGCGCTACTGCCGGACGTCCTTGACGGCGTCGGCGCCGTCCTTCTGTGCCTTCTCCACCGCGATCGCCACCGGCTCGCGGCCCAGCACGATGCGCTGCACCATGTCCGGGATGATGTTGCGCGCCTGGAAGCTCTCCCACTTGAAGTTGAAGGGGTGGTTCGGGCTCTCCTTCACGGAGGAGATCCCGAAGTCGATCGGCTCGATCAGCGTGGTCACGATCTCCGGATGCTTCTTGATCCATTCGTGCTGCTGCAGCATCGGGACCACCGAATTGCGCGTCGGCACCACATGCGCGATCACCGGCTCCATCATCGCGTACATCTGCTGCGGCTGCAGCATCCACTTCACGTAGTCCATGGCGGCGCGGCTGTTCCGGCCGCGATACACCACGAACTCGTCCCAGCCGAAGGCCACCGCCTGCTTCACGCCGCGCGGGTAGTGCACGGTGCGGGTCTTCGGCAGCAGCTCCGGCGCCTGGGCGTGGAGGTGCGACAGCACGCGGCCCCAGTAGAAGGTCGTCGCCGACTTGCCCGAGGTATAGGCGGCGGAGGCCTCGCGGAAGCCGTAGGAGCCGATGTCGGGCGGCGAGAAGCGGCACATCTCCGCGTAGTAGGTCATCGCCCGGCGCACTTCCGGCGTGTCGAGCGTGACGTTCAGCTTCTCGTCGAACATGGTGCCGCCGGCCTGCCAGATGGCGGTGCCCGCCTGGATCTCGGTGTTCCAGGTGCGGCCCGCGGGGAAGCAGGCGCCGAAGATGCCGCGCTGCGGGCTGGTGAGCTTCTCGGCCGCCGCGCGGTACTCGTCCCAGGTGGTCGGCAGCGGAACGCCCGCCTCCCCGAACAGGTCGGTGCGGCACCACAGCACCGGCCACTGCATGCCGTAGGGGATGGCGGCCTGGACGTTGCCGAACTTCCAGGCGGCCAGGCTCGGCGCGTGGAAGTCGGCGCGGCCGATCTCCTCGACGACCGGCGTCAGGTCCATCAGCAGGTTGCGCCGCGACGCGGCGGCGACGAAGCCGACGCGGCTGGAGCCGGCGATCACCTCGGGCGGCGCGCCGGCCATCAGGTCGGCCGAGACCTTGCGCACGAGGTCGTCCCATGAGGCGTATTCCGGGCGGATCGCCACGCCCCGGTTGGCCGCGCCGTACTGCTCGACGAAGGCCTGCCAGACCCGCACCTGGGTCGGGTCGGTCTCCGGCGTCAGGAAGCGGATCGGCGTCTGCGCCTGGGCCAGCGCCTGCCGCGCACCGCCGAGCCCGAGCCCGAGCGCGCCGCCCGCCCCGATGAGCATCTGCCGTCGATCCATCGTCCACTCCTCCCGTTCCGCCGGCGCTTCGGATGGCTGCCGGTCCCTGCCGATGCGGCGAGTCTTGCAGCGCCGCGGGCGCCCCGCAATGGTGCCGTCAGAAGCCGGACAGCGCGGCGTAGCGATCGCGGTGGTAGGCCGAGTCGCCGAAGGTCGCCTGCGCGACACGCGCACGCTTCAGGTAGAAGCCGATCTCGTGCTCGTCGGTCATGCCGATGCCGCCGTGCATCTGAATGGCTTCGTTGCCGATGAGGAAGAAGGCTTCGCCGGCCTGTGCCTTGGCCAGGCTGGCCAGCCGCGGCAGATCGGGGCTGCCCTCGTCGATGGCTTCCAGCGCCGCCAGCACGGTGGAGCGCAGCAGCTCCATCGCCTCGAACATGCGCGCGGCGCGGTGCTTCAGCGCCTGGAAGCTCCCGATCGGGACGCCGAACTGCCGGCGATCCTTCAAGTATTGCAGGGTCCGGTCGAAGGCGGCACCAGTGGCGCCCAGCATCTCCGCCGCCTGGCCGATACGCGCGCGATCGAGCACGGCATCCAGCAGCCCCGGCCCGCCGCCTTCCAGCCGCGCACCGGCAGGCAGCGACACGCCCTCGAAGCGGATGGCGGCGGCGTTGCGGCCATCGACCATGCGGCGCCGCTCGCGCGTCACGCCCGGCGCGTCGGCGGGCACCAGGAACAGGCCGAGCCCGTCCTCGGTGCGGACGACGGCGATGATCAGGTCGGCCGCGCCGCCATCGGGGACGAAGCTCTTCGTGCCGTCCAGCCGCCAGCCATTGCCGCTGCGCCGCGCCGTGGCCCCGGTGCGGGCAGGGTCGTGGTGCGTGCCCTCCTCCAGCGCCAGCGCCACCAGCCGCGTGCCGGCCGCGATCGCCGGCAGCTGCGCCGCCCGCTGCGCCGGGTTGCCGCCGAGCACGAGCGCGCTGGCGCCGATCAGCGCGGTGGAGAGCAGCGGCGTCGGCGCCAGGGTGCGCCCCGCCGCCTCCAGCACCAGGCCGAGGCCGAGCGCACCCGCTTCCGTGCCGCCATGCGCCTCCGGCACCAGGAACCCGGCCCAGCCGAGCTCCGCCATCTCGCGCCAGAGCGCGCGGGAGAAGCCGTCCGGGTCGCCGGCGTCGCGCAGCGCGCGCAGCGCGCGCACCGGGCTCCGCTCCTCGAAGAAGGTCACCGCCTGGTCGCGGATCAGCCGGGCTTCGGCGTCGAGGGTCAGCGCCATGGGGATCAGTCCGGCAGGCCAAGCACGCGCTTGGCGATGATGTTCAACTGCACCTCGGAGGTGCCGCCTTCGATGGTGTTGGCCTTGGAACGCAGCCAGTCGCGCGTCAGCCGCAGCTCGTCCGCACCGAAGCCCTCGCCCTCCCAGCCCAGCGCCGCAGTCCCCGCGCTCGACAGCATCAGCTCCAGCCGCGTCTGGTTCAGCTCCGTCGCGACCAGCTTGATCAACGCCGAGGCCGGCCCCGGCGATCCCGTCGCCGCCCGCTCCTCGGCCAGGCGCCGGCGGGTGAGCTGGAAGGCGTGGTCGCGCATCGCATAGGCGGCGATGCGGTCGCGCAGCACGGGGTCGGCGATGCGTCCCTCTGCGGTCTCGCCGAGGTGCCGCTTCGCCAGCAGCGGCAGCGGCACCTCGCCGCGTGCCTTGTGGCGGTCGCTGAAGCTGCCCTGCGACTTGCGCTCATGCTCGAGAAGCCGCTTGGCGATGGTCCAGCCGCGATTCGGCTCGCCGACAAGGTTGCCGGCGGGCACGCGCACATCCTCGAGGAAGGTCTCGCAGAACACGGAATAGCCGCTGATCAGGCGGATCGGCTGCGCGCGCACGCCGGGCGAGGCCATGTCGATCAGCAGGAAGGAGATGCCCTCGTGCTTCTTCGCCCTGGGGTCGGTGCGCACCAGCGCGAAGACCCAGTCGGCGTAGTGCGCGTAGGATGTCCAGATCTTGTGGCCGTTGACGACGAAGGTCTCGCCGTCCCGCACCGCCCGCGTCTGCAGCCCGGCGAGGTCGCTCCCCGCGCCCGGCTCGGAATAGCCCTGGCACCAGCGGATCTCGCCGCGCACGATGGGCGGCAGATGCTCGCGCCGCTGCGCCTCGGTGCCGTATTCCAGCAGCACGGGGCCGAGCATGGAGAGGCCGAAGGAATAGAGCGGCGCACGGCAGCCGAGTGCGGCCATCTCCTCCGCCAGTACGTCGCATTCCCCGGGCGAGAGGCCGCCGCCGCCCCAGGCGCGCGACCAGCCCGGCGCGGTCCAGCCGCGCGCCGCCATGCGCTCCAGCCAGACCTTCTGTTCCGGATGCTTGAACACCGGATTGCGGCCGCCCCAGACCACCTCGTCATCCGGCATGGGGGTGCGCATCAGCGGCGGGCAGTTCGCCTCCAGCCAGGCGCGGGTCTCGCGTCGGAAGCTCTCCAGGGCGGCCATGCGCCTACTCCTTCTTCCCGTCGCGCTCGCGGTAGTCGCCGAAGGCGCGGTCGCGCTGGCTCAGCAGGTCGCGCACGCTGGCGCCGTCGCGGCGGAACTGGCGGCGGTAGGCGAGGCTGCTCTCGGTGCAGAAGGCCAGGGCCTGCAATTCGGTGCCGGCGCGCAGCCCGTCGCGCATGCCCATCGCCTCCATGGCGCGGTGCACGCTGCGCTTGTTGATCTGCTGCAGGTCGGGCGGCACCTTGGCGACGCGGTCGGCGATGGCGAGCACCTTCGTCTCCAACTCGGCCGCCGGGTAGGCGCGGTTGGCGAAGCCCTCCTGCGCCGCCTCCACGCCGGTGATCGCGTCGCCGGTCAGGTACATCTCCATGGCGCGGCGCATGCCCAGCAGCCAGGGATGGAACTGCATGTCGGGCGGGCTCATCAGCCGCGTCGGCGGGTAGCCGATCTGCGCGTCCTCGGCGACGTAGACGAGGTCGCAGGCCGTCGCCAGCTCGCTGCCCCCGGCAAGGCAGTAGCCGTGCACCTGGGCGATCACGGGCTTCGCCAGGTCCCACATGCGCAGCCAGCCCTCCACCACGTGGCGCGACCAGGGCCAGATGCCGCCGGCGGTCTGGTAGGGCTGGTCCTTGGAGTTGTCCGCCGAGAGGTCGTAGCCGGCGCAGAAGGCGGGGCCGGCGCCGCGGATGATGGAGACGCGCACCGCGTCGTCGCGGTCGGCCTCGGCCAGCGCCGCGAAGATGGCGCCGCGCAGCGCGTTGTTCAGCGCGTTGCGCTTCTCGGGCCGGTTCATGGTGAGCCGCCGCACGCCGGGCAGCGGTTCGTCGATCAGCAGAACGTCGCTCATCGCAATGGCTCCCTAGTCGACCTTGAATCCGCTCTTTTCGATGATCGGCCGCCAGCGCTCGATCTCGCCCGCAACCAGGGTCTGGAAGCCCTCGGGCGTCGAGGTCTCGACCTCCAGGCCGAGTTCGGAGAGCGTGCGCCGCACGTCGGCCTCCATCGTCGCCGCCGCCAGCTCCCGGCCCAGCGCCTCGACCAGCGGGCGCGGCGTCGCGGCGGGGGCGAAGAAGCCGTAGAAGCCGATGCTGGCGCGGTCGGCATGGCCGAGATCGGCGAGGCAGGGAATGTCCGGCGCGGCGCTGGCGCGGCGCGGGCCGGAGGTCAGCACGATGCGCAGCTTCTCGTCGCGGTGGAAGGTCATGAAGTCGGAGACGCCCCCGGTGCCCGCCATGATGTGCCCTGCCGTCAGGTCGGCGACCAGCGGCGCCGCGCCGCGGTAGCCCACCGGCTCCATCGGCATACCGAAGATCTCGCCGAGCACGAGGCCGAAGAAATGCGGGTTGGCGCCGAGCGCGGTGGTGCCGAAATTGCCGCGCCGCGGGTCGGCCTTCACCCAGGCGACGTAGTCCTGGATGCTGCGGGCGGGGGTCTGGGCCGAGAGCACCAGGCAGGTCTGCAGCGTGCCGGTCAGCGTGAGGGCGGCGAAATCCGTGCGCGGATCGAAGGGCAGGCGGCGGAAGGTCCAGACCGGCTGCACGGTAGAGGCCGAGGGCGCGAAGAGGATGGTGGTGCCGTCCGGCGGCGCGTGCTTCAGCGCCTCGCCCGCCACCGTGCCGCTGGCGCCGGGGCGGTTCTCGATGATCACGCTGCGGAAATTGCCGCGGCGGCGCAGCGCCTCGAGGATGGCGCGGCCCATCACGTCGGTGCCGCCGCCGGGCGGGAAGCCTACCAGGACGCGCACCGTGCCCTGCGGCAGCGCGCCGCCCTGGGCACGGGCGAAGAAGGGGATCAGCGCGGGCGCGGCGAGGCCAGCGGTGAGCAGCCGCCGCCGTGGCGGCACGCGCAGGGGGTGGCGCATGGCCTCGCACTCCTCCCGTGGCGGATCGCGCCGGGGGCGCCCGCCTTCGTGTTCCTGGACGCTCGCAGGCTGCGGGGCGCGCCGCCCGCCTGTCAACCGCGCGCGGCTACAGCAGCCCGCCTGCCGGCGCCGGCCGTGCGCGCTGGTTGTACATGATCCTCGCCCGCCGCTCGCGCTCCTCCGGCGGCAGCTTCGCCGGATCCTCGGACAGCTCGGCGCCCACCGCCATGCCCTTCTGCGCCGCCGGCCGTGCCGCGATCTCCGCCTGCCAGCGCTTGAAGTAGGGGAATTCCTCGATGTCCTGGCCCTGCGCCTTCCAGTTCACCGTCCAGGGGTAGCAGATCATGTCGGCGATCGTGTACGCGTCGCCGGCGATCCAGCGGCGGTCATGGAGGCGGTTGTTCAGCACGCCGTAGAGCCGGTTCGCCTCGTCGGTGAAGCGCGCGACGGCGTAGGACTGGTCGCCCTTCGTGTCCCCCAGCCGCCGGAAATGCCCGCACTCGCCGAGCTTCGGCCCCTGGTTCGCCATCTGCCAGACCACCCACTGCATCACCTCGGCGCGGGGGCGCGGCGCGGTCGGCAGGAAGCGGCCGAGCTTCTCGGCGACGTAGACCATGATCGCGCCGGATTCGAAGACACTCAGCGGCGCGCCGCCATCCGCCGGCGCGTGATCCACGAGCACCGGCATGCGGTGGTTCGGGTTCATCGCCAGGAAGGCGTCGCTGAACTGGTCGCCGCGGCCGATATGCACCGGCGTGACCTTGTAGGGCACGCCCAGCTCCTCCAGCAGGATCGTCACCTTCTTGCCGTTCGGCGTCGGCCAGTAGTGCACCTCGAACATCGCCTGCTCCCTCTGCTGCCGGTTGCCCGGAGTATGCCCACGACCCGGCGGGCGGTCCAAGCCCGCTTGACGCGACGGCGGCGCGGCGGCGACCCTGCGCCACCCAGGAGGTCCCGGCCATGCTGACCATCTACGGCGTCCTGCGCTCGCGTGCCTCCCGCAACGTCTGGCTGGCCTTCGAAGCCGGGCTGGCCTTCCGCCAGGTGGCGGTCATCCAGGCCTATCGCCTGCCCAGCCCCGAAGCGCCGGACGCGCCGTTGCACACCCGCCACCCGGATTTCCTGAAGGTGAACCCGAACGGCCATGTGCCGACGCTGGTGGATGACGGGCTGGTGCTGCATGAATCCCTGGCGATCAACCTCTATCTGGCGAAGCGCTACGGCGGTGCGCTGGGGCCGCAGGACATCGCCGAGGACGGGCTGATGGGCATGTGGGCGCTCTGGGCCGCCGCGGAGGCCGAGCCGCACACCATCAACATCCTCTACCACCGCGTCGCCCGCCCGCCCGCGGAGCGCGATCCGCAGGTCGCCGCGGCGGCGGTGGAGGCGCTGCGCATGCCCTTCGCGGCGCTCGACGCGGCGCTGGCCGCGACGGGCTGGCTGGTCGGCGGCCGCTTCACCGTGGCCGACATCAACGTCGCGGAGGTGATCCGCTACGCCCAGCCGGCGCCCGAGCTGTTCGAGGCGGCGCCGCGGGTGGCGCGCTGGCTTGCCGCCTGCCACGACCGGCCGGCCTTCAAGCGCATGATGGCGGAGCGGGAGCGCGAGCCGGCGTAGCGCTCAGCCACCGCTGACGGCGGTCATCACGATCACCTCCGCCCCCGGCGGCAGGGGCGTGTCCAGCCGCGCCCGCTCGCCCGCGACGAAGACGTTGATGTGCCGCCGGA
Source organism: Acetobacteraceae bacterium (assembly GCA_019750465.1). Classification (GTDB taxonomy): domain Bacteria; phylum Pseudomonadota; class Alphaproteobacteria; order Acetobacterales; family Acetobacteraceae; genus JAIEOP01. The sequence continues at coordinate 10,631 of JAIEOP010000084.1, read as the reverse complement.
TCGCCGGCGTGCCGTCGCAGAGCCGGTCGCGCATGCCGGGCCAGCGCGCATCCAGCGCCGCGATCGCCGCTGCGACGGTTGCCGCATCGGGCAACTCGACCCGCCGCGGCGCGCCGGGGAACAGCCGCACCAGCGCCTCCGGCAGCAGCACCAGCGTCATCCCGGCACCACCAGCGTCTCCACCGAGGAGATCGCCGGCAGGTGCTCGGCGATGCAGCGCCAGGTCTCGCCCTCGTCCGCGCTGGCGAAGACGGCGCCGCTGCCGGTGCCGAAGTAGACCCCGGCCGGCGTCAGCGGATCCGTCGCCATCGCCTGGCGCAGCACGCCGAAATAGGCGTCCCGCTGCGGCAGCCCGTGCCGCATCGCCTGCCAGCCCGTGCCGCGGTCGCGCGTGCGCCAGACCGCCGCGCGCGCATCGGGCACGTAGCGGCCGGCGCTGTCGCCGTTCAGCGGCAGCAGGAACAGGGTCTCCGGATCGCGCGGGTGGACCGCGGCGGGGAAGCCGAAGGAGGAGGGCAGCCCATCCTCGATGCTGGTCCAGCTCCGCCCGCCATCGTCGCTGCGGTACATGCCGCAATGGTTCTGCTGGTACAGCCGCTCCGGCATGCCCGGCGCCATGACGAGGCAGTGCACGCATTGCCCGTATTCCGGGTAGCGCTGGTCCTCCGGCAGGAAGTCGCAACGCGTGCCGCTGTTGCGCGGCTGCCAGGTGGCGCCGCCATCGGCCGTGTGGAACACGCCGGCGGTGGAGATGCCGACCCAGAGCTGCTTCGGATCCGTCGGGTGCGGCACCAGGGAGTGCAGGATCAGCCCGCCGCCGCCGGGCTGCCAGTGCGCGCGGGAGGGATGCGCGCGCAGCCCCTCCACGTGCTGCCAGCTCGTGCCGCCATCGATGCTGCGGAACAGTCCTGCCGGCTCGACGCCCGCCCACAGCGCACCGTCGGCGGCCCTGGCCAGGCTCCACACCGCCCGGATCGGCGGCTCGCCCTCCCCGTAGGAAAGGCCGGCGCCGGAATGCGTCCAGCTGGCGCCGCGGTCGGTGCTGCGCCACACCGCCGGGCCGAACCACTCGTTGCCGCCGCCGGCCCATATCGTGCCGTCCGCGGCGTCGCCGACGGCGTGCATGACCGGCCAGGCGTCGCAGAACGGCCCGCGCAGCGACCAGTCGCCGCGCGTCGCCGCGTCGCCCTCGAGGATGAAGGCGCCCTTCTTGGTGCCGAGCAGCAGCAGGATCCGCCCCGGCATGGCTCAGCCGATCCGCTCGTAGCGGCCGGTCATGAAGCGGTGCCAGGTGCCGTCCGGCTGCTGCACCTCCGAGCCGACGATGCGCAGCGCATCGCCCTGCATCGTCACGCTGTCGCGGTAGCGCGCCGTTCCCTCGCCCGTCATCGCCGGTCCCTCCGTGTCCAGCACCAGCGTCGTCGCGCTTTCGTCCAGCGCGCCGTCATAGACGAACATGAAGGGCATCATCGAACCGACGAAGGTGCCGCGGAAGCGCCGCGCCGCGGGTCGAAGCCCATGGTGACCACCATGCGCGCCTGGCCGCCGCCGGGGCACTCCCCCTCGCTCTCGCCGATCGCCCAGTAGCCGCCGAGCATGCGCACGCGCTCGATGCCCGTGCCCTTCATCGGCGGCTGGCCGGGCGGGCCCTCGCATTCGGCCTCGTAGCGCCAGGTGCCGAGGATGCGGGTCAACCAGCCATGCCGCTCCGCCGGCTGGGCTGCGAAGGGCGTGCCCGGCGGCGGCCGCATCAGGTGCGCCGCCAGCCGATCCAGCGTCTGGCCCCAGCCGGTGACGAAGCCCATGTCCGCATGCGCCTGCCGTCCCGCGGGCGAAGCATGCCGCCAGTGCGCCGTCAGTCGCGTGCCGACGGGATCGGGAGCAAAGGTGATCGTTCCGACAGCCGCGTCCGGCAAGCCGCATTGCCCCGCATTCGCGCGCAGGACGAGGCGCGACGGCGCGGCAATCTCCTCGAACACCAGCGTGGACGGGTACTCGGCACCGGCGGCGTCGCGCATCACGGTGCGGTGGTTGCCGCCCGGGCGAAGGTCGATCTCGCATACCGGCACGGTCATGCCGTAGGGGCCCCACCAATTCTTCGCCTGCTCCGCCTCGGTCCAGGCGGCGAAGACCGCCGCGGGCGAGGCCGGCAGCAGCCGGGTCACGGCGAGGTCCAACGCGGCATCCTGGCCGCCCGTCGCTGCGATATGCGTGTCCATGGCTTATCCTCCAGTCGGTGTGGTTCAGCCGGCGTCAAGCTGCGCCGCCAGGCGTTCCAACGATTCCGTCCAGCCGCGGGTATGCCGCGTTGCGGTGTCCGGGTCGGCGAAGCGGTCATGCACCAGGGTGAGCGCCGTGCCCTCCGGCACCGCGCGCAGCGTGACCGTGACGCGGGAGACGCGCTCCGGCATGCTCACCCAGGCCCAGGAGAAGACCAGCCGCCGCTCCGGCTCCACCACGGCATAGTCGCCGGCGACCTCATGGCGCTCGCCATTGTCCTCGCGCATCACCACGCGGAAGCGGCCGCCGACGCGCACATCGGCCTCGGCCCGCTCGACGCGCACATGGTGCGGGCCGAACCAGGTCGCCATCACCTCGGGCCGGGTCCAGGCGGTCCAGACGCGCGCCGGCGGGGCGCGCAGGGTGCGGTCCAGCGTCAGGCTCGGGCCCTCGGGGGCGTCGCTGCCCAGAGTCCTGCTCGAAGCCGCGCTCATGCCTTGTCCTCCACGATGTCGGCCAGCCGATCCAGGCTCTCGCCCCAGAAGCGCCGGTGCCGCTCCAGCCAGGCCGCCGCATCCTCCAGCGGCGCCGGCGTCAGGCGCACATGCACGCTGCGCCCGGTCTTGCTGCGGGCGATCAGCCCCGCGCTTTCCAGCACGTTCAGATGCTTCATCACCGCAGGCAGCGACATCGCCAGCGGCCGCGCCAACTCGCTCACCGTCGCGCCAGGGGAGCCATGCAATCGTGCAATCATGCCGCGCCGCGTCGCGTCCGAGAGCGCGGCGAAGACTCGATCGAGGGGTGCGGGCTCAAGATTAACCATTCAGTTAACTATATGCGTCCGGAGTGCCGGCCGTCAACCATCGCGCCGCCTGCATCGCAGACCGGTGGTCGGGGGGGACTGTTGCCAGCGCCATGGCCGGCGTCTCATGCTCGCCAGAAGCCCGCCGTCGCGGGCCGTGACTGGTCCGACCGGGCCGGAGTTGCGTGCCGCCGACTGCATGTCGCCAATTGCATGTCACCAATTGCATGTCGCCAATTGCATGTCGCCAATTGCATGTTTCCCTGGCCGGGAGGTCCCTTCGCCGATGAACGCCCCGCGCCCGTCGCGCAAGGCCTGGCTCATCGTCATCGCCGGCTTCATCGCCTTCACCGTCAGCGCCAGCCTGATGCACGCCTACACCGTGTTCCTGCTGGCCTTCATCGCCGACTTCGCCTGGGGCCGCGGCGAGGCCTCCATCGCCTATTCGGTGGGCCAGGTGGTGGGCGGCGTCGCCTCCCCGCTGGTCGGCGGCATGGTGGACCGGCTCGGCTCGCGCCGCATGGTGCTGCTGGGCGGCTGCCTGCTGGCGGCGGGGCTGCTCGGCAGCGCCTTCGCCACCACGCTGTGGCAGGTGGTGCTGCTCTACGGCGTGGTGATGACCTTCGGGTCCTCCTGCGTCGGCCTCGTCGTCTTCGTACCTCTCGTCTCGCGGCTGTTCACCGCGCAGCGCGGCCTGGCGATCGCCATCCTGCAGTCGGCCAACGGCTTCGGCCGTGCCATCTCCGCCCCGGTGGCGCAGATCATGGTCGATGGCATCGGCTGGCGCATGGCCTACCTCGTGCAGTTCGGCGCCATGGCGCTGCTGGTGCTGCCGCTCGCCGCCATGTTCCCGCGCCGCGCCGAGGAGCCCGGCGGCAATGCCGGGCCGTCGGCATCCGCCGCGCCGCTGCACGCCTGGACGCTGGGCGAGGCGGCGGGAACGCGGCATTTCTGGCTGCTGTGGTTCGTGTACATGTGCACCGGGCTCGGCAGCTTCCTGGTCTCGCTGCACCAGCTCGCCTTCGCCGTGCACATGGGGTTCGAGCCGCTCTACGCCGCCTTCGTGCTGGGCACCGGCGCGGTGCTGGCGCTGCCGGGCGTGATCCTGACCGGCACCATCTCCGACCATATCGGGCGCGAGCGCGCGGCGCTGCTCGCCTACGCCATCTCCATCGCCGGCGTCGCCTGCGCGCTGCTCATCGAGGGGCCGCGCGACCACGTGCTGCTCTGGCTGCATGCGTGCCTGTTCGGCATCACCTGGGGGGCGCGGGGCCCCGCCATCACGGCAAAGACCGCCGATCTCTTCCCCGGGCCGCGGCTGGGCACGATCCTCGGCGTCATCACCATCGGCTCGGGGCTGGGTGCGGGGCTGGGCTCCTGGGGGGCGGGCGTGGTGTTCGACCTGACGGGCAGCTACCGCGTGGCCTTCTGGCTTTCCATCGCCGCCTATCTGGCAGGGTCGGTGGCGTTCTGGGCGTTGAGGAAGCCGGTCGAGCCGCGGTAGCGCCGCCGCGTCAGCGCCAGGGCTCGATCAGCACCTTGGCGTGGCGTTCCGGGCTGGCAAGGTCGCGGAAGGCCCCTGCCACCCCCTCCAGCCCGACGCGGCCGGTGATCAGCGGCGCCACGTCCATCCGCCCGGACGCCATGTAGCCCAGCGTCTCGGCGAATTCCGCCGCCGTGTAGGCCAGCACGAATTGCAGGTTCAGGTGCTTCACGATGCCGAAGAAGGGTTCGAAGCGGTCGGTCTCCATGCTCACGCCGACCACGATGATGCGGGCATTGGCCGGCGCCCCCTCCATCATCGCGCCGATCACGCCCGGCACGCCCACGCATTCGAACAGCACCGACGGGCGCTTCGGCGCGCCGAGGCAGAACAGCGCGGCATAGCGGCTGGCATCGTGCCCCTCCGGCGTGATCGCCGCCTCCAGCGCCGCGTAGGGCGAGGCGGCGGCGGGATCGACCACGATGTCGGCGCCCATGCGCTGCGCCAGCGCCCGCCGCGCCGGCGAGAAGTCGGCGGCGATGATCGGCCGGACCCGGTGCAGCTTCAGCGCGGCGATCACCGCCAGCCCGATCGGCCCGCAGCCGATCACCAGCGGCACGTCCTGCTGCGACAGGCGCGCCAGGTTCACCGCGTGCACGCCGACCGCCATGGGCTCCACCAGCGCGGCGTGGTCGGGGTCCATCCCCTCCGGCACCGGCAGCAGCATGCGCTCCGAGAGCGGCATGTACTCCGCATAGGCGCCCGGGATGTCGGGGTTGTAGCCAAGGCCATGCACCGTGGTGCCGGCGATGGTCAGCGGCATGGAGGTGACGAGCTGGCCGGGGCGGAAGCGGCCCTCCGTGCCGGGGCCGTTGGCCACCACCTCGGCCACGTATTCATGGCCGAAGACCACGTCGCGGTCGGGGTCGAAATTCCACCGCCCGCCGGCACGCTGGGCACGGGCGAAGAAGTCCCGTGGGAAGCGCGCGGCGTGCAGGTCCGTGCCGCAGATGCCGCAGGCGCGGGTCTTCACGAGCACCTGGCCCTCGGCCAGCACCGGGTCGGGCACGGTGTCGACGACGAATTCACCCTGGCGGAACACGGCGGCGCGCATGGATGTCTCCTCCGAGCAATTGCCCGCAGCCTATCGCCGCGCCGCCGGTTCACCAATCCCGCCCGCCGTGCTCTCATCCCGCGCGGATACGGGAGAGGGAACGGCCATGGCACGCTTCAGCGGCAAGACGGTGCTGATCTCCGGCGGCGCGCGCGGGCAGGGCGCGGCGGAGGCGCGAATGATCGTCGCCGAGGGCGGGCGCGTCGTCATCGGCGACCTGCTGGAGGAGCAGGGCCGCGCGCTGGCGGCCGAGCTTGGCGCCGCCTGCGCCTTCCTCCGCCAGGACGTGACGGAGGAGGCCGACTGGGAGGCCGCCGTCGCCGCCGCCGAGCGGCTCGGCGGCGGGCTGCACGGCCTGGTCAACAACGCCGGCATCTATGACCCGAAGCCGCTGATGGAGACCTCGAAGGCGCTGTTCGAGCGGCACCTGGCGGTGAACCAGACCGGCTGCTTCCTCGGCATGAAGGCGGTGGTGCCGGCGATGGAGCGCGCCGGCGGCGGCTCCATCGTGAACATCTCCTCGACGGCCGGGCTGCGCGGATCGCCGAACGCCATCGCCTACGGCAGCACCAAATGGGCGCTGCGCGGCATGACGAAGGCGGCGGCGATCGACCTGGCGCCGCGCGGCATCCGCGTGAACAGCATCCATCCCGGCCCCATCGAGACCGACATGATCCGCGTCTGGACGAACGAGGTGCGGGCGAAGCGGCTGGCCTCGATTCCCATGGGCCGCGTCGGGACGGCGGAGGATGTGGCGCGGGCCGTGCTGTTCCTGCTCTCGGAGGAGAGCGGCTACATGACGGGGGCAGAGCTGTCCGTGGACGGGGGCGTCAGCCTGTAGCGACGGCGCCCCGCGCCCTGGCCGTCAGGCCTGCACCACCGCGCGGCGCCGGCGGCCCAGCGCCGCAAGGCCGAGCAGGCCCGCGCCGAGCAGCGCCATGCTGGCCGGCTCCGGGATCGCGACGCCGTAGCGCAGGTTGTCGAGCCGATACCGCTCCACGCCGCTGGCCTGCGTGCCTTCGGCGAAGCGCACCTCGTCGAAGGCCATGTCGCTGACGAAGCCCCAGAACTGGTTGGCGATGCTGTTCGGGATCTCCTGCGACAGCAGCGTCAAGCCGCCAAGCACCAGGTCTATGGTGATGCGGATGCCGGTGCCCGGCCCACCCGGCACGGCCAGGTTGAAGTTGCCGCCGAAGCCATTGATCGGCGCCGCGAAGGCGAAGGTGGTCGAGGTGTTCGCGCCATCATTGATGACGTCGAACATGCGGTTGCTGTTGCCTGCATCGATCTGGACCGACCCGCCCGCGATGCTGAGACCTGGGTTCAACACGTTGTCGTTGAAATTCTCGACCTGGACACCCTGCAGCGCGCCGAGGAAGCCGGCCAGGTTGTTCTGGTAGAAGCTGACCGCCGCGGCCGCCGGCTGGGCCGCCATGATGCCGGCCACCGCGGCCCCGGCGACGCAACGAGTTGCATGAGGACGCATTTTTTCCATCTCCGCACCGGCCAGCCCGAGATCATGACCTGGCTTGGTACCAGCAAACCGTGTGCCGTTTCGGGAAGTGCATGAAAGCCGGCGATTCTTTTCGCCGCGCATCGAAAATCACGGCGCAACTGTAAGGAATTCCGACGCGGCCTGGACGCACCAGAGCGTTGTGCCGCAGCCGTGTCGGCACCGAGCGGTCCGCATCGTCACCGGCGCGACAAGGCGTCCGGCAGCCAGGTCACGCATTCCGGGAAGATCACCAGCAGCGCGATGACGCAGAGTTGCAATCCGATGAAGGGCCATATCCCGACGTACATGTCACGCAGGGTGATCGACGGCGGCGCTATGCCGCGCAGGTAGAAGATCGAGGGCGCCATCGGCGGCGTCAGGTAGGCGGTCTGCAACATGACCAGGAACAGCACGCAGAACCAGGTGAGGTCGAACCCGGCCGCGGTGACGAGCGGCGCGGAGATCGGCACCACGATCAGGATGATCACCAGCGGCTCCAGCATGAAGCCGGCGACGAAGGTGATCCCCATCACGATCGCCAGCAGCCCCCAGCGCCCGAGATCGAAGGCCGCCAGCAGGTCGGTGATCGCCATCAGCCCGCCCGAGCCCACGAACACCGCGGCGAAGATCGAGCCGCAGGTCACGATGAACAGGATCATCGCGGTGATGCGGACCGTCCGCATGGCCGAGTCCACCAGCACCGGCCAGGTCAGCCGCCCGTAGCTCGCGGCCAGCAGCACCGTGCCGACCGCCCCGGTGGCGGAGGCCTCCGTCGGCGTGGCGATCCCGGCCATCATCGAGCCGAGCACGCAGAGGATGACGATCACCGGCGGCACCAGCACCGCGCCGGTGATGCGCAGCCGCTCCAGCAGCCCCGGCACCGGCGCGCCGTCCTCCACCTGGGGGCCGTCCTGCGGCCGCAGCGCGCAGCGCAGGACGATGTAGACGATGTAGCTCGCCGCCAGCATCAGGCCGGGGATGATCATCCCGATCAGGATCGTGCCGACCGAGGCGCTGGCGACCGGCCCGATCACCACCGCGAGCACCGAGGGCGGGATGATGGTGCCGAGCGAGCCGCCGGCGCAGATCGTGCCGCAGATCAGCGACTTGCTGTAGTTGTGCCGCAGCATCGCCGGGATGGCGAGCAGCCCGACCACCGTCTCCGTCGCCCCGACCACGCCGCTGGTCGCGGCGAAGATCACGCACATGATGACGGTGCCGACCGCGAGGCCGCCGGGCAGGCGCCGGGTCCACAGGTGGATCGCGTCGAACAGCCGCGAGGCGATGCCGGAGGCCTCGAACATCGCGCCCATGAAGATGAACAGCGGCACCGCGGCCAGCACCTGCGCCGTCGCCACCTCCTCGATCTTCAGCACGGACTGGTGCAGCAGTCCTTCCGCGCCGAAGGTGGACCAGCCGAACAGCACCGCCAGGGAGAGCATGGCGAAGGCGACCGGGAAGCCGGTCAGGATGCCCGCGATGAGGGCCGGAAACATCCAGAGCGAGGACATGGTCTCTCCTGCGCCGGGCGGTCGGGGGCGCGCCCGGGGATCAGCGGGACGGTGGTCGGGCGCCGGATGTCAGGCGGGGTCGTGCCCGGCGCGCATCGCCGTCATGGCCACGCCCCGCCTGATCGCCCCGAGGCACTTGATGATCTCCGCCAGGATCTGCAGCGTGAAGGCCAGGAAGCCGAGGAACAGGATGAGCCGGAACGGCCAGATCACCGGGTTCCAGGCCGAGGAGCCGGAGGTCTCGCCGCTGCGCCAGGCCTCCAGCCAGTAGTTCCACAGCCCGGAGGCGATCCAGGCCGAGATCGGCAGCAGCAGCACCGTGAAGCCGATCAGGTCCACCCAGGTGCGCAGCCATGGGCGCGCCGGCCCGTGCAGCAGGTCCACCCGCACATGCGAATCCGTCGCCAGCGCATAGGCGATCGAGAGGATGAAGGCCGATCCCATCAGGAACGTATTGACGTCATAGCCCCAGAGGGTCGGGGAATCGAAGACGTAGCGCATCACCACGTCGTACATCATCAGCGTGATCAGCAGCACGATCAGGCAGGCCGCCACGACGCCGCAGGCGCGGCTGAAGCCGTCGATGGCACGCATGAAGGGCCTCATGCCGGCACCCTGCGGCAGGCGTTCCTGCCCGGCGGAGCCTGGTGCCGCATCGCGCGCCCGGCCGCTAGCGCAGGTCGGTGCGATAGGCGCGGGAGAGGTTCCAGCGCTCCTCGAAGACGCGCTGATGGTCCAGCACGCGCTTGAACCACGGCCCGGCGGTCTCCGCCTGGCGGTCGGTCCATTCCCGCGTGGCCTTGCGCCAGGCCTCGATGTAGGAGTCGTCGAGCCGCACGAACTCGACGCCGTCGGCGCGGAATTTCTCCAGCGCCTCGGTGTCCTGGTAGTTGATCTGCATCCAGGAATTGACCGTGGTGTTGCGCGCAGCCAGCTCGATCAGCGACTTCGTCCGGGCGTCGAAGCTCTCCCACAGGTCCTTCGAGAGGATGCATTCCTGCAGCGCGCTCGGCTGGTGCACGCCGGGCAGCATCGCGTACTTGGAGATGCGCTGGAAGCCGAAGGGATAGTTGATCGAGGGCGTCGCCCATTCGATGGCGTCCACCAGCCCGCGCTCCAGCGCCTGGTACACCTCGCCGCCCGCCAGGATCACGGTGGACGCGCCGAGCGAGGCCGCGATCTCGGCCGAGGCGCCGGAGGTGCGCCACTTCAGCCCCTGCAGGTCGGCGATCGTGCGCACCGGCTTGCGGGAATGCATGTGGATCTCGTCGGAATGCGCACCGCAGGGCAGGGAGACGACGCCGAAGCGGTCCATCCGCCAGTCCTGCCACAGCTTGAGCCCGCCTGCCTCGTAGAGCCAGTGGATGAAGGCCTCGATGCCCGGCGAGCCGGCATAGCCGCCGACCAGCACCGAGGTCTTGTCGATGCCCCAGTCGTAGCCGGACCAGTGGTGGCCCGCCGGTGCGATCCGCCGCTGCACCGTCTCCGTCACCTTCAGCGCCGAGCCGATCGTGCCGGCGGGGAAGACCTGGAAGCGCACGCGGCCCTGGGTGAGCGACTCCACCTCCTTCGCGAAACCGCGGGCGTAGGTCTCCAGGTGCACCCCGCCCGACCAGCTTGTCGCCATGCGGATCGTCGTCTGCGCCGCCGCGGGATTGAGGCCGACCAGGAACGGCGCCGAGAGCGTGGCGCCAACGAATACGCGTCGCGTCATGGTCGTGGACTCCCCGCTGTGGCGCGCGGCCCGCCACGTCGCGGGCCTTGTTCGCCAACCGACGCAACCTTCGTCGCCCGGTTGGCCGCGTGTCAAGCGCGCGTGAGGCGACGGGACGCTGTCCGGCGCCGCGGTGGCCGGGCCGACCGTCATCCTGGTTGCAGCCGCGTTGCGCCGCAGGGTAGGCAGGAGCCGCATCGCGCGACGCGCCAGAAGGCGCGCCGCCCCGGGAGGCCCGCCGATGACCCTGCTCCGCCGTGCCGCGCTGCTGGCGGGCGCCGCCGCCACACTC
>JAIEOP010000224.1 GCA_019750465.1 Acetobacteraceae bacterium | reverse complement strand
GTGCGCTCGTGCCGTCCGGCGCCGATCAGGCCCTCCACATCGGCCTCCATGAGCATCTGCAGCACCGCCTCGGCGACGCTGCGCAGGAAGTCGGCATCTCCTGCTTTCGCCAGCAGGTCAGCCAGTGGCAATCTGACCTCGTGTGGCGCGACGATCTGGATGCGAGCAGCGCGACAATCAGGATGAGAGTCTGTGGTCGCGGCGGCTGGATGATTGTCGCGGCGCGACAGGTAGGCAAGCGGTTTTCGGGTGATGCGCGACAATCAGGATGAGGTGTTGATTGTCGCGCGAGTTGGCGGCCGACCTGGTCCGCGTTTCCGCTCGACAGCGGTTCGCCTGCGATAGCTCTCGACGTTCATCTCGAAGATCGTCGCGTGATGAACCAGGCGATCTACGGCGGCGAGCGTCATGACCTGGTCCGGGAAGATCCGGTGCCATTCGCCGAAAGGCTGGTTTGAGGTGATGAGCAGCGACCGGCGTTCGTAGCGAGCGGCGATGAGCTCGAAGATGACGCTGGTTTCCGCTTGGTCCTTCGTGACGTAGGCGATGTCGTCGAGGATCAGCAGGTGGTACTTGTCGAGCTTGGCGATGGCGGCCTCGAGTTGGAGATCGCGTCGGGCGGCCTGGAGTTTCTGCACCAGGTCGGTGGTGCGGGTGAACAGGACGCGCCAGCCGTTCTCGATCAGGGCGAGGCCGAGGGCGGCCGCGAGATGCGACTTCCCGGTGCCTGGCGGCCCGAAAGCCAGCAAGTTGGCGCCCTTCTCCAGCCAACTGTCGCCCGCGGCGAGGGCCATGATCTGCGCCTTGCTGAGCATGGGCACGGCCTCGAAGTCGAAGCTGTCGAGGGTCTTTCCGGGTGGCAGCCGGGCCTCCTCGAGATGGCGCTGGATGCGGCGGTTGGCGCGCTCGGCGATCTCGTGCTCGGCGAGGGCTGCGAGGAAGCGCGCAGCGGGCCAGCCTTCCTTGTCGGCGCGGGCGGCAAGCTCGGGCCAGACCAGCTTGATGGCGGGCAGTCGAAGATCGTTGAGGGCGAGCGACAGGCGGCCGGCGTCGATGGGATCGGTGGCGGTCATGCCGCGTCTCCCGCGCTGCTGGTTGCCAGGCCCTCATAGGCGCTGAGGTCGGGGTGGCGGATGGTGACCGCGGGCAGCGCCGCGGCGTCGGGCACGAAGCGGGCGCGGATCGCCGCCATGTCGGGCAGTCGACCGGCATCGAGGTCGGCCTCGATCAGCCCCGCGAGTTCCGCCTCGCAGGCGCGCTCATGGGCGAGCGCCAGCAGTTCCACGGCGAGGCGGCAGGCCATGCGGTCGGGGAGCACGGCACGCATCGCCGCGAAGGCGCGGGCGTAGGCGGCGCGCGGAAAGAGGCTGTCGCGGTAGACCAGGCCCAGCAGGGCCATTGGCTTGCGGCGCAGGGCGTGGATGACGTGCCGGTAGTCGACCACGTGGCCATGCCGGCCGTCCGGGTGCGATCGGCCGCGGGGCAGCGTGAACTGGGGGGTGCCGCCGAGGAAGACCTCCAGCCGGTCGTCGAACAGCCGGACGCGCAGGCGGTGCCCGATCAGGCGCGAGGGGACGCTGTAGAACACCTTGCGCAGCGTGAACCCGCTCGAGGAGGTGACGGTGACGACCGCCTCCTCATGGTCGGTGGTACGCCGGGCGGGCAAGTCCTGCAGGGCCTCGCGCTCGAGGGCGATGCGCGGCGCGATACGGGCATTGTGCCGCCCGACCACCTCGTCGACGAAGGCGCGATAGGCGGCGAGTTCGGGGAAGTCGCGCGAGCCACGCAGCAGCAGCGCGTCGGCGATGGCCGCCTTGAGGTGGCCATGCGCGCTCTCAATAGCGCCGTTCTCGTGAGCGATCCCTGGGTTGTTGCGGCTGGGCTGCATGCCGTAGTGGGCGCAGAGCGCGTCGTAGCGCCGGGTCAGATCCTCCTGCGCGTCGTGGCCGAGGTTGCGGAAAGCGGCCGAGAGGCTGTCGCTGCGGTGTTCCAGCGGCGCGCCGCCCAGTGCCCAGAGCGCGTTCTGCAGCCCCCCGGCGAGGGCGACGTAGCTCTCGCCGCCGAGGACGACATGGGCGTGCTCGAAGCCCGAATAGGGCAGGCGGAAGTGGTAGAGCCGATGCTCAAGGGGCACGCCGGCGATGGTCACGGCGAGCTCGCGCATGTCGGTGAAGTCCGACAGGCCGAGGCGGCCGGGCTGGTGGACCTGGCGGAAGATCACCTCCTGCTCCGGCCCGTGCACGGCTCGCCAGGCCCGGATGCGGCGCTCCAGCGTGCGGCGGATGCCGGCGCCGAGCTCGGGATGGCGGCGCCGCATCTCGTCGAAGACGGCGATCGGGCGCAGCCCGGGGGCGGCCTGCAGCAGCGGCACCACCTCGCTCTCCCAGATCACCGCCAGCGGGTCCGGCCGGCGCCGCCCCCGCGGCACGGCACGGTCCGAGGGCGGGCGGGGATCTCCCTCGATCCGATAGGCGGTGGCGGTGCTGAACCCCGCTTTGGCAGCGGCGACCGGCACGGGCTCGGTCCGGCGAAGCGTCATGTACAGCCTCATCTGGCGGTCGGTGACATGGCGGCCGGGCACCGGCAGACCCCTTGCAGCGAAGGAGGCCATTCCGATGCCGTCCGGCCGCGACCGCCAGCCGCCCGCCCCAGAACGGGTGGGCGCTCGCCTGCATGGCCCCGCCGGTCGGGCTACGCCCTCCCGACGGCGCCATGCAGGCGTTTCTCATCCAGATCGCCGCGCGTTCTCACCCTGATCGCCGCGCAGCAGACCTCGGTCATCGGGTCCTCGGTCAGTCCAGGGTTGGGGTGTCGCAACACCACTCTAGCCGCCTGAGCCGATGACCACCCGAAGCCCGGCGCAACGGGTGGGATTGGCCCCTCCGACCGGCTACGCCGACCTCCAGGCCCAATCCCACGCGCCGGTCTCATCCATTTTCCACCACACCCGCGGACGCTAACTGTCGCGCAGGGCTGCTGCATGGGGAAGACATTGCAGTCGTACACAGCACACCGATTATGCCCTGCGCGTGCTTGGGTAACGCCGTCCTGGCGTACAGCGTGCGGCAGAGAGCCCGCGGCCGCACCCGCTTGCTGCGATGCGTGAGGCCGTTAGCTTGACCCCTATCTCGGGGAGCCTGGAGGCTCCAGGGCAGGTGCGCGGTGGGGTTCTGCATGGATCAGAGGCGCGGACTTGCGGAGGCTCGACGCTTGTGAAGGACGTTCCCGCCTGGCTGCGTGACCTGGGCCTTGGCCAGTATGAGGCCGCGTTCCGGAACAACGACATCGACGTCGACCTGTTGCCCAGCCTCACAGCCGACGACCTGAAGGAGCTCGGTGGCCGGCCGAGGTGAACCGCTTCGCCTGCGGGAGCACGGGACCTGGCTGATCGTGCCGGTCTACTTGGCGGTTTTGGCCCTGCTGCCCGCCGTCGTGCTAAGCCGCGTGATGCGCCGACAGGGCGTCCGCGTCAGAGGAGGCCGTACTTCCTCAGCAACCCCTCGACGCGGTCGAGATGGGGCAGGATTTGCGCATGCTTTGGGACAGAGTAGCCGACCTCGTCGTGGTGGGCCGGGTCGCAGAACCCCACGGTGTCGCGCATCCGGGCATGCTCGCGCGGGTCGGTGTCGGGCGTGGCTATGAACACCTCCAGCAGCTTGCTGGCGCCCGCGCTGGCATAGGTCGCCGCCGTCGGCGTCCCGGTCTTGCGGAGGTAGAGCTCCCGGATGAACGCCTCAGTGAGTACGCGGAGCCGGTCCACCGCCAAGGCACGATGATGCTCGGTCCCCTTCGCAAACTGCTTGATCTCATGGATCATGCGCTTCAGCCGCTCGCGCTGGATCAGCACGGGCCCGGTGATCTCGTATTTCTCGATATGGTAGTGGCCGATGCTCCGGTCGAAGTGCAGGTCCCGCAGGCGGTCGGTGAGCGCCTGCGCATGCGAAAGCACGATCAGCTGCTTTCCCACCGTATCGAGCAAGTGCGGCACGACGGTCGCGATGAACGCCTCAGTGTGGTCGTCGTCCATCGCCTGCACCGGATCGTCCAGCACGATGAAGCCGAACGGCGAGCCGGGCGTGGTGGCGCGCATCAGCCACATCGCGAGGCCAAGGCAATTCAGCTGGCACTGGCTCAATGTGGCCGCAGCGGGCATCCGCTTGTTGAAGCTCTTGGCATGCAGCTTCATGCTGTCCGTCGCCGGTTCCATACCGTCGAAGCCGACATCCGACCCGGGATGCAGCAGGTCGTGAAGGTCCTTCACCTCCTGGCCGCGCGTGACCAGCAGCTCGCCCTGCTTGCGCTGGATCTCTTCCTCGACGGCGCGGATCAGCACCTGGCTATCGGCAAGCACCGCGTCGTAGCGCCCGAGCACGCGGATGTGGCCCGCGTCGCGTAGGGCGATGCCGACGGCATCGATACGGGCCACCAGACCATCCTCGGCGACCTTGCCGTCGAGCGGCGGCTTCACTGTCAGCCACGCGCCGAGATACGCGTGAAGCGCTTCGGTCAGGCCCCTGACGGCCGCGTCTAGCGTATCGCGGCTGCTGCTCAAAGCGGCGACCAGGTCCGGCAGGTCCGCGGGCCGAGCTGCGTTCTGTGGGGCTTCGGCAGCGGTGCGAGTTGCGTCCGCCACAGCCGCATCAAACGTTGCCCGCTGGCTTGTGAGGCTGTCGTGGGCGTCGAGGAACGCGGCGACCTCGCCCGGGTGATCCGGTAGAAGGCGCAGCAGCGCGGCGCGGTCAGCGTCGCGGGCGAGCGCCAACGTCCCCAGCGCTGTGACTGCGGCGGTCAGTTCCTTGGCCAGGGTCGCCACGACAGCCGCACTGGACACCACGGCTTTCTGACTGTCGAAGACTGCCTTGCTGCCGGCGATCCTGGCGGCCAGCTCGGTACGGCGTGCCGCGTCCAGCGTGGCGGCCTCGCACATGGGGCAGGTGTCGCCATCCGGAGCGATGCGAAGGCCCGCCGTCCAGAAGTTCAGCAGCTCGGCGGCGTACGTTGCGGCCGATGCCGCCGCCGCGGCGGCCACATCCCGGCTCAGCTGCTCGCTGGCCTTTGTCAGGGCGGCATGGCCCCGGGATAGCATTGCCATGCCCGCCTCATGGTCCTCGGCAAAGGCGATGGTGGCGAGGTCAAACACGGCGGCGCTGGCTCGTTGGCGCGCCTGCCGCAACCCCGCCAGCGCGGCGGCCTCGTCGCCGTACGTCTCACCGGTCGGTTCAGCCGCGGCGGTCATCAAAGCGATGATGTCCAGCTGCGGGTCGACCGAGGGCGTCGCCTTGGACCAGCGCTGCACCATCTTGGTCAGCGACGGTATCTGCCGCAGCCCTGGCAGCAGCTTTCCAAGGGCAGTGCGGGCCTGCTGGACCGGTGTCGGCGGTGTTCGCTGAAACGACGTCCGGGCGCTATCGAGCGCTGACTTCAGGTTGGTAAGCTCATCCAGCCCTAGCGCTTCGCAGATCGCGTCCCGGCGATTTTTGGGCTTCTGGTGGATCAGGAGCTGGAGGGCGTGCTGCGCCACCACCGGATACGCGACCTCGGGCGGAGCCAGTCCGATGGTGCTGAAGTCGAGCACGCCGCCGTCGACAAGGGTCTCCGACGTCTCGTCGGCCTTCAGGCGGCGCGTCAGCGTGACGTCGCGCCCCTGCCACAAGACGCGGGCGGAGACTTCGGCAGTGCCGCCGCCGTGGACGTTGGCGAACGAGCCCGCGTACTCGGTCTTGCTGTAGGTCTCGCCACGCTGCCGGCGAAGCGTGTTCCCGTAGAACAGCCACTCGATGGCCTCGGCCAGGCTCGTCTTCCCGAAGCCGTTCGGGCCATAGAGGAGGACCAGGTCGGCACCGACGTCGATCTCGGTGCGCGTCGGACCGAAGCCCCGGAAGTTAGTGATCGACAGTTGGAGGAGGCGCATCCACCGTCTCCGCGAGCTTGGCTTCCATCGCCGCCTTGAGCCGGGACACGATGTCGGTCTGGCTCAGCGAGGCCTCGTCCAGCGACTCGCGATAGGTGTCGAGCAGGCTACGGGCCGTGTCGCCCGTCACCGTGACGGCAAACTCTGCGAGGTGCGCCCTCTGCGCCATGGCATGCCAATCCCAGATCCGTGATGGGAGCGGCTGAGGTAGAGCTTCGGGGAGTTGTTCCGCAACGGCCGGTTATAGCCGACTCGGCTTGGACCTTGCTCACGGGGGAGTTTTCCACAGGGGCAGCTTGGACCCCTCTCACGCCAGAGGGTTGGGGGGCACTCCCGCGACTCGGGGTTATCCCCTGGACTCCACTCACACACTTCAAATAGTTAGTCCAAATAGCCTGCGAATAGCTTCCGTGAGCAAAGTCCAAGTTGCGGGGAGCGGGCGTCATGGTGTCAGTGCCGCTTATGGCACAGGTGCATCAACTGATTCTTACCCACGGCGTCGAGGCTGCCAGGGCGCAGGCCTTGGACAAAGCCGAGCGGCAGGCGGTCGATGCTGCCTATGAGGTGATGACCGACGAAAAGGGCCGCATCGGCGTGGCCCATGCCGGCTTCGCCATGGCCGCTCTGCCGCACAAGCGCACCAGCGAGGTGATCTGGGAAAAGGACGGCGGGACGGTCAAGCTGCTCGTAGAGAGCGGGCTGGACGCGGACCGGCACGCGGTCGGCATTCCCTATGGCTCCATTGCTCGCATGATCCTCCTCTACCTGCAGACCCAGGCGGTTAGAACCCGCTCCCGCGAGGTCGAGCTCGGGGCGTCCATGAACGCATGGCTCAAGGCAATGGACATCCCGGTTGGAGGGAAGACCTATCAGGCCGTGAGGGAGCAGAGCCGCCGGATCAGCCGGTGCCGTCTGACCTTCTTCCGGCGGACCGACAAGGCCGAACTCGTGACCAATGGGGCCTTTGTCCGGGACGCCATCCTGCCCTTGGACTCTTCTCACGGCCAGCTGCCGCTCTGGCAGGAGCGGGTCCGGCTGGACGAGGGCTTCTACCAGTCCCTGATCGAGCACCCGCTGCCGCTGCGGGAGGCGGCGGTCCGGCAGATTTCGAGCCGCTCCATGGCAATCGACCTCTATGTCTGGCTGGCCTACCGCCTTCATGCTTTGAACGGGCCCGTCCCAGTGACTTGGCAGGCTCTCCGGAGGCAGTTCGGAGAGGGATACAGAGAGCTGCGCTTCTTCCGGCGGGATGTCCAGCCGAACCTCAAGCTGGCGCTTGCGGTCTACCCCGAGGCGCGGGTCACCGTGGATGAGAAGGATGGCCTCATCCTCTATCCGTCCGCGCCGCCAGTCTCAGAAAAAAAGATACTCCGGGCATGACCGGCTTGGACTCTTCTCACGCTCGGCGGTCCGGCGGGGGGTGAGAAGGGTCCAATCCAGGGCCCGCGCGACGCGGAGGCTCATGCGCTGCGAAAGCACGGTCCTGACCTAACCCCGTAGGAGTGGTCCGTCGGCTGCGTTAGGAGGCGGGAATGGCACGAGGCAAAGCGCACACGCTGGAGGATACCGGCGCCAAGCTGCGGCAGGTTGAGGTGCTGGTGGGTCAGGGCAATCCGGTGGCGAAGGCGGCTCGGGCGCTCGCGGCGCGGCTCTCGGCCGGGAGGGGCAGGGCGGCACTTCCATATCCTCAGGCAAGGGCTGACGACCTACACAGTGTAGGTCTGGGGCACGGGCCTTCCCCTCAGGAAGGCGATGACGCCCAGCCCCCGCCGCTCCGAATGGGTGCATCGCCCTTGGCCGGGATGTCCCACCCCATGGCCGCGTTTGCCAGGCGGAGGCGGGAGGCAACGACGTCGCGCACGCTCTTCACCTCCGTCCGCCCGAACTCGCCCGCCTCGACGAGGCGATCAATCGTAGGCAGCGCGGAAGCGGCTGTCGTCCGGAACGCCTCCAGGCGGCGCCGCAACGCGGCGCGCGCGATCCGCGGAGGCCCGCCGAGCTCCGCGAGCCACTCGATCCCTCCGCGCCCAACCTCGTCTCCGTCGACGGCACCGGCGATCGCCATCGCCATGTGTGGGTAGCGATCGGTGAGGGCGAGCACGGACACGAGGTCGTAGAGCGGCGCAAGCGCCGGCCGACCGCCCCCCCCCGGGTGGAGGAGGGCGAAGTTCTTCATGTGGGCGTCGGTGTTGCCGAGGAGCCAGTTGAGGAAGGCGGCGCGGCGCAGCACGTCACGCGTCTCGGCCGGCGACGCGGTAAGCGCGGCGAAGGCGCCGGCCAGCGCCTCGAAGCCCGCGTCACGGCCGCGACGTCTCGCCTCGTCCTCGTACTTCTCCGAGCGGTCGAGCCCGAGCGCCTGGGCGGCGTCCTCCTGGTGCAGACGGCGCACGGTCCGACCCTCGACGGCCCGGTCGAAGCGCTCGACCAGGAGGACCGGCACGCCTCCGATCGCGTCCGAGCGGGCCCGCGCCGCCGGCAGTCCGAGCGCCGCGGCGAGGCAGAGGCAGAGGGCCTCGTTGCGGACGATCCCTCGGAGGGTGGCGTCACCCGCGGCCTCGACCTTCAGCAGGTGGGTGGTGGGCACGCCGGGGCGGCGCGGGCGGAGAAAGGCGCCGTCTCGCGGGTCGACGGCGAGGGCGAGCTTGCGCTGCACCCCCGCGAGCGAAAAGCGGAGCGTCCGGTCGGGCGATTCGCCGCGGGCGGCGGCAGCGAGGAGTGCGCCGATCTCCGCTCGGCCGAGGTGCTCGTAGTCGGCATCGAGGTCGCCCGCCGCCTTCGCCGGAGGCGCGCCCACCGGCAACACGGAGACGGCACCTGGGCATTCGGCGCCGAGCACCTCGAGGAGGGCGGCCACATCGTCCTCGGCGACCGGCCGGCCGCCGCCGGGTGGCACCACGCCGAGGCGTTGCGGGCCCTCGGGAAGAAGGTTGTCGAAGAACACCCGGGCTTCGCGGTTGCCGTAGGGTGCAGCGCGGGGCCGCAGCGCGGCCGAGAGGGGCGGGCCCACGTAGTCTGGCGCGTAGGCGAAGCGGATCGGATAGCCGCCTGGGCCGGCGAGGCCCTCGAGGGTGCCGACGGGTGCATCCTGACCGTCCAGCCGCACGTCGAGGCGGCGCACGACCGCGCCGGGGTCCTCGCCGGGCGTGGACGATTGTGGGGTCTCGTCGCCTGGGCCTCGGCGCCCACCAATCACCAACCGATTTCCCCCGCGTCGGCCAATCGGCGGGCGGCGTCGAGCGCCGGACCGGCGTTTGGTGGCACTGCGAGGACCAGCACCCCGAGGTCGGCGAGCGCGCGGAGGACCGTGTCCGCCGCCACGCCCGGCTGCCCGGCCTCGATCAGCTGGACCTTCTGGCGCGTCAGGCCGAGTAGGGCGCCCAAGTCGGTCTGGTTGAGGCCGCGCCGGGCCCGCTCGGCCCGCAGCAGGCGCCCCACCTCGCCCATGTTGGTGAGGGCTAGCGGGACAGCGGGCGAGATCCTCTCTCCGCCATGCCCCGTGGTTCCAGCCCGGAAAGCTGATCGTGCCATGAATGTATGGCATATCGGGTGTGAGCCTCTGGGACAACGCATCTCGCCATGGATTCGCGGCAGATGGCACAGATGGCCACCGAACAACGTACCTTGCCACGGATTTCGGGCAAATCCACGTCTCGTCCGATCTACACAGTGCAGGTCCGGGGTGACCGCAACGCGGCGTCCTCATGTCCTGCGCGAATGGCCGTGTTCAGCAGCCGCTGCCTTCGGAGGTTACAAGCTCAAGGACGGGTTTGAGGCGGGAAGCACGGGAGCGGCGAGGCAAGCTGAGCGACGAAGCGCAGCACCGCGCGCGAAGAGGTGAGGCCATCTATCGGCCAGCGGGGACTACCCAGACTGGTGGAAGAGTGCACGCCCGGCCACCGCCGTGGTCATAGGCAGTCCGCTCACAGTGCCGGCGAAGGGTGGCTGCGTCGTTCAGTTCGGCCACGGAAGCCAGGAACGATGCACCCGCAGACCCGCCGGCCCTCGCCGCGCCTTCCCAGCGGCCGAGGGAGTAGCCGCCGCCGAGGAGAAGCAGCGCGGCGAGGGCGAGGAGGACCGACGTCCGGAGGTCGATCCTCCGGGCCAGGGACGCCATCTCCCGCTCGGCCCCGGCGGCGGCAGCCTCGGTCACCCTGCGGACCAGCTCAGCTTCCCCGTCTGGCGTGAGACCCCGCGCGCCGCCCGCGGCCTCCCGCGCGGCTGAGGCCGCCTGAAAGGTGGCCAGCAGGGCCGCGCGCAGCGGGCTGTCGGCCCGCATTCCGGCGCGCTCGCACCAGCCGCGGACATCCTCTGACGTCGGCACGGGCGCCGGGGCAGGGGAGGGGCACGCGCCCGTCACGGCAGCCAGGCTGCGGCGCCAGCCTCGGCGCGGCGCTTCTCGAGGTCCGCCAGCCAGTCCTCGACCATGAACTGCTCGACCGGGTCGAGCGGATCGGCGCCGTCGCCAGCCGCAGCGGCGTAGAGGCCGAGGCCGCGCTGGCGCAGCAGGTCCATGCAGGCGAGGCGGTGCATCAGCACCGGCACCGCGCCGCCCTCGTCGACCATCTCCCGGAAGCCGGGGTGTTCCAGCGTGCGCTCGAAGGCGCCGATGACGGTCCGACCCTCGCGGATTACCCCTTCGTTCAGCACGAGCAGCGTCCGCTTCGGCCGGAAGTAGCCCGCCTCCCAGATCGACAGCACGTGCCGCAGATCCTCCTCCTCCGGGCCGAGGAAGTAGAGGGCGACGGGCTCGATGCCCCGCCGATGGCAGAACTCCACGAGGCGGAGGTCGCGCCCGTACTCCTGCAGCACCCGGTCGCCGCCGCCGAGGTCGAGCACGGCCGAGCGGCGCTCCTTCACCATCCGGTTCAGCACGCCCGTCAGCCAAGCCTTCACGTCGGGCAGCTCCTCGGTCGGCGGGTGCGTCGCGCCCTCGAACATGCCGGCCAGCGTGCGGCTCCGCGGGTCGCCGTCCGCCACGATCACCTCGCGGCCGGCGTTGCGTGCCCGCCAGACCAGCTCCGCGAGCCCGGTGGACTTACCGCCGAAGCCCCGCCCAAGGCCAACCGCGAGGACAACCCCCGATGCCGGCTCGCTGGCCGGGCCGGTCCCGTTTCCCTTACCCATCTGGTTTCCTTCCACTGCGTGCGTTCAGCTCCGCCCTCAGCCTCGCGAGGGCGGCGGACGGACCCGAAGCCGGCTCCGTCGGGGTTTGTGGTGGGGGCGTCGGTGCCGGCCTGGGGACGGGCGTCACGGTCGGCTTCGGGGGCGTCCCGGCGGCCCGCTTGTCCCTGGCGGCTGCGACGTCTCGCCTGACCCGCCACCAGGTGTGGCGCACCGTCTCTGGCGCGATCGGCCCGCCGTCCGGGTTCGTCATGCCGAGGCGCGCGAAGCCCTCGGCGAGGGTGCGCCACTCCGGCCTCGTCTCCTCGAGGAGGGACGCGAAGGTGTCGTGCCGAGCTCGGAGCCAGCGATAGAGCGGCGAGCGCGTGATGCCGGGCTTGGCCCTCGCGAGCTCCGCCAGCTGCTGCATCTCGGTGTCGGAGCGCTTCGGCTTCATCGGCGTCGATGATGCGCGCGAGCGATCGCAACGACACACGCGAGGCGTGTAACCCCCGTGGAAGTGTATCGCGCGTGTCGTGGAGGCGGGTGTGTGCTGTCCGTGGAGCAAAACAGGTCTATCAGACCAAGGCATTGACCAATGCGGTTGGCGCCTTCGGCGCGAGGGCAGGGGACGAGACCATGGCAGCGACAGCCCACGACGACGACCGCCTCGCCCGCCTGGAAGAGGGCCAGGACGCCCTGGTCCGCGGCGTCGCGCAGATGAACGAGACGCTCGCCACGCACACCGCCATGCTGGAACGAATCCTGCTGGCGGCTGCGGAGGAGGCGCCCGGCGGCGTCGACCTGGCCGAGGCGCTGCGCGACATGGCAACCGCGCTGGCGGCCCAGGAGGCGGCGCTGGCGCGGCTGGACGCGCGGCTCGGCGCCCTGCCCGGGCAGATCGCCGAAGCCGTCGGCGCGGCGTCCTGAGCGCCCGCCGTGCTGACCTACTCCACCATCGCCGGCGGTCAGCCCGCGGACACGGCGGCGATGACGAACCACCTCCTGACCCAGACCCTGCCGCAAGAGGTGGCCGACCTGGCGCGCTACTACACGCGGAGCATGGAGGGAGGCTCGGCCGAGGACCGCGCCGTGGTCTCCCTGGCCGAAGATGTAAGCAAAGGGCAGCTTTCGTATAGCGAAGCGATATCGGATTTGATGCTCCGGCATGCCGACCGCGGCGCCGATCTCGACGACGAGGAGACGCGGCTTGGCAAGCGTCTGACGGAGGTCCTGGAGCGGCGCGACTTCGAGACCGCCTACGGCCCGCCCGTGGCCGAGCCGCGGCGGGACATGCACCCCCTTGTCGCGCGCGGCCTCGGCGTCGACCCGGATCGCGGCGTGACCCGGGAGGAAATCAACGCGCTGCTGGCCGGGCGCCGCGCCGACGGGGAGGAGATCGAGGGCAAGCGCTACGCCTCGGCGCGCCAGGTCACCAATCGGCGGACGGGCGAGGTGAAGGACCTCACCCCGATCGGCTCCGTCGACTTCTGCCTCACCCCGGACAAGTCGGTCTCGGTCGCCTGGGCCTTCGCCCGGCCGGCCGAGCAGGCCTCGATCTACGCCGCGCACCGCGACGCCGCGGCTGAGGCCATGGCCGTCATCGAGGCGCGCATCGGGCAGGCCAGGAAGGGCAACGGGGGCCGGGACGGCGCGGACCCAGGCCACGTCGCCTGGATCGCCTTCGACCACTACACCTCCCGCCCGACCCTCTGGACCGCGCGGCAGGAGGGCGGGCGGACCGTCACCGAGAGCGTGGCGGTGCAGGTCGCCGGCGACCCGGACCTGCACACCCACTTCACCGTGCCGAACGCGGTGTTCTGCGAGAACGGCCGGGTCGGCTCGCTCGACCTCGACCGGCTCGACGGGCTGATCAAGGAGGCCGGCGCGCTCTACCAGGCGCACCTCGCCGCGAACCTGCGCCGGCTCGGCGCCGAGGTCAGTCTCGACCCGAAGACCGGCATGGCCCGCCTCACGGCCGTTCCTGACCACGTCCGCGACCACTTCTCGAAGCGCACCCTCGGTGGCGAGGAGGCCGCGCGGGCCTACGCTCGCACCCTCGGCCTCGACTGGGACACGCTGCCGCCCGAGCGCCGCGCCGGGCTGCTGAAGGCCGGCGTGCAAGGCACGCCGGCCGGGCTCGACGCGGCGGCGCGGGAGAAGCTCAAGAAGGACGACATGGCCGACTTCGCCGACTGGCGCCGCCAGGCGCGCGAGCTCGGCTGGGAGTACGGCGGCATCGAGGGGCCGCGCCGGACCGGGCCGGGGCCGACCCGGGAGGAGCGCATCGCGCGCGCCTACCGAGAGGCGCTGCCCTGGCTGGAGAAGGAGCTGGACCGCCGCGCCGTCGTCACCGGCGCCGACGCGCGGACGGCGGCCCTGCGCGGCCTCATCGCCGCCGGCATCGAGGAGACGGCCGACGTCGGGCGGGTGACCGCGCTCTTCCGGAGCGAGGGCGTGCGGCAGTACGGCGAGGCGACGGCGCTCGTCTGGGGCCGGGCCGGCGAGCGGGGCGAAGTCGGCATCACGACGGCGCTGCACGCCGCCGACGAGGCGGAGTTCGTCCGGCTCGCCCGCACCGCCGCCGGCGACCGGACCGGGGCGCTCCGGGCCGGCGAGATCGCCGCCGCGGTGGGGCGCGCCGGCCTCGCCTTCGAGGGCGAGCACGGCGAGGCGCAGCGGCGGGCCATGCACCGCCTTGGCGAGGGCGGCCGGCTCGGCGTCGTGGTCGGTGCCGCCGGCAGCGGCAAGACGACCTTGCTCCAGCCCCTGGTGGCGGCCTGGACCGGACAGGGGAGGGCGGTGCACGGCGTGGCGCTGGCCTGGCGCCAGGCCGACGACCTGGCGGATGCCGGGATCGCGCGGGAGAACGTCCGCGCGCTGAGCGTCTTCCTGGACGGCGCGAAGGCGGGCGCCTTCGACCTCGACCGACGCTCCGTCGTGGTGGTGGACGAGCTCGGCCTGCTGGGTACCCGGCAGGGTTTGGAGCTGCTGCGGCTGCAGGAGGCGCGCGGCTTCCGCCTCGCCATGCTCGGCGACGACCGGCAGTGCCAGGCGATCGAGGCGGGGCCGATCGTGGACCTCGTCCGCCGTGCGCTCGGCCCCGACCAGGTGCCGGAGATCCTCACCACGGTCCGCCAGCGCGCCGAGCGGGAGCGCGAGATCGCCGGCCACTGGCGCGAGGGCCGCGCGGCCGAAGCCCTCGCCATGAAGCGCGAGGACGGCACGGCGGAGATGGTCCCCGGCGGCTACCGCGAGGCGACCGAGCGCGTCGCCGCCCTCGTCGGCGAGCGGCTGCGGGCGAACGCCGGCGACCCCGGCTACACCCTCTCCGTCTCCGCGCCGACGAACGCCGACGCGCACCGGCTGGGGCTGGCCATCCGCGAGGTGCGGCAGGGGCTGGGGCAGGTCGGGCCCGACCAGGTGCGGGTGCGCGCGGCCGACCGGGACGGGAACGCCTATGAGATGGCGCTCGGGCCCGGCGATCGGGTGCGCCTCTTCGCCAGCACGCGCGCGGAAGGGGAGAGGGGCAGCATCGGGCGCAACGGCTCGGTGCTGACCGTGCTCTCGGCGGACGCGAAGGGGATGCGCGTGCGGAACGCCTCCGGCCGGGAGGGGCGGGTGGCCTGGTCCACCCTCGCCGACCGCGCCACGGGCCGCGTGCGGCTGGCCTATGGCGAGGTGATGACCACCCACACCGCGCAGGGATCCACGGCGACCGAGCACGTCCACGCCCTGCCGGCCGGCACGAAGGCGGTGACGGGCTTCGCGGCCTACGCCTCGGGCACGCGGCACCGCCGGGCCTCCTGGCTGATCGTCTCGGCCGGGGCAGAGCACGCCGAGGTGGTGCGGCGCCGGCCGCTGAACGACGCCCGCCCCGTGACGGAGGCGGACGCCTGGGCGAACGCGGCGCGCAACCTCGGCCGGCAGCCGCGGCAGGAGGGGGCGCTGGAGTTCCTCGCCCGGGCCGGCGAGGTCCGGCGCGGCGCCGCCCGGGCGCTGCGGCAGGGCGCGCGCCCGGCCGAGAGGCGGGAGGCGAATGGCCTCCCGCCGACGACCCTCGAAAGGCGGCTAAAAGGTAGCCGCGAGCATCTAGCTGCTACTCCAATCGTTGCGCGCCTCGCCGAGGCGGTGCGGGCGCGGGGCGCGTTCGCCGAGCGACTTTCCCGCCTCGGCGCCGAGCTGGCGGGGGCGGTGCGGGAGCGGCTGGCCCGCCTGCGCGGGCCGGCGGCCGAGCGGGGACGCGAGGGCCCCTCCATGTCACTGCACCGCTGAGCCGCCGCCGGCGGCCGCGGGAACGGGCGCCGCCCCGGCCTCTCCCGGCGGCGCCGCGTCGCGCTCCACCCGCACGGCGAGCGTCGGGACGGCCGGAGGCTCGGCGGCCAGCTTCCGGAACCAGGGGTCCCGATACCAGACGAGGCGGTCGAGCATCAGCAGGGCGAGCCGCCGGCGCAGCACGAGGAGCTTGTCGGCGGGCAGCCGCTGCACCTCCTGCGCCAGCATCAGCGCCCGCCGGCGCACCGTCTCGCTCTCGCTCTGCCGCGACGGGCTGAGCCACCCGAAGAAGCGGGGCCGGCTCTGCGTCGTCTCCACGACGGTGTCGCTGCCGCCGCGCTGGCTCACCTCCTCCGCCTGGCGCTGGTCGAGGCCGCCGAGCGCGATCTCGGCGCCGGCGTTGGCGTAGATGTTCCGCGACCCGTCCTCGCCGAAGGCGAGCCGGGTCTGGTCCTTCGACTGCACGACGATCGCCATGCGCAGGCCGGAGGAGCGGATGAAGGCCGTGGCGTCGGCCAGCACGCGGTGCTCGCCGAGCGCCCAGAACTCGTCGAGCAGGGCGAGCACGCGGTGCCGGTGCTCCCGCTTCTCGCCGAACTCCTCGCGCGCCATGGCGTCGATCAGCTGCTGGAAGAAGATCGCGTAGATCGGCCGCATCCGGCGCAGGTCCGAGGGCTGGGCGCAGAGGTAGACCGACATTCGGCGGGACCGCAGCTCGCGCACGTCGAAGTCGCTGGCGGCCGTGGCTGCGGCGATGCGCGGCACCTCCCAGAGCGACAGCGCGGTGAGGATCGTCTGGCGCACGCCGCGCGCCTCCTCGCTCCCCTTCTCGAGCCCGTCCGCCCAGCCGAGGGCGGTCTCGACGGCGGCGCGCGGGTAGGGGCGCCCCTCCCGCCTGGCGTCCGCCACCAGGGACCGAAGGTGGGTCACGCAGTCGCCCCGCCGGGCGAGGCCGGCCACGGCGGCGACGGTCAGCGGCGCGCCGGGCGTCTCGGATTGGAGCACGGCGAGCGCGGTGGCGACGCGGCGGCCGGCGTTGTCCCAGTAGGGATTGTTGGCCCGCGTCTCCGGCACGAGGGCGAACATCGCCTTCTGGAGGTCGTCGGTGGCGTCGGACGTGCCCCGCCGCACGAGGCCGAGCGGGTTCCAGCGGTGGGTGCGGCCCTCCGGGTCGCCGAAGTCGAGGACGAAGACCTCGTCGCCCTTGCGCGCCCGCTCGGCCGCGGTCCAGCGCACCAGGTCGCGCTTGACCGAGAAGGCGACGAGCGCGCCGCCCCAGTTCATCGCGTTCGGCACGACGAAGGAGACGCCCTTGCCCTCCTCGGTCGGCGCGTAGACCGCGACGTGCTGCTGGCCCGGCAGGCAGGCGTAGCGCGCGAAGGGGCCGCGGCCCCACTTCCCGAGGAGGATGCCGTCGGGGACCGGCCGGGGTGCGAAGGTGATGCCGCCCGCCTCCGCCTCGCGCCGGGTCGCGAAGTGGGATTCGCCGTGCAGCGGCCGCCCGCCGCGGCGCCGCACCGCAACGGCCGCGGTCCCTGCCAGCAGCAGCGGCGCGAGGCCGAGGAAGCCCGACAGGCCGACGGTGACCGCGGCCCACCAGTTCGCCCCAGCCTGCGGCGCGTAGAGCGTCCAGGCGGTCGCCTTCGTCCAGAGGCCGGCGGCGGCGAAGTAGGGGTGCGCCCCGAGCCCAGTGAGCGAGAGGTAGGTGGCCGAGGCGACCGGCACCGCGGCGAGCGCCGCCGCGCCGAGGGCACCGGCCAGCAGCGCGCCCCGCCGCATCACGGCCGCACCTCCATCACCGCCGTCAGGCGGTAGGGATCGCGGGCGCAGTGCGCGACCAGGTCCACGTGCTGGCGGAGCAGGCCGTGCACCGTGGCGGCCTCAAGCGAGCGGCCCTCCGGGCTCTGCCGCACCATCAGCGCCGCCGCCTCGATCGCGGCGGCGGGGTCGGCGCCGTGGATCGTGGTGACGGAGGGGTGGCCGAGGACGCGAGCGCGCAGGAAGGCCCAGGCCTCGGCGCCGCGCAGTTCCTGGAAGGGCAGCCAGTCCGGCCGCAGCCGCATCGCGTCCTGGAGGCAGTCGGTCGCCGTGCGACGCTCCCCGTCGAAGTAGAGGGGCGACCAATTCTCGTGCGGCAGGTCCATCCACTCGGGCGTGTCCTCGATCGTCACGAGGCGCCGGTCGGCGGGGACGGCGCGGATGAGCGCCTCGGCGAAGGTGGTCTTCGAGGAGCCGATGGCGCCGGCGACGAGGATCGTCCGCCCCGCCTCGACCGCCGCCCGCCACCAGGCCGCGCCGCGGCCGGGCACGGCGGCGAAGTAGCCGCGCTCCTCGAGCCATTCGAGGGTGGGCGTGAAGTCCTTCGCCCGGCGCCGGATCGCGAGCGTGATCGTGCCCGGCGGCGCGGCCGGGGGCCGGGCGCCCATGATCCGCTCGCCGCCCGGCAGCACGGAGGAGGCCGAGGGGCGGTCCGGGCCGACGCGCTTCGAGGTGCGCGAGGCGGCGAGGGTGAGGATCGCATCCAGCCGCGCGAAGGTCAGCTCCGGCGCGTCGTGCCAGGTCCAGCCGTCCTCACCCTCCACCCCGAAGCGGCCGGGGCGGTTCACCACGATCTCCCGCGTGCCGGGCCGCGCGAGCGCCGCCGCGAAGGGCTCCAGCAGCCGCAGCAGCGTCGCCTCGCCCGCCAGCATCAGCGGAGCCTCAGCCGGTAGGCGTCGGAGAAATCGACGGGCTGCGTGACGAGGATGGCGATCTCCTCGCCCTGGTTCTTTGTGACCGTGTTCGGGATGTTGATGCTGTCGCGCAGCACCGAGGCGACGGCGCCCTGCACGCCGCCGGTCTGGAGGTTGAGGTAGGTGTTGTTGTCCCCGCGGGCGAGCGCGGCCTGCACCGCGCCCTGCGCGACGCTGATCGCGCTGCCGGACAGCATGAGGAACACCGCGCCGCCGAAGCGCTCCCAGAAGTGGCGGTCCACGGCGCCGTCCATGCCGATGCGGCCGAGCGCGTCTCCGACCGGCGCGCCAAGGGGGACGGGCACGCCCTGCGGCGTCCAGCCCGTCGCCGCGAGGGAGAGGATCCGGCTCTGGCCGGGCGCGACGTGGCTCTCGTAGCTCCCCTGGATGCGGGTGCCGGCCTCCATCAGCCGGACGCCGGCCGGCGAGAGCCAGTCCTGCGTGACGTGGCAGAAGAACGGGCCAGGCCGCTCGCTGCTGACCGCGGTGTCGAGGGTGCAACGGTAGACGCCGGGCATCAGAACCAGCGTCGTATCGAGCGGAGCGCCCGCCCGGGCACCGGCGATTGCCGTGCCGCGGAAGGCCACGGAGGTGCCGCGCCGGGCCGGATCTGCCTCCGGCCCGCCCGTGACGGCGCCCCGGCCGCCGCCTTCCGCGCCGGAGCGGTCGTCGGCCCGGGGAGGGGGCGTGACGGCGTAGGACATCATCCGCGGTGCCCGCGGCCCGGATGCCGCCTGCGTCGGGGCCGAGGCGAGCTGGGGCGGCGGGGGCGGGGGAGGGAGCGCGAAGGCGACCGGCTCGGCCGGCGGCGTCGCCGGCGGCGGCTGCGGCGCGTCGAAGGTGACGCGGCGCCCGATCCCGCCCGCCGGCTGCGGCGGCTCCGGCGGTTCGTTCCTCGGGTGGCGCCAGAAGACGAAGGCGATCAGCGCCGCGGCGCCCAGGATCGATGCCGCGTAGGTCTGCTTCTGCGTGAGCAGCCGCCGGCCGGTCGTGTCGGGGGCGCCGCGGTCCTCGGTCATCGCCGCCCCGTCCCCGCGAGCTCCCGCACCACGTCGGGGTGCGTCGTCCCGGTCCCCGGGTCGCGGCCGACCGGGTCGTAGGCGCGGTTGTAGACCGCGAGCACTGCGCCGCCGGGCAGCCGCAGGCGCAGTTCGCGGTGCACCCCGGGCACGATCCACCAGATGCCGCGCAGCCCGTCCGGGGCATGCCCCGGACCGTTCGCCGGGCGGGCCACCACCTGCACCGACTGCTCGGCGCCGGAGGCGTCCACCGTGAAGACGCTCGGCACCTGGCGGTTGCCGAGGTAGCGGAGGGCCGTGCGCTGGCCGTCGTCACAGGTCTCGTCCGGCACGAGGTCGGCCGCGCCGCGGCCCTCGAAGGCCCAGTTGCGGCAGGCGAAGTCCACCGCCAGCCGATCCCGCGCGACCTGGGCCTCGCGCGTCGCCCGCGCGGCGGCCGCCCGCTCCGCCGCCTCGCGGCGCGCC
>JAIEOP010000055.1 GCA_019750465.1 Acetobacteraceae bacterium | reverse complement strand
GGGCGCAGACCGGGCTGCAGCTTGCGGCGCGCCGTGCCCGCGCGGTCGCCGAGGCGATGGCCCGGCTCGGCGTGGAGCGCGACCGCATCCGCGCCGAGGCCCGCCGCGCCGCCTTCAGCCGCGGCGGCGTCGCGGTGCCCCAGGCGCGCAGCGTGACGGTGGTGGTGCTGCCCTGAACGCCCTCGTTTGGTCCGCGCCCGCTTGATCAGGATCGCGGCGGGGCGTGCCGAGGCGGCGCGGATGTGCGGGAAAGCCGGCGTGACGGAAACGGCGCGCGCCATGCCGGCAGCCGTCCGGTCGGGCGTCCGGACAGGGGCGCGCAGCCCCCGGCGCAGCATATGCCGATGATGGCGATGCGCATCCCGTCCTCCTTCCCTGCTTGCGCGCCGTCAGGCGGGCGCGGGCCAGCGCCCGGCCCAGGGTTCCGCCCGCTCCCACTCCGCCGCCACGGCGCAGAGCAGCCCGTCCGAGCCCGCCGGCCCCACCAGCTGGAAGCCGATGGGCAGGCCCGTCGTGCCTGCCTCGCAGGGCAGGGCGATGCCCGGCAGGCCGGCGAGGTTGGCGAAGTTGGTGAACACCGCATGGCCGCGCGGCCCGACCGCCTGGCCGTCGATCGTCGCCGGCGCGACCTCCGCCGCGTGCCAGGGCAGGGCGGCGGCGGCGGGCGTCAGGATCGCGTCCCAGCCGCTGCCGAAGAAGGCCGCCATGCGCCGGCGGAAGGCGGCGACGCCCGCGAGCGCGGCAAACAGCCGCGCCGCCGGCAGGGTGCGCCCGGCCTCGGCCATCTCGCGCAGCATCGGCGCCTCGGGCGCGGCGCCGGGGAAGCGGTCATCCAGCAGCCAGGCAAGGCCGGCGGCGCCGATGGCGCCGAAGATCGGGTTCAGCGCGTCGATGTCGAAGGGCGCCGCACCCTCCTCCACGGCATGGCCCAGCACCGCGAGGCGATGCGCCGCCGCTTCCACCCGCTCGGCGATCTCGGGATCGACGGGATGCGCGCCGAAGCGCGGCACGAACAGGATGCGCAGCCGCGGCGCGGCCGGCGGCACGGCGAAGGGCGCCATGGTGCGGGAGGCCGGATCGCGTGCATCGGGCGGCGCGATCACGCCCAGCAGCGCCACCAAGTCGGCGGTGGTGCGCGCGATCGGCCCGACCCCCTCGCAGTCGTGCAGGATGGCCGGCAGCCCGTCGCAGCGCGGCACCCGCCCGATGGAGGGCTTCAGCCCCACCAGCCCGGTGTGCGAGCAGGGCCGGCGGATCGACCCGCCGCCATCCGTGCCGAGTGCGAGCGGCCCGAGCCCCGCGGCCACCGCCGCCACCGCGCCACCGGAGGAGCCGCCCGGCGTCAGCGCCTTGTTCCACGGGTTGCGCGTGACGCCGTGCACCGCGTTCGCGGTATAGCCCTGCAGGGTGAATTCCGGGACGTTGGTCTTGCCGAGGATCACCATGCCGGCGGCGCGGCAGCGGGCGACGGGAAGCTCGTCGCGCTCCGGCACGAAATCCCGCAGCAGCGGGCTGCCCCAGGCGCAGGGCAGGCCGGCGACGGCGATGTTGTCCTTCACCGTGATCGGCACGCCATCCAGCGCCGAGAGCGGCACGCCATCGCGCCAGCGCGCCGCGCTCGCCGCCGCCGCGGCCCGCGCGCCGGCCTCATCCAGCGCGACGATGGCGTTGATCGCCGGGTTGACCCGCGCGATGCGCGCCAGCACCGCCTCCAGCGCCTCGACCGGCGAGAGCGCGCCGGCTGCATGGAGGCCGGCCAGCGCTGTCGCCGGGAGGGTCGCCGGGTCGGTCATGCCGGCACCAGGGCGCGCAGCCGGCGCATGCCCTCCGCGGCCTCGGCCGCCATGCGGCGCACGACGTGGCCGGCGGGCTCCACCGCGTCGATCAGCCCGACGCACTGGCCGGCCCAGACATAGGAATTCTCGAGGTCGCCCCCGTCGGTGCCGAGGGCGTTCATCTCGCCGCGGATCATGGCGACCAGCGCCTCGCGCGGGGTGCCGTCATGCTCGGCGGCGAGGATGCGCTGCGCATAGGGCGAGTTCAGCACGCGGCCCGGCATGCCCAGGCTGCGCTTGATCAGCACCGTGTCGGCCGGCTGTGCCGCGGCCAGCGCCGCCTTGTAGGCGTCATGCGCGTGCGCTTCGCGGGTCGCGACGAAGCGCGTGCCCATCTCCACCCCCTCGGCGCCGAGCGCCAGCGCCGCCAGCAGCCCCGCGCCGTTGGCGATGCCGCCCGAGGCAAGGACGGGGATCTTCACCGCCGCCACCGTGCGCGGGACCATGACCATCGTCGTCTCGTCGGTGCGGCCGATATGGCCGCCGCCCTCGAAGCCCACCGTCGCCACCATGTCGGCGCCGCCGGCCTCGGCCTTCCGCGCCAGTTCCGGCCCGGCGGTCAGCACTAGGGTCTTCGCCCCCACCTCCCCGCAGCGCTTCAGGTAGGGCGCGGGGTTGCCGGCGGTGAGCGCGATGATGCGCACGCCCTCGTCCAGCGCAGCATCGAGCAGCGGCCAGATGTCGGTCCGCCCGATCGGGAAATTCACCGCGAAGGGCTTGTCGGTGAGGCTGCGGCACCTGCGGATCTCGGCGCGCAGCCCCTCCGGCCCGTCGAGGCCGGCGACGGCGATCTGCCCGAGCCCGCCGGCATTGGAGACCGCGGCGGCGAGGTCGGCGAAGGCGACGCGCGCAAGGCCGCCCTGCACGATCGGGTAGCGGATGCCGAGCAGGCGGGTGACGCGGGTCTCGATGGCGGGGGGGGCGGTGGACAAGGGGCTGGCTGGGGCGGTGTCGGGCATGGGTCTCTCAGGAAGCCTGGGCGGAGGGCAGACGCGTGCTGCCGCCATGGACTTGGCGGTCTGTCAAGCCGTGGCGCTGGACGCAGCCACCGCCGTGTGTTGCGGACCAGCACTATTGCACACCCGCGATGGGCGTTCGTAAGGTCAGGATCCAGCCGGGAGTTCGACCATGAGAGTACGGAACAAATTCAAATTCGATAACATCTCGCCGCTTTCGATCACCTCGTCCTTCGAAGCGTTGACGCTGGTCGGCACCGATGGCAGCGGGCTGCGCGGCGGCTTGCAGGCCGGACGGGACGCCTACGACACCTTCTCGGCCACGGGCGGCTTCGGCGGCGCCTCCGAGGCCAGGGGCAATGGGGCGCTGCTGGCCAACTCGGTCGTGCTGGGCAATCTCGGCTTCTTTTCCAACCCTGACATCGACGCGCCGCACGGCACCTTCACCCTCAAGCGCGCGGCCTTCGCTGCCGCCTTCCACGAGAGCGTGACCTTCAGGGTGGACGCCTTCCTCGACGGCCAGGTGGCCTCGACACAAACCCTCAGCGTCGGCACGGCACGAACCAAGGTCGATCTTGGCATCGCGGGCGTGGACTTCGTGGTGATCACCAAGATTTCGACGGGGCCGCAGCAGCCCTTCGACATCACCATTCCGCAGACCACGGTTTTCCCACCGATCATGATCGACAACATCATCACGAGCACGGTCGCGCCCGACCCGCTGATCTGACGCGGCGGCTGCGGAGCGGGCTTCGTCCCGTCGCCGCGCCCGGGATGTACCGCGCCGCGGCAGCCGGTCCGGCCACGGCGCGCCGGTGCTTGCGCCGGCAACCTTGCGCCGCTTCCATGGCAGCCCATCCTCCGAGGCCCGCCATGACCGACGCACCCTTGCTGCCGCTCGATGCGAGCGTCCTGCCGGCGAGCATCCGCGCCCGCTTCGTGGACGGCATCAACGGCCTCCGCGTGCACCTGCTTGAGGCCGGCGAGGCCGGGCGGCCGCTGGTGCTGCTGCTGCACGGCTTCCCGGAGATCGCCTATTCCTGGCGCAAGGTCATGCCGGCGCTGGCGGAAGCGGGCTACCACGTCGTGGCACCCGACCTGCGCGGCTACGGCCGCACCACGGGCTGGAGCGCCGACTACGACACCGACCTCTCGCCCTTCCGCCCGGTGAACATGGTGCGCGACGCCATCGGCCTCGTCCGCGCGCTCGGGCATGAGCGCGTGGCCGCGGTGGTGGGGCATGATTTCGGCGCCTCGGTCGCGGCCTGGTCGGCGCTGATGCGGCCCGACCTTTTCCCGGCCGTCGCGCTGATGAGCGCGCCCTTCTCCGGCCCGCCGGCGATCCTGATGGGCGAGGGCCCGCGCCCGGCCGCGCCGGATGTGCACGCGGCGATGCTGGCCCTGCCGCGGCCGCGCAAGCACTACCAGTGGTACTACTCGACGCGCCCGGCCAATGACGACATGTGGCGCTGCCGCCAGGGCGTGCACGCCTTCCTGCGCGCCTACTACCACCACAAGAGCGCCGACTGGCCGGACAACCGGCCCTTCCCCCTCGCCGGCTGGACGGCGGAGGAGCTGTCGCGGATGCCGACCTACTACATCATGGACGCCGGCGAGACGATGGCGGAGACGGTGGCGCACCACATGCCCACGGCGGACCACGTCGCCGCCAACCGCTGGCTGCCGGAGGCGGAGCTTGCCGTGTACGCCGGCGAGTACGGGCGCAACGGCTTCCAGGGCGGGCTGCAGATGTACCGCGTGCGCACCACCGGCCGCTTCACCGCGGACCTGGAGATCTTCGCCGGCCGTGCCATCGCGCAGCCCTCGCTGTTCATCGCCGGCAGCAGCGACTGGGGCATCCACCAGACGCCGGGCGCGCTGGAACGCATGAACGGCACCGCCTGCACCAGCATGCGCGGCGTGCACCTGATCGACGGCGCCGGCCACTGGGTGCAGCAGGAGCAGCCGGAGCGGGCGGCGGCGCTGCTGCTGGACTTCCTGCGCGAGGCGGCGCCGTCCCGCTGAGCGCGGGCTTCCTCCGCCCCGCCCTCGCCGGCGCCGCGGCGACGGCCTCGGGCAACGGCCTGGCGCGCTTCGCCTATGTGCCGCTGTTCCCGGCCATGGTCGCGGCGGGCTGGGTGGATGGCGGCGAGGCCGGGCTGCTCGGCGCCGCGGCGCTGCTCGGCTACCTGATCGGCGCGCTGGGCGGGCATGCGGTGGCGCTCAGGCTCGGCGTGCCGCGCACCCTCGATCTCGGCATGGCGCTGATCGTGGTGGCGCTGACCGCCTGCGCCTGGAATGGCGGCTTCTGGTGGCTGATGGGGTGGCGGACTCTGGCCGGCGTGGCGGGCGGCTTCCTCATGGCGCTGGCCGGGCCGGCGACGCAGGCCAGCGTGCCTGCGGCGCGGCGCGGCACGGCGGGCGGGGTGGTGATCGGCGGCGTCGGCGTCGGCATCGCGCTCGGCGCGGCGGCGGTGCCGTTGCTGCTCACCCTGGGCGTGCCGGCCACCTGGCTGGGCCTCGCCGCGCTGGCCGCGCTGCTCTGGGCCTTCGCGCATCCGCGCTGGCCGGAGATGGCGCTGGCCCCGCGCGGCGCGCCGGCGGAGGCGCTGCCGCCGGGCCGGCACCTGGTGGTGCTGACGCATGGGCTGCACGGCGCCGGCATGGTGCCGCCGATGGTCTACCTGGCCGACCTGGCGGCGCGTGGCCGCGGGCTCGGCGTGGAATTCGGCGCGGCGGTCTGGCTGCTCTTCGGGATCGGCGGGGTGCTGGGCAGCGTGCTGAGCGGCCGCGCGGTGGACCGCATCGGCGGGCTGCCGGCGCTGCTGCTGTGGCTGGCGGCGCAGGCGCTGGCGCTGGCCCTGGCGCTGCCGACGCCGCCCTGGCTGATGGGGCCGGCGGCGATCGTCTCCGGCTTCGCCGCGGTGGGGGTGACGGCGGTGATGCTCTCCGTGACGCGGGCCATCGCGCCCGCGCCGGCGGCCGCCTCCAGGCTCTGGGTGCGCTGCACGGCGGCCTTCGCGGTGGTGCAGACGGTGGTGGGCTTCGCCCTGGCCGGGGTCTTCGCCTGGACCGGGGAGAGCCACGCGGCGGTGTTCGGCACGGGGCTGGCCTTCTCGCTGGCGGCCCTGGGCTGCGCGGCGCTGCTGGCACGGCGCGGCGCGGGGTAGGCCGGGTCCGGGATGCCGGCCGGCCTTCAGCCCGAATCCAGGAGGCGGTCGATCCAACCCGCGACGCGCAGATGGTCATCCGGCCCGTCGAAGGAGGCGACCCTGGGGGCCGCAATCGGGCCGTGGAGATCCCGGCGCAGCGCGACGATCGCCCGGCCGAAGGCCGGCGAGAATTCGCGGTGGACCTGGCAGGAGATCGCGCTGCCGCCGTCGAGGCCGGCGAAGGGCGTGAAGGCGCTGCCGAGGATGACGCGCGCGCCCGTCGCCGAGGCGGCGCCGCACCATCGCGCCGTGGGGGCCGTGCGCGGCCCGCAGCGCCTCGGGCGGCCAGGGCCCCGAATCCATCCTGTTGCGAAACAGGGCCGAGCAGGCTGTTGAGATGGTCTGGGCTCCAGCCGGCGAGCTTGCGGCGCACGACCGGTCCCGTCAGGGCCGCGATCAGGACCAGCGAGGCGAGATAGAACCGTGTCTCAATGCTCGGTTCTGCCGCTGCTCTCGCGGCTGCTCTCACCCATGACGACCGCTTGCAGACCCGGCCAGTCATGTCGTTCCTGCAGCCATGCGACATCATGGAGCACCGTCGTGGTGCGGGTTTCGATCCGGCCATGGTCGCCATCGACGGTGGTGTCGCGGGTGACCTGTGTGTCGGCGAAGTCACGCGCCTTCTGATCCGCGGCTGATCCGCGGCGAACAGTTCGACGTCGGCGCGCAGCGAGCCCTGGTTGCCCTTCAGGGCCAGCACGTCGTCGGCCTTGCGGGCGCGTATCGTCCGGGCGATCCCGCGCTGACAGCCCATGGCGTCGGTCGTCACGATCGCGCCCTCGATGGCCGGCATGGTCAGCAACCTGGGGATTGCCGTGGTCTCGTTGGACTTGTCCGCCGCCTTGACCTGGCCGAGCACGAGGCGCTGGCGGGCGGCGAGAGCGGACACCATGTGGATCGGCGCCTGATCGTCTCTCTTGCGGCCGGATCGGCGCGCGGTCTTGCCGTCCATGACGATCACCTCGGCGGGCATGCCCGTCACCGCAGCGACCCAGGCGATGAAGCAGCGCTGAAACTGCGCGGCATCCAGTGCCGCGAAGATGTCGCCGATCCGGTCGTGCGGCGGCGTGCCGGCTTTGAACGGGCGGAACCGCCGCAACAGGGCCAGCTTCTTCTCGCCGAACCGGGCGATGTCGGTGAACGCTTCCGCCCCCGCCAGGGTCGCAAGCAGGGCCAGCAGCAGCACCCCATCGAGCGGAGAGATCACCTTGCCAGCCTGGCGGCTGTCCGGCGGGTCTCTGCAATGGCTCGGAAAGACCGTCGCCTCGAAGACCTCCCCATCGGTCCGGGATGATGCATCCGTGGATGTCCCCCGCAAGCGAATCGAGGGAGCCTCGATTCAGGGTCCTGGCGGTTTGTCACGCACTCCTTCACCCGATTGCCCTGTTGCCGTGGCGCCCGCGCCTTGCCCTCAGCCCGGCCGCACCGTAATGCTATAACATGCTCTCCAACCCGCTCGCCCTCTCCGCTGGAGCCGGAAGCCGCCTGTTTCTCGCGGCCGGGCTCGCCGCCCTGCTCTGGCTCGGTGTGGCCTGGGCCATGGCCGCATGAACCCGGCCCCGTCCGAGATCCGGCTTTCGGACCTCACCATCTGCCACGATCGCCGCCCAGCGGTGCACCACCTCTCAGGCCGCTTCGCGCCGGGCAGCCTTACCGCCGTGGTCGGCCCGAACGGCGCCGGCAAGACCACGCTGCTGCGTGCACTTGCCGGGCTGCACCGCCCACAATCCGGCCGCATCGAGGGCCTGCCCCGCCCCGCCGGCATCGCCCTGCTGCCGCAGCAGGCGGCGATCGACCGCGGCTTTCCCGTCACCTGCCGCGACGTCGTGCTGCTGGGCCTCTGGGCCGAGACCGGCCCGTTCCGCGCGGTGCCGCGCGAGGGCCAGGCGCGCGCCGCGCTGGCGCTGGAGGCGGTGGGCCTCGGCGGCTTCGGGGCGCGGCCGATCGGCAGCCTCTCGGCCGGGCAGTTCCAGCGCGTGCTGTTCGCCCGGCTGCTGCTGCAGGACGCGCCGGTGATCCTGCTGGACGAGCCGTTCAACGCCCTCGATGCGCGCACGGTGGCCGACCTGCTCGGCGTGGTGCGGCGCTGGCATGGCGAGGGGCGGACGGTGATCGCCGTGCTGCACGACCTCGATCTGGTGCGGCGCGAATTTCCGGACACCCTGCTGCTGGCGCGGGAGGGCCTCGGCTGGGGCCCGACCGAGGCCGTGCTGACCGCACCCAACCGCCTGCGCGCCCGCATGATGGCGGAGGCCTGGGCCACGGACGCGGCCGCTTGCGGCCGGCCGCTGCGCGCCAGCGCGGCCTGACCCTGCCGGCCTGGCGGAGCTTGCCCGGTGCTGCTCGATCCCTTCCTCGAATTCGGCTTCCTGCGGCGTGCCCTGGTTGGCTGTCTCGCCCTTTCCGTTGCCGCGCCGCCGCTCGGCGTCTTCCTCGTGCTGCGGCGGATGAGCCTGACGGCGGATGTGCTGGCGCACGGCATCCTGCCCGGC
Organism: Acetobacteraceae bacterium; assembly: GCA_019750465.1. GTDB lineage: Bacteria > Pseudomonadota > Alphaproteobacteria > Acetobacterales > Acetobacteraceae > JAIEOP01. The sequence goes on along the minus strand of JAIEOP010000055.1, from coordinate 10,822 downwards.
GTCGCCGTCGCCTTCCTGATCGCGGGGCTGTCGGTGCCGGCGCTGGCGATCGGCGGGCTGGTGGCGGGGCTGGTGGTGGCCGTCGGGGCCGGCGCCCTCTCGCGCGCCACGGGGGGGCGGGAGGATGCCTCCTTCGCCGCGCTCTACCTGGTGGCGCTGGCGCTCGGCGTGGCGCTGGTATCCTGGCGCGGCGGCGGGCTGGAGCTGAACCAGATCCTGTTCGGCAGCGCGCTTGGCGTGGACGACGCGGCCCTGCTGCTGATGGCGGGGGTGGCGACGCTGACCCTCGGCGTGCTTGCCTTCGCTTGGCGGCCGCTGGTGCTGGAATGCCTGGACCCCGCCTTCGGGGCGAGCGTGGGCGCAGGGGGCGCCTGGTGGCACCTCTCCTTCATGGCGCTGCTGGTGCTGAACCTGATCGCCGCCTTCCAGGCGCTGGGCACGCTGATGGCGGTGGGGCTGATGATGCTGCCGGCGATCGCGGCGCGGCACTGGTCGCGCGGCGTCGGCGGGATGGCGGTGGCGGCGGTGGTGCTGGCCGTGGCGGCCTCGGTGGCGGGGCTGCTGGTATCGTACCACCTGGATGTGCCGAGCGGGCCGGCGGTGGTGCTCGCGGCGGGGGCGGGCTGGGCCGTCTCGGTCCTGGCAGGGCCGGTGGAGGGGCTGCTGCCGCGGCTGTTGGCGGCGCAGCGGCGACACCTCACGGGTTAGTGCGGAGCCGGCGATTGACGCGTCGCGGGCAAAAACTTAACCGTATGGATTAGTAAAACAGCGGAAGGGACCGCCGTGCAAATCCAGCCCTACCTGTTCTTCGAAGGCCGCGCGGAAGAGGCGCTCGGCTTCTACCGCGAGGCGCTCGGCGCCGAGGTCACGGCGATGATGCGCTTCAAGGAGAGCCCGGAGCCGCAGCACAACCCGCCCGGCTCGGCCGAGAAGGTGATGCATGCTTCCTTCACCGTCGCGGGGAACACCATCATGGCCTCGGACGGCCGATGCTCGGGTGCCGCGCGGTTCGACGGCTTCGCGCTGTCCCTGATGCCGCGGGACCGGGCCACGGCTGATCGGATCTTCGGCGCGTTGGCCGAGGGCGGGGCCGAGGGCGGGGAGGTGGTGATGCCCCTGGAGAAGACCTTCTGGTCGCCCGCCTTTGGCGTGGTGAAGGACCGCTTCGGCGTGACCTGGATGGTAAACCTGGAGGAGTGAGGAGCGCAGCGTGCCGGTTGCGCGGGCCAGCCCGAAATGCCGTGTGCGTCCGATCGGTTACCGCCTGCGCCGCCCCCTTCCCCCTCCCGGCCGGCAGGGTATTTGTCCGCCACCTGCACACCGGCGTATTCCTCCGGAACCGGCAGGGAGGAGAACCCCATGACCGAAGCCGCCCTTCCCCCCCTCCTCCTGGTCGGCTGCGGACGGATGGGTGGTGCCATGCTCGCCGGCTGGATGGAGCGCGGCACCTCCGAGGTCGTCGTGGTCGAACCCCATGCCCCGGCGCGGGACGCCCTGGGCGGCAGGCCCGGCCTCGCCGCCGTGCCCGAGGCCGCCGCTATCCCCCCGGGCTTCGCCCCCGCCGCCGTGATCCTGGCGATCAAGCCGCAGGAGGCGGCGGCGACCCTGCCGGCCTATGCCCGCCTCGCCGGGCCGGGCACGGTCTTCCTCTCGATCATGGCGGGGAAGAACCTGGCGGGCATGCGCGCACTGCTGGGCGGCGCCGCCGCGGTGGTGCGTGCCATGCCGAACACCCCGGCTGCGGTCCGCCAAGGCTTCACCGTCGCCTATCCAGGCCCCGGCGTCACGGCGGCGCAGCGCGGGCTGGTGGACAGGCTCCTCGCCGCGGTGGGGGAGGTCGCCTGGGCCGAGGAGGAGGGTTGGCTCGATCCGGTCACGGCGGTCTCCGGCGGCGGGCCGGCCTATGTTTTCCTGCTGGCCGAGGTGATGGAGGCGGCGGCGCGCGCCCAGGGCCTGCCGCCGGATCTCGCCCGCCGCATGGCCCGCGCCACGGTGGCCGGCTCCGGCGCCCTGCTGGCCGCCAGCGCGGAGGATGCGGCGGCGCTGCGCCGCGCCGTCACCTCGCCGAAGGGCACGACGGAGCGCGCGCTGGACGTGCTGATGGCGCCGGAGGCCTGGCCCGCGCTGATGGACCGCGCCATTGCCGCGGCCACGGCGCGCTCGCGCGAACTCGCGGGCTGATGCGCATGCCCCGCCCCTTCCGCCCATGCGGCGCCACCCCAGGTGCCAGCGCATGACCGAAGCCCCCGATCCGATCGACGTCCGCCTTGTCTCGGGCCTCTGGCAGGTGGTGGCGGAGCGCGGCTGGGATGGGCTGTCGATGGCCGGCGTCGCCGCGGCCTCCCGCGTGCCGGCGGCGGTGCTGCGCGCGCGCTGCCCGACGCCGCTGCACCTGCTCCGCCTGCACGGCCAGGTCGCCGACCAGCAGGTGCTGGCCGGCACCGTGCCGGGGCAGGGCGGCCTGGCGCGCGACCGGGTCTTCGACGTGCTGATGCGCCGGATCGATGCCATGCAGCCGCATCGCGCCGGCCTGCTGCGGCTGTTCGAGGACCTGCGGCGCGATCCGCTGGTGGCGCTGGCGCTGCTTGCCGCGCTGCCGCGCTCCATGGCGTGGATGCTGGAGGCCGCCGAGGTGCCGGCGGCGCCCGGACCGCTCGGGCTGCTGCGGGTGAAGGGGCTGACGGCGGTGTGGCTGGCGACCGTGCGCGCCTGGACCCAGGATGGCAGCCCCGATCTCGGCGCGACCATGGCCGCGCTGGACCGCGCGCTGGACCGGGCGGGGCAGGTGGCGCGCAGCCTCCGCATCGACCCGGAGCCGTAGCGTGGTGCCGCTTTCCACGCTCCACACCTTCGCGTGGGCGGTTGTCGCAGCCTACCACGCACTTTGACCTCAGCCGTTGCGCATGGGAGGATTGCCCATTGCGGGACGATGGACGCGGAGGCAGCGATGGCCGAGAAGCCTGACATGGACATGATGCGCATGCTGGCGGATTTCCGCCTGCCGATGATGCCGGATCTGGAGGCGCTGGCCGCCGCGCAGCGGCGCAACCTGGAAGCGCTGTCGCAGGCCAACCGGGTGGCGCTCGAGGGTGCCCAGGCGATCGCCCGCCGGCACATGGAGATCCTGCAGCAGGGCATGTCGGAGCTGACCCAGTCCATGCAGCAGATCGCCACGCAGGATCCGCAGAGCTCGGCGGCGAAGCAGGCCGAGGTGATGAAGGGCGCCTACGAGAAGGCGGTCGGCAACATGAAGGAGCTGGCCGACCTCATCCAGACCTCGAGCAACGAGGCGCTGTCGGTGCTGAACAAGCGCTTCGCCGAGGCGATGGACGAGATCCGGACGCTGACCGACAAGAAGTAGGCGACCGACAAGAAGTAGGCGACCGACAAGAAGGAACGCCGGCACGCCGCAGACGCGACGTTCAGCCGCCCACGCCGAACCGCCGGACATATTCGGCGAAGCGGGGACGCGCGGCGGCAGCGTCGATGCCATGCTCGGACAGGCGGTGTGTGATACCAACTCGGTCAAAGGCTGCCCCATGCGGCGCGCCGGATGGCGCGCCGAGGCCGCGGACGCGGCCCGCGCCCAATGGCGCGAAGCCAAGCCGCGCGGATGCGCGGCGCCCGGCGTCTGAGGGCGTTGATGTGTCAACATCAACGCGCGTTGGTATGACGCCGCCATAGCCGCCGCGCGGCAACTCGCGAATGCGCGCCGGCGGGCGCCGCGCGCCAGCGCCAGGCCGAAGCGCTCGTAGAGCGGCTCCAGCGTCGCCATCGGCGCCGACGTCAGGTCGCGGAACCGCAGGTGCGCAACCTGGTCCGCGGGAAGGAGGACGTCCTCGTCGGCCCGCAGCATGGCCGCCGCGCCCTCCGCCCAGTCGCCCAGCACCTGCCGGCCGATCGCCGCGCGATCAAGCCGGGCCGTGAACGGCCGGCGCAGGATGGCGGTGAGCCCGGCGACCGAGGCGAGCACCTCCACCGGGTCGCGGTGCAGGACGATCAGCCGCGCATCCGGATAGACCCGGCGCAGCGCCGCCAGCGTGAACACGTGGTCCGGGCATTTCAGCATCCAGCGCCGCGCCCGGCCATCCGTGTGCTGCAGATGCTGCAGGAAGCGCCGGTGGAAGCGGTAGGCCGGCACGTGGTCGGCGGCGCGCAGCCAGGTGCGGTAGTCGGGAATGTGGTGCGTCGTCTCGAACCGGAAGCTGCGGAACACATGTGCGGTGATCTCGCTGCATTCCTGCGGCGCGACCGCATCGATCGGGTGCACGGCGGCGAAACCGGGTGCCATGCGCGCGAAGGCGGCGAGCTGGCGGCGTACCGTGGCGATGCGGCGCGCCGGCAGGTCGTCGGCGCGCCGTGGCAGCGGGTACACGGTCTCCCACACCGCCGGCGAGCGGTTTTCCGGATCCTCGGCCAGCAGCCTGTGCAGGAAGGTGGTGCCGCTGCGCGGCATGCCGGTGATGAAGATCGGCCGCTCCACCGGCGCTGCCAGGATCGCCGGCTCGCGTGCCTCCCGCGCGGCCAGCGCGCCGAGGTTGCCGAGCAGGCGTGCGATGTCGAAGCGCGCGGCGAAGCAGCCGGCGAGGCTGAGGCTGGCATGCCGGCGGTAATCCTCCAGCAGCACGCCGAGCGGCGCTTCCGCGTCATGCGGCGCAAGCGGCGCGGTGCCGCCGGCCCGGCGCAGCAGCGCCGCGGTGTCAAGCATCCGTGCCGGCAGGTCCAGCAGGCGCACCACGCCCTGGCCAAGCGCGCCGAAAGCGCCGCCGATCACGCGCCGGGCGCCTGAGCGGGAAGCGCTGGCGGGGGTGAGGGGGAGGGGAACATCGCGGCCCTTGCGCGGCATCCCGCCACGCCCGCTGCGGTTCGGTCCGGGACTGGTGCCGGACGCCGCGCCCGGCCGACTATCGCGGACCGCCGCGAGGGTAAAGGCCGCGCGACGCCGTCCCGCCTCTTCCCCTATAACCACGGCGATTTGCCGAAAAGGCCGCCGCGCCCTTGACCACCATGCTGAACCGCCCGACCGCCCCTGCCGATCCGCGCGCCGAGGCCGAGGCGCGGGCCGGGCTGATGGGCCGCATCGCGGCCGTGCTGGCCGCCGCCAGCGTCCGGCGGCCGGCCGTTACGCTACTGGTCTCCGCGTTGCTCGGCATCGCCTCCTGCTGGGTGCTGGCGACGCGCTTCGCGCTCGACACCGACGCCATGCGCATGTTCCCCGCCGACCTGCCCTGGCGCCAGGCGGAGCGGGCGATCGACGCGGCCTTCCCGCAGCGCGACGGGGTGATCGCCGTGGTCGTCGACGGCGTCACGCCCGACGCCGCGGAGCGCGCCGCCGCCGCGCTGGCCGAGGCGCTGCGGCGCACACCGGGCCGGCTGCGCAGCGTCGCGCGGCCGGACGAGGACCCGGTGTTCCGCCGCAGCGCGCTGCTCTACCCCGACGAGGCCGAGGTGCGCAGCGCGACCGAGCGCATCATCGCCGCCCAGGCCATGCTGGGGACGCTGGCGGCCGACCCCAACCTGCGCGGCGTGGGCCGGGCGCTCGAGCTGATCGCCGAGGGCATGGAGAAGCGCGACCTCACGCTGGACACGGCGCAGCTCACCAATGCGCTCGGTGAACTCGGCGCCGCGGCGGAGGCGGCGCTGGCCGGGCGCGTGGCGCCGCTCGACTGGGCGCGGCTGTTCACCGGCCGGGAGCCCTCCGCGCTGGCGCTGCGCCGCTTCGTGCTGGTGCAGCCCGCACTCGACTATTCCGGCCTGGCGCCGGCCGCGGCCGCCATCGCCGCCATCCGCGAGGCCGTGGCGCGGCTCGACCTGACGGCCGAGAGCGGCGTGACGGTGCGGCTCACCGGCAACCCGGTGATCCGGGACGAGGAGTTCTCCACCGTCTTCGGCGGCGCCATCGCCGAGAACATCCTGTCGCTGCTCTCGGTGGCGGCGCTGCTCTGGCTCGGGCTGCGCTCGATGCGGCTGATCCTGCCGATGCTGGTGGTGCTGGTGCTGGGGCTGGTGGTGACGGCGGCCTTCGGCGCGCTGGTGGTCGGACCGTACAACCCGCTGTCCATCGCCTTCGCCGTGCTGTTCATCGGCCTGGCCGTGGATTTCGCCATCCAGTACTCGGTCTGCCTGCGCGAGCAGCGGCACCGATTGCGGACGGAGCCGCTCGAGGGTGCGCTGGTGACGGCCGCGGCGATCGCCGGGCCGGGCATCGGGCTGGCGGCGCTGGCGCTCTGCGCCGGGTTCCTGGCGTTCCTGCCGACGGAATACCGCGGATTGTCGGAACTCGGCGTCATCGCCGCGGCGGGCATGATCATCGGCGTCGTCGCCAGCCTGACCACCTTGCCGGCGCTGCTCGCCCTTACCCGGCCGCAGGAGGAGCGCCAGCCGGTCGGCTATGCCGCGCTGGCGCCGCTGGACGGCTTCCTGCGCCGGCATGCGCGCGTCGTGACGATGGCGACGGTGCTGCTGGCGCTGGCGGCGGCGGCGGTGCTGCCGTTCCTGCGCTTCGACACCAACCCGCTGAACCTGCGCAATGCCTCGACCGAGGCGGTCTCGACGTTCCGCGACCTGATGCGCGATCCCGACACCACGCCGAACACGATCGACATCCTCGCGCCCGACCTTGCGGCGGCGGAGGCGCTGGCGGCGCGGCTGGAGGCGCTGCCGGAGGTGTCCGGCACGCGCACGCTGGCGGATTTCGTGCCGAAGGACCAGGCGCCGAAGATCGCGCTCATCCGCGACGCGGCGGAGCTGTTCGGCCCGACCCTCGACCCGCCGATCGTCGAGCCGCCGCCGGATGCCGCGCAGGCGGCGCGCGCGCTGGAGGCAGCCGGGGCGGCGCTGCTGCGGGCGGCGGCCGACGGGCCGGGCGATCCGGTGCTGGTGGCGCCGGCGACGCGCCTCGGCACCGCGCTGCGCACCCTGGCCGAGGCACCGGAGGCGGCGCGCGAGCGGCTGCGGCGCGCGCTGGTCCCCGGCCTGGTCACCACGCTGGAGGGGCTGCGCCTCGCGCTCGATCCGCGGCCGGTCGGCATCGCCGACCTGCCGGAGAGCCTGGAGCAGAACTGGGTGGCGGCGGATGGCCGCGCGCGGGTCGAGGTTCGGCCGCGCGACCTTTCGGACAGCTCCGCCGGCATGGCACGCTTCGCCCGGGCGGTGCTGGCGGTGGCGCCCGCGGCCAGCGGCACGGCGGTGTCGGTGCAGGCCAGCGCGCGCACCATCGGCACCGCGTTCCTGCAGGCGGGCGTGATCGCCACCGTCCTGATCCTGCTGCTGCTGCTGGCGGCGCTGCGGTCCTGGCGGCTGTCGCTGCTGGCGCTGGCGCCGCTGGCGCTGGCCGGTCTGCTGACGCTGGCGACCTGCGTCTTCATCGGGCTGCCGCTGAACCTCGCGAACATCATCGCCCTGCCGCTGCTGTTCGCCCAGGGGGTGGCCTTCGACATCTACTACGTCGCCGCCTGGCGCGCCGGCGAGCGGGCGCTGCTGCCCTCGGCGCTGACACGGGCCGTGCTGTACAGCGCACTGACCAACGGCACCGCCTTCGGCACGCTGGCGCTGTCCGGGCATCCGGGCACCGCGGGCATGGGGGTGATGCTGACGCTCAGCCTGGTCTTTGCCATGCTGACCGTGCTGCTGACCCTGCCCTCGCTGCTGACGCTGCTGGCGCCGGACGCGGGGCGGCAGGGCGGGGTGGCCTCGCCCTTCGCGTGAGCCGCCCTGGAATAGCTGTGGAGGCTGCCCCTTGGTTTCGGCTAGTCTCCACCCCCTGACCGGCCGCGCGGCGCCGAGGGGGTGGAGATGGCGAAGCTCAACGTGAACGGGCGCATCCTGGATGTCGCCGCCGAGGACGACACGCCGCTGCTCTGGGCCATCCGCGAGCAGATCGGCCTGACCGGCACCAAGTACGGCTGCGGCGTGGCGCAGTGCGGCGCCTGCACGGTGCATGTCGATGGCCAGGCGGTGCGCTCCTGCGCCATGCCGGTCTCCGCCTTCACCGAGGCGCAGAAGATCGTCACCATCGAGGGCCTGGCGCCGATGGGTGGCGCCCAGCACGCGCTGCAGAAGGCCTGGGTCGAGCTCGACGTGCCGCAATGCGGCTTCTGCCAGTCCGGCATGCTGATGGCCGCGGCCGCGCTGCTGGCGCAGAATCCCAGGCCCTCAGAGGCGGAGATCCGCAGCGAGATCACCAATATCTGCCGCTGCGGCACCTACAACCGCGTGCTCGCCGGCATCCAGCGCGCCGCCGGCACGGCGACGAGCGGCTGAGGGGGACCGGATCATGACGATGCAGACGAATCTCTCGCGCCGCTTCGTGCTGGGCGGCGCCGCGGCCGGCGCCTTCGGCCTCGGCTTCCACATCCCCGCCGCCGGCGCCCAGACGGTAGCCGCGGCGCCGGCGATCCCGCCCGAGATCAATGCCTGGGTGGTGGTGAAGCCGGATGATTCGGTGGTGATCCGCATCGCGCGGTCGGAGATGGGGCAGGGCACGCTGACCGGCCTCGCCCAGCTCGTCGCCGAGGAGTTGAACGCCGACTGGTCGAAGGTGACGACCGAATACCCGACGCCGGGGCAGAACCTGGCGCGCAACCGGGTCTGGGGGAATTTCTCGACCGGCGGCAGCCGCGGCATCCGCGAGTCCAACGAGTATGTCCGCAAGGGCGGTGCGGCGGCGCGCATGATGCTGGTGCAGGCGGCGGCGAACGCCTGGAACGTGCCCGTCGCCGAATGCCGCGCGGCGAGCAGCGTGATCACCCATGTGCCGAGCGGCCGGACCGTGCGCTACGGCCAGGTCGCCGAGGCCGCGGGGCGCCTGACGCCGCCGGCCGACGTGCCGCTGCGCGACCCGAAGGAGTGGACGATCGCGGGCAAGCCGCTGCCGCGGCTCGACACGGTGGAGAAGACCAACGGCGCCCAGATCTATGGCATGGACCTGACCCTGCCAGGGATGCTGAACGCCGCGATCCGCGCCTGCCCCGTCTTCGGCGGCAAGGTCCGCAGCTTCGACGCGGCGGCGGTGACGGGCCGGCCCGGCGTGAAGCACGTGGTGCCGGTGGGCGACAATGCGGTGGCCGTGGTCGCCGACACCTGGTGGCGCGCCAAGACCGCGCTGGACGCGCTGCCCATCACCTGGGACGAGGGGCCGAATGCCGGCGCCAGCAGCGAGGCCGTCGCCGCCTGGCTGCGGGAGGGGCTGGACGCGCCCGGCGCCGTCGTCGGCAACAGCGCCGGCGATGCGGGCGCCGCCCTGGCCGGCGCCGCGAAGCGCATCGAGGCGGTCTACGACTACCCGCACCAGAACCACGCCTGCATGGAGACCATGAACGCCACGGCGGTCTGGACACCCGAGCGGTGCGAGGTCTGGACGCCGACCCAGAACGGCGAGGCGGCGCTGGCCGCGACGGCGGCGGCTTCCGGGCTGCCGGCGGCGCGCTGCGACGTGCACAAGATCCACCTCGGCGGCGGCTTCGGCCGGCGCGGCGCGGTGCATGACTGGGTGACCCAGGTGGTCACCATCGCGAAGCAGATCCCCGGCACGCCGATCAAGATGATCTGGTCGCGCGAGGAGGACATGCTGCAGGGCCGCTTCCACCCGGTGACGCAGTGCAAGCTGGTCGGCGGGCTGGACGCGCAGGGCAAGCTGGTCGGGCTGACCATGCGCATCTCCGGCCAGTCCATCGTCGCCGACATCTTTCCGCAGAACATCCGCGACGGGCGCGACCCGGTGGTGTTCCAGGGGCTGAACGCCGGCGGCGGCGAGGCGATGATCGGCTACACCATCCCGAACCTGCTGATCGACCACGCCATGCGCAACCCGCCGGTGCCGCCGGGCTTCTGGCGCGGCGTGAACCTGAACCAGAACGCCATCTACCTCGAATGCTTCATGGACGAGCTGGCGCATGCCGCGGGCAAGGATGCGCTGGAGTTCCGCCGCGCTCTGATGGCGAACCATCCGAAGCACCTGGCGGTGCTGAACGCGGTCGCCGAGCGGGCGGGCTGGGGCAGGCCGCGCACCGATGGGCGGCATCTCGGCCTGGCGCAGACCCATGGCTTCGGCAGCTATGTCGCGGCCTGCGCCGAGGTTTCGGTCTCGGCGGAGGGCAAGCTGGCGATCCATCGCATCGTCGCCGCCACGGATTGCGGCCATGCCGTGAACCCGCAGCAGATCGAGGCGCAGATCGAGGGCTCCTTCGTCTATGGCCTGGGGGCGGCGCTCTACCAGGAGTGCACGCTGAAGGGCGGGCGCATGGTGGAGGAGAACTTCGACACCTATCCGATGCTGCGCATGGAGGAGATGCCGAAGGTGGAGAGTATCGTCATGCCCTCCGGCGACTTCTGGGGCGGGGTGGGCGAGCCGACCATCGCGGTCGCGGCGCCAGCCGTGCTGAACGCGATCTTCTCCGCCACCGGCAAGCGCGTGCGCACACTGCCTCTGACGAAGGTGGATCTGCGCCGGGGCTGAGGGCCGGTACCGTGCGGCGGCTGGTCCTGGCGGCGCTGCTGCTGAACCCGGCGGCCGCATTTGCCGAGCCGCCGCCGGGCGCGGCCTCCTGCTCGGGCTGCCATGCGGTGCCGGCACGGGCGGAGGCGGCAATCCCGCCGCTGGCCGGCCGCGCGCCGGAGGCAATCGCGGCGGCCATGCTGGCCTTCCGCCGCGGCGAGGGCGCGCCGACCGTGATGGACCGCATCGCGCGCGGCTTCACCGAGGCGGAAATCCGCGCCATCGCCGCCTGGGTGGCGGCGCCGTGATCCGCGCCAGCCGACGCGCCGTGCTGGCGGCGCTGCTCGCCACGCCGGCCCTGGCGCAGCCGCGGCCCGGCGCCGTGGT
>JAIEOP010000133.1 GCA_019750465.1 Acetobacteraceae bacterium | reverse complement strand
ACGACCCAGCCAGGCACACTGCCGCAGCCAAAATCGCCGCATGACAACATCGGGGTGGACACAGGGTGTCTCAGGCCCCGCGCAGCACCACCAGCGCATCGGCCGCCAGCGCCCCCTGCCCGGCTGGGCGCACCAGCAGCGGGTTCACCTCCACCTCCGTCGCCGCATCGCCCAGCGCCAGCACGGCACGCGACAGCGCCGCCGCCGCCTCGGCCGCCGCGGCAACATCGGCGCGCGGCCGGCCACGGTAGCCGTCGAGCAGCGCGAAGCCCTTCAGCCGGCGCAGCATCGCCTCCGCCTCCGCCGTGGAGATCGGCGCCAGCGCGTGCTGCACGTCGCCCATCAGCTCCGTCCAGACGCCGCCGAGGCCGAGGGTGATCATCCAGCCGAAGACCGGGTCGCGGGTGGCGCCGAGCAGCAGCTCCACGCCATCCGCGACCTGCGGCTGGATGGAAACGCCCTCGATTCGTGCCTGCGGGGCGTGGTGGCGCGCGCCCTCGAGAATGCCGGCGAAGGCATCGCGCAGCGCCGCGGCGTCGGCGAGGTTCAGCCGCACGCCGCCGACCTCCGTCTTGTGGGCGATGTCGGGGCTGGCGATCTTGGCGACGACGGGCCAGCCGAAGCGCTCCGCCGAGGCCACCGCCTCCTCCACCGTGCGCGCCAGCGCCTCCGGCATCGCCGGCACGCCGAAGCCGGCGAGGAGCCGCTTGCCCTCCGCCTCGCCGAGCTGCGCGACGCCCGCGGGCAGCGGTGGGGCAGGGCCGCCGCCGGCACCAGCCGGCATCTCGGGCAGCGCCGCCTCGCGCCAGTCGGCGTACGAGGCGAGTGCGCGGGCGCACCAGGTCATGTCGGTGAAATAGGCCAGGCCCTCCGCCTCCGCGATGCCGCGGTTGCCGTCCGCATTCGCGGGATCGACCACCACCATCAGCTTGCCCTGCCGGCCCTTCAGCATCGGCTGCGCCCGCGGCAGCAGGATGCTCGGCAGGTAGAGCAGCACGTGGTCATGCGCCGGCGAGGCCAGCACGGCGTCCAGCACCGCGCCGAACTGGCTGATGTCGTTCATCACGTTGCCGGTGGTGTCCACCGGGTTGCCGATCATGCCGTAGCTCGGCACCACCGCGCGCAGCGCGGCCTGGCTGGCCTCGGGCAGCGGCGGAAGCTCGACGCCGCGCGCGGTCAGCCCATCCGCCAGCACCGCGCCGGCGGCGCCCGAGACGGTGACCACCGCGGCGCGGCGCGTGGCCTCACGGCCGCGGGCAAAGCGGTGCACATGGGCGATGTCCACCAGGTGCTGGATGTCCTCGGCCGGCGCCACGCCGGCGGCGCGGCACGCCGCCTCGAAAGCCTTGGTGTCGCCGGCCAGCGCCGCGGTGTGGCTGCGCGCCGCCTCCGCGCCCTTCGCCGTGCGGCCGGACTTGAACAGGGCGATCAGCTTGCCGCGCTCGCGGAAGGCGCGCGCGGTGCGCAGGAAGCGCGGCCCGTCGCGCAGCCCCTCGATGTAGCCGAGCACGGTGCCGGTCGCCGGATCCTCCAGCAGGAAGTCCAGGTACTCGGCGAATTCCAGGCAGCTCTCGTTGCCGGTATTGATGATGTGGGAAAAGCCGAGCCCGCCGTTGCGCGCGAGGCGGTACAGCATGGAGGACATGTTGCCGCTCTGGGTCAGCAGCGCGACCTCGCCCGGCTTCGCCTCGATGAAGGAGGCGACGAAGCTGTTGTAGATGCGGTCCGTGACATTGGCGCCACCCATGCAGTTCGGGCCGCAGACCGGCATGCCGCTCTCGCGCGCGAATTCCGCCAGCGCGGCGCCGCGCGCCAGGCCCGCGGGATCGCCGCCCTCCTCGAAGTCGGAGGCATAGACCAGCGCGGCCCGCGCCTTGCCGGCGGCGTGGGCGCGCCGCAGCTGCTCCACCACCAGCTCCGCGCCGACCGCGACGATGGCGAGATCGACCGGCTCCGGCAGGCTCTCCACGTCGGGGACGCAGGGCAGGCCGGCGACCTCCCGGTAGCGCGGGTTCACCGGGTGGATCGGCCCGGCGAAGCCCCACTCCTGCAGGCACTTCACCGGCACGCCGCCGATGCGGCCCAGGTCGGCGGAGGCGCCCAGCACCGCGATGGAGCGTGGCGCCAGCAGGGGCGTGAGCCGATGCATCACTCGGCCGCCTGGCTCTTGGCGCGCTGGATGGCGCTGGCCAGCCCCTTCTCGCGGGTCTGGCGGAACTCCTCCGTCACGTGCGCGAGCTGGTGCGTGTCGAAATGCGCCATGACGGAGGCACGGAAGCCCTGCATGTCGGCGGCGCGGTTGAGCGAACGCTTGGTCAGGCGGATGGCGAAGGGCGGCGCCGCGGCGACCTCCTCGGCCAGCGCCCCTGTCGCGGCCTCCAGCTCCGCGCGCGGCACCACGCGGTTCACCATGCCCACCTTCAGCGCCTCGGCGGCACCCATGCGGCGGCCGGTGAACAGGAACTCCTTGGCGCTGCGCAGCCCCATCACCCAGGGATGGCACAGCACCTCCACCGCGGAGGCGGCCAGCGTGCGGCAGACGGGGTCGGAGAAGAAGGCGTCCTCGCTGGCGACGATCATGTCGCACATGTTCGCCACCATGAAGCCGCCGGCGATGCACGCGCCCTGCACGCTCGCGATGGTCGGCTTCGGGCAGTCCCAGATGCGCAGGCTGTATTCCAGGTAGCGCCGCTCCTCGTAGTCGAAGCGCTGCTCCACGGTGAAGCCCTGGCGCCGTTCCTGCCCCTCCTTCAGGTCGTGGCCGGCCGAGAAGTGGTCGCCCTTGCCGGCGATGACGATGCAGCGCACCGCCTCGTCCGCCGTGGCGGCGCGCAGGGCGGCGTCCAGCTCGTCCAGCAGCACGCTGCTCTCGGCGTTGCGCAGCGCGGGACGGTCGTGGAACAGCCATTCGACGGCGCCGCGGCGCTCGACGGCGATCTGGGTGTAGGTCATCGGGCTTTCCCTTCCTCTACCGCACCCGCGCCAGCACCTGGTCGCGGAAGCTCTGCATCTCCGCCGCCGCGCGATCCGCGTCGCGGCCCTCGAAGTCGAAGTCCAGGCCGGTCACGCCGATGCGGCGAAGCGCGTCGATGTCCGCCAGCGTGTCGTCGATGCTGCCGGTGAACAGCCGGCGGTTGCCGTCGCTCGCCGGCGGCGCGGCATGGGCGTGGCGCTTCACGCGATAGACCGTGCCGATCGAGGCCGGGTCGCGCCCGGCCGCCTCGGCCAGCCGGCGGAGCTTCGCGATCCCCGCCTCCAGCCGCGGCAGCGTGTCCAGCAGGTGCGCCTGGTTGCTGCCGATCGGGTACCAGGCGTCGCCGATGCGCGCGGCACGGCGCATGGAGGGGTTGCTCTCGCCACCGACCCAGATCGGCGGACAGGGCTTCTGCACGGGCTTGGGGTCGAAGACGAGGCCGCCATGGCGCACGTACTTGCCGGCGATCACCGGCTTGTCCCTGGTCCACAGGGTGCGGAAGGCGTCGAGGTATTCATCCGTGACGGCGCCGCGCTCGGCGAAGGGGGTGGTCACCACGGCGTCGAACTCGGCTTCCAGCCAGCCCGCGCCGACGCCGACCGTCAGCCGCCCGCCGGACAGCACGTCGAGGCTCGACAGCATCTTCGCCGCCAGCACCGCCGGCCGGTGCGGCACCACCAGCACGGCGAGGACGATGCGGATGCGCTCCGTGCGCGCCGCGACGAAGCTGGCGGCCACCAGCTGCTCCAGCCGGTTGCCGGGGTCGGGCGAGTAGAAGGCGCCGCTCTCGGAATAGGGGTAGCCGGGGACCGAGGTGTCGGGCAGCGCCACGTGGTCGGTCAGCGTCAGGTAGTCGAAGCCGAGGCTTTCGCCGAGCCGCGCCATGCGGCCCATCGTCTCCGGCGTGGACATCGGTCCACTGACCGGCAGGTTGAACCCGATCTGCATGCCGCCCTCTCCGCCGCTGCCCGCAAGGCTGCCGCAGCGGCGCGCCCGCGGCAACCGCGCTACCGTGTGATCCTGCCCGCCGCCGCCGCGGCCATCAGCCCGGCCAGGATGGTGCCGCGCGGCACGATGGAGGAGACCTCCACGTGCTCGCGCCGCGAGCAGGTCTCGTGCGTGATCGGCCCGAGCCCGTCCAACGTCGGCACGCCGAGGCGCGCGGCGAAGCTGCCGTCCGATCCGCCGCGCGACACCAGGGCGAAGACCGGCGCGCCCAGTGTCGCGCCGAATTCCTGCGCCAGCGCGAACAGCGCCTCTGTCCCCGCATGGGTCGGGAAGGCGGGCCGGGTGAAGCCGCCACGCAGGCCGACCGTCACGCGCGGGTCCCGCGGCGTCGTCTCCACCACCCGGCGCACCGCGGCCAGCAGCGTCTCCCCCGCCGCGTCGTCCGGCGCGCGCAGATCGAGGTGGATCTCCGCGCTGCCCGGCACCACCTGCCGCGCCTCGCCGCCCTTGAAGATGCCGACGGTGGCGGAGAGTCCGTTCGGCGGATCGCCCAGTGCTTCCAGCGGCCCCACCAGGGCGGCCAGGGCGCGCACCGCGCTCGCCCCCTTCTCCAGCGCCGAGCCGCAATGCGCGGTGACACCGGTGGCGGCGATGTACACCGCCCCCACCGCACCTCGGCCGATGACGATGCCGCCATTCGGCCGGCAGGGTTCCAGCGTCAGGCAGAGATCGGCCTGCATCGCCTCCGCCTCGATCCAGGCGCGGCTGCCAGGGCTGCCGATCTCCTCATCCGGCACGATCAGCACCGTCACCGAGGCAAGGCCCCCGAGCGCGCCTTCCGCCAGCAGGACCTTCAGGGCATGCAGCGCCATGACGACATTGGTCTTCATGTCGCCCACGCCCGGGCCGGTGATGCGGTCCCCGTCGCGCGCGAAGGGCCATTCCGCCGCGACGCCGGCGGGCCAGACCGTATCCGCGTGCCCCAGCACCAGCAGCCGCTTCCCGCTGCCCCCCAAGGCAAGCCGCGCCGTCATCTGGTCGCCGAAGCCGGGCAGCGGCGTGCGCTCCACGGCGAAGCCCAGGCCGCGCAGCATGCCGCCCCAGATGTCGATCACCGCATTCACCCCTGATGCGAGGTAGCTGCCGCTGTCGAGATTCACGGATCGCTCGGCCATGGCCAGGATGGCGGGCAGCTCGCGCTCCAGCAGCCCCGCGTAGCGCGTCACCTTGGTCATGCGGCCCTCCCCAGGCGGATCGGCGATGCTATCCGCAGGTGGGTTGCCAAGGCCAGCGGCGGCGCCGCAGCATTGCGCATGGAGGCTCGTGCATGCCGCAACGGGAGGTGATGGAGCGCGTGCTCGGCCGCATCTGGGCGAGTGCGCGCATCCTCGAGGATTTCCACGCCATCTGCGCCACCGGCGGCCGCTTCGCCGGCACCGAGAGCGAGCGGCGCGCGGTCGCGTGGCTGGCGCCGCGCCTGGCCGAGGCCACCGGCGCGCCGGTGCGGCGCGAGGCCATCCCCTATCGCGGCTGGACGCGCGGCCCGGCCTGGCTGCGCGCCGGCGGGGCGGAATTCCCGGCCCAGGCGCTCGGCCGCTCCCCTGCCACGCCGGCGGGCGGGCTGACCGCGCCGCTGCTCGACATGGGGCGCGGCACGCCGGCGCAGATGGCAGCAGCCGGGGATGCGGTGCGCGGCGCGACCGTGCTCGTGCGGCACGAATACATGCTGGGCACCGGCCACATGCATCGCCGCCGGAAATACGAGGCGGCGCGGGAGGCCGGCGCGGCGGCATTCCTCATCGCCTGCCACGAGCCGGGGCTGCTGCCGGTCACCGGCTCGGCCGGGGATGGCGGGCCCGGCAACATCCCCTGCGCCGGCATCAGCGCGGAGGCCGGCGCAGCGCTGGCGGCGCTGGACGGCCAGCCGGTCACGCTGGTGACGCAGGGCAGCTTCGAGGATCGCAGCGCCGAGAACCTGCTGGCCACGGTTGCGGGGCGAGGGCCGGAGCTGGTGGTGCTGTCCGCCCATATCGACGGGCACGACCTGGCGCAGAGCGCCATCGACAACGCCTCCGGCCTGGCCTGCGCGCTGGCGGTGGCGGAGGCGCTGCGCGACATCGTGCCGGCGCTGCCGCGCGGAATGCAGGTGGGGCTGTTCAACATCGAGGAGTGGGCGCTGCTCGGCTCCGCGGCGCACCTCGCCAACATGGACGACGCCGAGCGGACGCGGCGCGTGCTGAACGTGAACCTGGACAGCGTGGCGGGCGAGGCGGGGCTGACCGCGCTGACCAGCGGCGTGCCGGGGATGGCGGCATTCCTGCGCGCCGCGCTGGCGCCGGCGGGGCTGCGCCTGCCCGTGGCGGAGCCGTTCTTCGGCAATTCGGACCACGCGAATTTCCTGCGCCACGGCATCCCCGCGCTGCGCCTGGCCGCCGGGTACGACCTGCCGCACTCCAGCCTGCGCTTCCTGCTGACGCCGGCGGACACCCCGGACAAGGTGCGGCCGGAGCAGTTGAAGCACGCCGCCGCCGTCGCCGCGCTGATCGTGCTGGCCGGATGTGCCGCGCCGGTGCCGCCGGTGCCGCGCATGGATGCGGAGACGGCGCGCCGGGTGACCACGCCGCAGGCATGACAGGCGCGGCGGTGCGGCCGCACGCCGCTTTCGTGATGGACAGGATGCGCCGCGATTACCACCATGCCCCGGCCCAGGAGACGGCGCGATGACCTATTCCCTGCTCGGCCGCTGCGCCCGCACCGGCCAATTCGGCGCGGCCGTGGCGACCAGCAGCCTGGCCGTGGGATCGCGCGTGCCGCATGCGCTGGCGGGCGTCGGCGGCATCCTGACGCAGTACCGCACCGATCCGCGGCTCGGCCCGCTCGGCCTCTCGCTGCTGCGCGCGGGATGCAGCGCGGAGGCGGCCATCGCCGCGCTGGTCGCCAGCACGCCGCACCACGCCTGGCGCCAGCTCGCCGCGATGGACCGGCTGGGGCGCACGGCGCATTTCCATGGCGCGGGGGTGAAGCCCGCGCTGGACGCGGTGCATGTCCGGGACTGTGTCGCCCTGGGCAATATCCTGGCGAATGACCGCGTGCCGGGCGCCATGGCGCAGGCCTTCCTGCAGGCCGAAGCCGAACCCCTGGCCGAGCGGCTGATGCGCGCCATGGAGGCCGGCGAGGCCGCCGGCGGCGAGGGCCGCCCCGTGATCTCCGCAGCCCTGCTGGTGGTGGAGCGCGAGGTCTTCCCGCTGGTGGATCTGCGCGTGGACGACGCGCCGGAGGCGATCTCCGCGCTCCGCCGCCTGTGGGATGGCTACGCGCCACTCGTCGAGGTCTTCGTCACGCGCGCCGTCGATCCGGACGCGGCGCCGGGCGCAACATGATCGGGAGCCTTACGCCATGACTGCCACCCGCCGCACTGCCCTGGCCCTGCCCGCGCTGATCGCTGCGGCCGCCCTGCCCCGCCCCGGCGCCAGCCAGGCCGGCGGCGGCACGCTGCGCATCGCCGTCAGCAGCAATCTGCGCTTCCTCGATCCGGCGAAGACGACGATCGGCGAGGAATACATGTTCAACCAGCTCGTCTTCAACGGGCTGACGCGCATGCGGGAAGACCTGACCGTCGAGCCGGAGCTGGCGGAATCCTGGCGGTACGGCGAGGACCTGAAGACCTGGACCTTCCGGCTGCGCCGCGGCGTGCGCTTCCACCATGGCCGGGAGATGACGGCCGAGGACGTGGTGGCGACCTTCCGCCGCGTGCTGGATCCCGCCACCGCCTCTCCCGCGCGCACCAACTACGACATGATCGAGTCCATCGAGGCGCCGGATCAGCACACCGTGCTCTTCCGCCTCTCCTACCCGTATGGCGGCTTCGCCGACATCCTCTCCGACCGCCAGGTGAAGATCGTGCCGGCCGACCGGATCGAGGAGCTGGCGCAGAACCCGTCCGGCACCGGCCCCTTCCGCTTCCGCAGCTACACGCCGGGCGACCGCGTGATCCTGGTACGCAACGCCGAGTACTGGGAGGCCGGGCAGCCGCGGCTGGACGGCGTGGAGCTGCGCATCCTGCCGGAGATGGCGGTGCGCATCGCCGCCCTGCAGGCCGGCGACCTCGACGTGGTCTGGGATCTCGGGCCGGAGAACATCCGCCAGCTGCGCGACGCGCGCGGCGTGCGGGCGGAGAGCGTGCCGACCGCGTCCTGGGATGGCGCGAT
Organism: Acetobacteraceae bacterium; assembly: GCA_019750465.1. Classification (GTDB taxonomy): domain Bacteria; phylum Pseudomonadota; class Alphaproteobacteria; order Acetobacterales; family Acetobacteraceae; genus JAIEOP01. The sequence continues at coordinate 11,116 of JAIEOP010000133.1, read as the reverse complement.
CATGAACAACGCCATCCCGCCCTTCAACGACATGCGCGTGCGCCAGGCCTTCCACCTGGCCGTGCCGAAGGCCGACGTGGTGGAGGCCGTGCTGTTCGGCGAGGGCAAGCCGACGATCAGCCCGATCCCGCCCGGCCATCCCTTCTACGCCGAGGACATCCGCCTGCCCGAACGCGCCGACGCCGCCGCCGCGCGCCGCCTGCTGCGGGAGGCCGGGCATGCCGGCCCCGTGCGCGTGCCGCTGGTGATCCCGGTGGGGCGTCCGGTGCGCGAACGGCTCGGCGTGACGCTGCAGCAGCTGGCGCGCCCCGCCGGCTTCGAGATCGAGATCCAGCGCGTGCCGTTCGGCCGCTACGCCGCCGAGGTGTCGGGCAAGGCGCCGTTCTACGTCGATGGCTACTTCGCCCGGCCCACCGTGGACACGGCCACCTACGGCTTCCTGCACAGCAGGGGCAGCTGGAACGGACGGCTTTGGCTGTACAGCGACCCGCGCGTGGACGCGGCGCTGGAGGCGGCGCGGCTGACCGGCGATCCGGCGCGGCAGAAGCCCCACTACATCGCCGTGCAGCGTGCGATGTTCGAGAATCCGCCCGGCTACATCGCCTATGCGGTGAATTTCGCCTGCGGCTACCGCAGCACGGTGCGCGACGTCGCCACCCATCCGATGCGCTGGTTCGACCTGCGGCGCGGATACATTGCCGCCTAGATGGCAGGGTTCCTGCTCCGGCGGCTGGGCTCGCTGGCCTTCGTCCTCTGGGCGATGACGGTGCTGGTCTTCGCCATCGTGCACCTGCTGCCGGGCAGCGTCGCGCACATGATCCTCGGCGAATACGCCACCAACGAGGCGATCGCGACGCTGGAGGCGAAGCTCGGCCTGAACGACCCGCTGCCGGTGCAGTACTGGCGCTGGTTCTCCGGCCTGCTCGGCGGCGATTTCGGCCAGTCCCTGACGATGGAGCGGCCCGCGGGCCCGGTCATCCTGGAAGCCCTGGGGCGCTCGGCCGTGCTGGCCGGCGTCAGCATCGTGCTGGTGGCGGTCATCGGCGTCTCGCTCGGCATCCATTCCGCCGTGCACAAGGGCAGCGCGACGGACCGTGCGCTGACGCTCGGCCAGTACTTCTTCATCGCGGTGCCCGAGTTCTTCTGGTGCATCCTGGTGATCCTGTTCTTCGCCGTCTGGCTCGGCTGGCTGCCGGCCACCGGCTACACGCCGATCGCCGATGGCGGCGTGACCGGCTGGGCGAAGCACCTCGTGCTGCCGGTCTCGACATTGGTGCTGGGGCTGATCGCGCATGTCTCGCGGCTCACGCGCTCCTCCATGCTGGAGGCCATCGAGAGCCGCTACGTGCTGGCGGCGCGCGCCAAGGGCCTGCCGGAGCGCCTGGTGCTGCGCCGCCACGCGCTGCCCAACGCGCTGCTGCCGACCATCACCGTGCTGGCGGTGGACATCGGCATCCTGATCGGCGGCATCGTGGTGGTGGAGAGCGTCTTCGCCTATCCCGGGCTGGGGCGCATGCTGGTCTATGCCATCGACAACCAGGACCTGCCGCTGATGATGGGCGGCATGATCGTGATCACCGCGGTCTATGCGCTGGCCAACCTGGCGGCGGACATCCTCTACGCCGTGCTGAACCCGCGCATCCGCGTCGGTGGCACCGCGGCATGAGCGGCGCGGCAGGCGCCGCGACGCCGGCGCGGCGGCGCCTGCCGCGCACGCTGGTCATCGGCCTCGTCATCGTCGGCGTCATCGCGCTGCTCGCCGCGCTCGGCCCCTGGATCGCGCCGCATGATCCGGACGCCTTCGCGATGCGCATGCGGCTGCGCCCGCCGTCGCTCGCGCGCCCCTTCGGCACGGACGAGTTCGGCCGCGACGTGTTCAGCCGCGTGCTGGCCGGGGCGCACTACTCCCTGCTGATGGGCTTCGGCGCCACTGCGATCAGCCTGGCGATCGGCGTGCCCCTCGGCCTGCTCGCCGCGCTGCACCGCGGCTGGGTGGAGGAGGTCATCATGCGCGGCGTCGACCTGATGATCTCGCTGCCGCCCGTGCTGCTCGGCCTGCTGATCCTGGCGGTGACGGAGCCGGGCCTGTTCAAGACCATCCTCGCCGTCGGCCTGGTCTATGTGCCGATCATGACGCGCCTCGCCCGCGCCGTGGCGCTGGAACTGCTGGCGGAGAATTTCGTCGAGGCCGCGCGCGCCCGCGGCGAGGGCGCCTGGCACATCCTCGCGCGCGAGATCATGCCGAACGCCTGGCCCCCGCTGATCGTGGAGACGGCGCTGCGCATCACCTTCGCCATCCTGCTCGGCTCCGCCCTGTCCTTCCTCGGCCTCGGCCCGCAGCCACCGGCCAGCGAATGGGGGCTGATGATCGCCGAATCCCGCCCCTTCATCGCCGAGGCGCCGTGGATCGGCCTCGCCCCCGGCCTCTGCCTCTGCCTGCTGCTGATCGCGGTGAACGTGGCGGGCGAGGGGCTGCGCGACCTGCTGGACCCGCGCCTGCGCGGGCGCGGGCATGGCTGACGCCCCGCCGCTGCTCGATGTGCGCGGCCTGTCGCTGGGCTACGCGACCGCGCGCGGCACCGTGCGGGCGCTGGACGGCGTGACGCTGGCGATCCGGCGTGGCGCGGCGATGGGGCTGGTGGGGGAAAGCGGATCGGGCAAGTCCTCCGTCGTGCTGGCGCTGCTCGGGCTGCTCGGCAAGGAAGCCGCGCTTGCGGCCGACCGCCTGGACTTCGCCGGCGAGGATCTGCGCGTGGCCGCGCCGCGGCTGCGCGGCCTGCGCATCGGCACGGTGTTCCAGGACCCGGCCGCGGCGCTGAACCCGGCGCTGCGCATCGGGCTGCAGGTGGCGGAGCCGCTGGTGCAGCATCGCGGCCTGTCGGCGCGCGCCGCGCATGGCCGCGCGGTGGAGCTGCTGGCTGAGATGGGCATCCCGCGCGCGGCGGCCGTCGCGCAGGCCTATCCGCACCAGCTCTCCGGCGGGATGAAGCAGCGCGCCGTCATCGCCACGGCGCTGGCCTGCGAGCCCGAGCTGCTGCTGCTGGACGAGCCGACCACCGCGCTGGACGTGACGGTGGAGGCGCAGATCCTGGACCTGCTGGAACGCCTGCGCGCGGAGCGCGGCGTGTCCATGCTGCTGGTCAGCCACAACCTCGGCATCGTCGATCGGCTCTGCGACGGGCTGACCGTGCTCTACGCCGGCCGCGTGGTGGAGAGCGGCGCGACGGAGGCGCTGCTGGCGGCGCCGCGGCATCCCTATACGCGCGGGCTGCTGGCCGCGCTGCCGCGCGCCGACCGCGGCCGCATCGGCAGGCTCGCGCCAATTCCCGGCAGCCTGCCGGACCTGACGCGGCCCGATCCGGGCTGCAATTTCCGCCCGCGCTGCCCTTTCGCCGCCGCGGGCTGCGAGGCGCCGCAGGCACTGCACCCGTTGGATGCACGGCACGTCGCCTGCCACCGTGCCGAGATGCTGCACGACGCCGCCTGGCCGGCGCCGGACGCAGCCGCGGCGGATCGCGTGCCGCTTGGCGGGACGTTGCTCGAAGTGGCGGATCTCGCGCGCGGCTTCCGCCTCGGCCGCGGCCTGTTCCGCCGGCAGGCGGAGGTGCGCGCGGTGGACGGTGTCTCGTTCTCGCTGCGGCGCGGCGAGGTGCTGGGCCTGGTCGGCGAGAGCGGCTGCGGCAAGTCGACGCTGGGCCGGCTGGTGCTGCGGCTGATCGCCGCCGACCGCGGCAGCATCCGCTTCGATGGCTCCCCGGTGCCGGCGATGCCGCCCGACGGTTTCCGGCGCCGCGCGCAGATCGTCTTCCAGAATCCGGACACTTCGCTGAACCCGCGGCAGACCGTGGACGTGGCGCTGCGCCGGCCGCTGGAACGCTTCGGCCTTGCCCATGGCGCGGCGGCGACGCGGGAGGTGGAGCGGCTGCTCGACCTCGTGCGCCTGACGCCGGCCTACCGCCCGCGCTACCCGCACCAGATGTCGGGCGGCGAGAAGCAGCGCATCGGCATCGCCCGCGCGCTGGCCAGCCGCCCCGACTTCCTGGTCTGCGACGAGGCAGTTTCGGCGCTGGATGTCTCGGTGCAGGCGGCGGTGCTGAACCTGCTGGAGGATCTGCGCGACACGCTCGGCGTCGCCTACCTGTTCATCTCGCACGACATCGGCGTGGTGTCGCACATCGCCGACCGCATCGCGGTGATGTACCGCGGCGCCATCGTGGAGGAGGGGCCGGCGGCGGCGGTGCTGGCGCCGCCCTACCACCCCTATACCGGCGCGCTGCTCTCGGCCGTGCCGGTGGTGGGCGCGCGCGGGCGGGCGGCGGCGCGGACGCGGCTGAAGGGCGACGTCTCCTCGGCGCCGACGGAAGGCGGCTGCCGCTTCGCGCATCGCTGCCCGGCCGAGCGGGGCACGGTCTGCCGCACGCAGGCCCCGCCGGTACAGCAGGCCGGACCCGGGCATGCGATCGCCTGCCACATCCCCGTCGCGGAGCTGGCGCGCGCGCCGGCGGCGCTCGCCGTGGCGGAGTAGCGCGCCGCGCCGCTCAGTCCGGGATGTTCAGCAACCGCGCCGCCGTCCCGCTCAGCACCGCGACCTTCTCGTCGTCGCTGAGGCTGTCGCAGGCCATGACGTGATCCACCGGCGCCATCTGCCACGGGAAGGGATAGTCGCTGCCGAGGACGATCCGCTCCACGCCGCAGACGGCGGCGAGGTGGCGGATCGCCTCCGGCGAGAAGACCAGGCTGTCCACCCAGATGTCGCGCAGGTACTCGCTCGGCCGCTTCCTCAGCGTGATGCGCGGGTTGCATTCGTCCGGATTGACCATGCAGGCATGGTCCATGCGGTCCGCATAGCTCGGCAGGTAGCCGCCGCCATGTGCCGCCAGCACCTTCAGCCCGGGAAAGCGATCCAGCGTCCCTTCCAGGATCAGCTTCGCCAGCGCGATCGTGGTGTCGAGCGGGTTGCCGATCGTGTTCGCCAGCCAGCCATTGCCGGCGAAGCGGTCCTTCAGCTGCGGCGTGCCCTGCGGATGGATGAACAGCACCGCGCCCAGCTCCTCCGCCTTCGCCCAGACCGGGTGGAAGCGCGGGTCGGCGAAATCGACACCCGCGACGTTGCCGCCGATCGCCGCGCCCTTCAGCCCCTGCGTCCGCATCGCGGCCTCCAGCTCTCCCACCGCGATCCCGGGGGCCTGCAGCGTGAGGCCCGCGAAGCCGGCGAAGCGGTCGCCATGCGTGGCGCAGAATTCCGCCATCTCCGCGTTGGTGATCCGCACCATCTCGCGCGCCAGCTCGACCGGCTTGCCGTACCAGTACGGGTTCACCGAGAGCACCTCCATGTCCACCCTCTGCCGGTCCATCGCGGCCAGGCGCTGATCGAGGCGGATCACGGTCTCGTCGCTGCCGCGGACATTGGCCGGCGGGATCGCCGCCGCGGCGCCGAGCTGCCCGGCCACCGCGGCGAAGTGGCAATGCGCGTGCACGTCGATGGTCTTCACGCGCCTGCCGCCGATCGTGACAGGCTGGCGGGCCGCGCCCGGCGCCGCGGCGCTGCCGCGCGCCGCATCCGCCGGCATCATGCAGCAGCCGCAGAACCGGATGCCCGTTCCCCCGCCCGGGAACCCGCCATGGATTCGCATGCCCCGATTCCTCCCTGCGCCCTGGACCGGACCAACGCTCGCGCGCCGCGCAGCCGGACGCCAGGGGGAATCGGCGCCGCGGCGGCGCTACATCGGGATGTTCAGCAGCTTCGCCGCCGTCTCGCCCAGCACGCCGCGCTTCTGGTCGTCGTTCAGGCTGTCGCAGGCGAAGATGTGGTCCACCGGCGCCATCTGCCACGGATAGGGGTAGTCGCTGCCCAGCAGGATGCGGTCGGCGCCGACCTGCGCCTGCAGGTGGCGGATCGCCTCGGGCGAGAAGATCAGGCTGTCGAACCACATCTGCTTCAGGTACTCGGTCGGCTTCTTCCGGAGCCGGATCGCGGGGTTGCAGCCGGCCGGCCCCACCGTGCAGGCGTGATCGGACCGGTCGGCGTAGGAGGGCAGGTAGCCGCCGCCATGGGCGGCGATGATCTTCAGCCCGGGGTGGCGGTCCAGCGTCCCCTCGAAGATCAGCTTCGACAGCGCGATGGTGGTGTCGAGGGGATTGCCGATGGTGTTGGACAGCCAGCCATTGCCGGCGAAGCGCTGGTTGAGCTGCGGCGTGCCCTGCGGGTGGATGAACAGCGCGCAGCCCAGCTCCTCCGCCTTGGCCCAGACGGGATGGAAGCGCGGGTCGGAGAAATCGACGCCGGCGACGTTGCCGCCGACCGCCGCGCCCTTCAGGCCCTGGCGCCGTACCGCCGTCTCCAGCTCCTGCACCGCCAGGTCGGGCGCCTGCAGGGTCAGCGAGCAGAAGCCGGCGAAGCGGTCCGGATGCGCGGCGCAGAGTGCCGCCATCTGCTCGTTGTTCACCTTCACGATCTGCGCGGCGAGGTCGCGGTCGCGCCCGTACCAGAACGGGTTGACCGAGAGCACCTCCATGTCGACCTTCTGCGCGTCCATGGCGCGGAAGCGCTGCTCCACGGTGATGAAGGCCTCCTCGGCACCGCGCACGGGCGGCAGCAGGGGCGCCGGGTTGCCGCCGATCAGCGGGATCACCTCGCGGAAGTGGCAATGCGCGTGGACGTCGATGGTCTTCACGCGGCGGCCGTTCACCGCCACCGCCTGGCGCGGGGCGGTGCCCGCAGGAGCCTGCGCTCGTGCCCCGTCGAGCAGGCCGCAACTGCAGAACATGACGCCGGTTGCGGCGGCGCCGGCCAGGAAATTCCTGCGCGATGTCATGATGCGTTCCCTCCGGGCGTGCAGAGCCCATGGCACGCTCGCGCGCCGGGATGTGCGGCGCCAGTGAAATCCAGTACAGCGACGCGGCAGCGGCGGTCAGTGGACCGGCCGCGCCGCACTTGACCGCCGCCGCCGGGCGCCGCTAACTGTAGCCTGGATCTGTGGGTCCCCTCGCGATTTGTCCGGCCAGCTTGCGGCGAGGTCCCTTCGGGGCCCGGGATGCACCCCGGGAAAACAAGCGCGCTAAACGGCCGTCGGGGGCAGCCCGGCCTGGTGCTGCCCCCGCGCCCCGTCCGAGGGGCCGGACGCCCGCATTTGGAAGGTGTCCCGCCGTGTCCAGCACGCCCGACAACAGCCCCCCGGGGCGCCCGCTCCGCCCCGCGACCCTGCTCGTGCGCGGCGGCACCACGCGCTCGAGCCACGGCGAGACGGCGGAGGCGCTCTTCCTCACCTCCGGCTTCGTCTACGACAGCGCGGCGCAGGCGGAGGCGACCTTCGCCGGCACCGAGCGGCACTTCCAGTACTCGCGCTTCGGCAACCCGACGGTGTCGATGCTCGAACAGCGCCTTGCGCTGCTGGAAGGCGCCGAGGCCTGCCGCATGACCGCGACCGGCATGGCGGCGGTGCATGCGGCGATGCTGTCGCACCTCAGGGCCGGCGACCGCGTCGTCGCCTCGCGCGCGCTGTTCGGCTCCTGCCACTGGATCGTCTCGACGCTGCTGCCGCGCTACGGGATCGCCGCGGAGTTCGTGGACGGCGGCGACCTCGGGCAGTGGCGGGAGGCGCTGGCCAGGCCCGCGGCGCTGGTGCTGCTGGAGACGCCGTCCAACCCGATGCTGGAGATCGTCGACCTGCCGGCCGTGGCGGCGCTGGCGCATGCCGCCGGCGCCATCGTCGTGGTGGACAACGTCTTCGCCACGCCGCTGCTGCAGAAGCCGCTGGAGATGGGCGCCGATGTCGTCGTCTATTCCTGCACCAAGCACATGGACGGCCAGGGCCGCGTGCTCGGCGGCGCCGTGCTGGGGCGCGCCAAGTGGGTGGACGAGGTGCTGCAGCCCTTCATCCGCAACACCGGCCCCTCGCTCTCGCCGTTCAATGCGTGGCTGATCCTGAAGGGGCTCGAGACGCTGCCGCTGCGGCTCAAGGCCATGAGTGCTGGTGCCGCGGAGATCGCAGACTGGATGGCCACGCGCCCGGAGGTGTCGCGCGTGCTCTATCCGCACCGCGCGGACCATCCACAGGTCGAATTGGCGAAGCGGCAGATGCCGGAGGCCGGCGGCAGCCTCGTCACCTTCGACCTCGCCGGCGGCAAGGCGGCCGCCTTCCGCTTCTGCGACGCGCTGCGGCTGATCGACATCTCCAACAACCTCGGCGATTCCAAGAGCCTGGTCACCCACCCGGCGACGACGACGCACATGCGCATCGGCGCCGAGGAACGCGCGAAGCTCGGCATCGCGGACGGCACGATCCGCCTCTCGGTCGGGCTCGAGGACGTGCGGGACCTGATCGATGATCTCAGCGGCGCCCTCGATGCGGCGGGCGCGCCGGCGCGACGGGCTGCCGAGTAGAGGGCAGTAGCGCGCCACCCGCCCGGCGTGGCAGGCTCCCGCGCCGCGCCGCCGCGCCCAGGCCTGGCGCGCCAGGAGGAACGCCGCCCATGCGGCAGGAAAGCCGGTCGGCCTTCATGCTGGCTCCCATCGTGTTGCCCGCGATCGGCGCCAGGCCCGCCTGCGCTGCCATGCGCCGCGGCGTCCAGGGCTGACGGGGAGCATCGAGCCATGCCTCCCTCCGGCCCCTTCGAAGCGGTCACGCAGGGCATCCGCGTCACCGTCCGGGCCTTCTACCTCGCGGACCAGTCGGAGCCGGACCGCGGGCATTTCGTCTGGGCCTATCGCGTCGCGATCGCCAATGAGGGGCGCCGCACGGTGCAGCTGCTGAAGCGCACCTGGCTGATCACCGACGCCATGGGCCGCACCCAGCGCGTGCATGGCGAAGGCGTGATCGGCGAGCAGCCCGTGCTCGAGCCCGGCGAGAGCTTCGAGTACACGTCAGGCACGCCGCTGGCGACGCCCTCGGGCTTCATGCGCGGCGTCTACCACATGGTCGCCGGCGATTCCGGGGAGGCGTTCGACGTGACGATCCCCACCTTCAGCCTCGACAGCCCGCACCAGCCGGGCGGGGTGCATTGAGCGGCTTCGCTCAGTCCCGGCCCCGTTCGGTCGCGGCCCGGCTCGTGCAGGCCAGGGCGGCGAGGATCACCACCGCATTCGTCGCATGCGACCATTCCCAGCGCTGCCGCAGGGCCTTCCAGTCCGGCGCCGCGTCGGTCCAGCTGGCGGTCGCGTGATTGGCGGGTTCGGTGAACCCGAAGAAGACGGCGAAGGCCAGCGCCAGCAGGATGGCCGCCATGGCCGCCGCGCCCCAGGGTTCGCCGCGGTGCCGCAGCACCAGGGCCGGTGCCGCATTGGCCGCCAGCGCGGCCGCCCAGGCGAGGCCGCCGATCCACCAGCCCGCACAGATGCCCTGCACGATGAAACAGGAAGCCTGTGGCAGGCCGATCTTGTTCGGCAATGCCAGCACATGCGCGCCGGCCGGGACGAGGGCCAGCGCGGTCAACACCACCGCAGCGACGCGCAGGCTCCGGCTCCACCGCATGCGCCGGCAAAGCGTCGGACCCTGGCCGGTTCCGCCGCGCATGACGGCCGGCCGGGGCCTCGGTGCCGCTACTCCGGGTCGGCGCTGGAGCGCCTGCGCTCGTAGTGCCTGGAGTATTTCGCCGTAACCAGATCCGTCTTCACCACGATGCAGACATCGGTCGTGTTGAACTGCTGGTCCAGCACCGCGCCGTCCCCGACGAAGCCGCCCAGGCGCAGATAGCCCTTCACCAATGGCGGCAGGTCGTTCAGCACCAGGCGCCGATCGACCGCGGCCGGATCCAGCCGCGACATCGGGATGTGCCGGTGCGGCAGGGCGCGCGGGCGGATGCCCGGCGGCGCCAGGTGGTGGTGATACAGATAGGTGAGCTGCGGCGCCAGCGCATCGGGATCGGTGCCAGGCAGGCTGGCGCAGCCGAACATCAGGTCGATCCGGTGCCTGAACACATAGGCGGCGATGCCGCGCCACAGCAGCTGCAGGGTGCCGCGGGTGCGATAGGGCGCGGCCACGCAGGACCGGCCGAGTTCCAGCAACTCGCCGCCGCGGGCGAGCAGCACGCCGATATCGTATTCGTCGGCCGAGTAGAAATGCCCGATCCGGTCGGCGGCGGCGCGGCGGATCAGGCGATAGGTGCCGACGACCGCGTCCGCGCCCTCTCCAAGATCGTGATCCACGACGAGCAGGTGATCGGCCACGGCATCGAACGCGTCGGTGTCGCGCTGCGTGGTCAGGGTCGCAACATCGGGATGGGCGCCCATCTCCTCGTAGAAGATCCGGTAGCGCAGCGCCTGCGCCGCATCGATCTCGGCCAGCGTCTCGGCGATGCGCACGCCGAGATGGCCGGCGCGCAGCTCGCCGAAGCCCGCCATGGCCTGCGGTGCGGCCCGGGTCGCGGCCGGCGGCGACACGCTCATGCGCCGTCGCGTCCTGGATCGGCGGGGCCCCGAGGCTTCCGGCGCGGCAACGCCGCGGGCGCCTCGGCGAGCCGGCGCCCGAACAGCTCGAGCCGGTGATCGACCAGGTCGAAGCCCAGCCGTGCGGCAATGTCGCGGGCCAGCGCCTCGTATTCGTGGTCGGCGAACTCGATGACCTTGCCGGTATCCACGTCGATCAGGTGATGGTGGTGGCCGCGGTCGGCGGGATCGAAGCGCGCCCGCCCGCCGCCGAAGTCGCGACGCTCCAGGATGCCCTTCTCCTCCAGCAGGCGGACGGTGCGGTACACCGTCGCGATGGAGATGCGCTGATCGAGCGCCACGGCCCGGCGATAGAGTTCCTCGACATCCGGATGGTCGGCGCTGTCGGAGAGCACGCGCGCGATCAGGCGGCGCTGGCCCGTCATCTTGAGGCCGCGCTCCACGCACAGCCTCTCGATGCGGGAGGCACCGCTTTCGGCCGGCTCATCGCTCGAAGCGCGCATGTCCATGCAGGCGGGCTGCCGCTCTCCCTGTCCGGCACCGGCACCGCGGTGCACACCCGCGTCTTACCCCGCGGCTGCCCGGCAGGGAACGCCGCAGAGCAATTCCGGGCCACCGGGTCGCCTCGCTGGTCCGGGCGAGGATGGCGCGGGGCCCGGCCCGCACCCCGGCGACGGCGCCGTCTGGAACCGGGGGCCCTGCCGCGCCGCGCCCTGCCGCGCCGCGGCCGGT
>JAIEOP010000480.1 GCA_019750465.1 Acetobacteraceae bacterium | reverse complement strand
CCGACGGCCGCGCCGGCGATGCCGGCCGCGCCGCCGGCAGCACCGCCGCCCGACCTTCTCGGCCCGCCGCCGCCGCCCTCGCCGGATCTGCTCGCCCCGGCGCCGGCGCGCCTTCGCTGAGCGATGGCGCCACCTCGCTCACGCGGTTGCGCTCCGCTATAGGACCTGCCCCGCCGGCCAGCCTCGGCGGCCAACCCCGATCGGACTGCCCATCATGGCCGAGGACTTCCACCGCATCCGCCGCCTGCCGCCCTACGTCTTCGCCGAGGTGAACGCGGCGAAGGCGAGGGCCCGAGCATCGGCGGAGGACGTCGTGGACCTCGGGATGGGCAATCCGGACAGTCCGACGCCACCGCACATCGTCGCCAAGATGATCGAGGCGGTGCAGGACCCGCGCACGCACCGGTACTCGATGTCGAAGGGCATCCCGGGGCTGCGCCGCGCGCTGGCAGGCTACTACGATCGCCGCTTCGGCGTGAGGCTCGATCCGGAGACGGAGGTGGTGGCGACGCTCGGCTCGAAGGAGGGGCTGGCGAACCTGGCGCAGGCGATCTCCTCGCCGGGCGACACCATCCTGGTGCCGAACCCCAGCTACCCGATCCACCAGTTCGGCTTCATCATCGCCGGCGCCTCGGTGCGGTCCATCCCCTACACGCCGGACGACGAGATGCTGCGGGCGCTGGATCGGGCCGTCAGGCATTCCGTGCCGAAGCCGACCGCCGTCATCGTGAACTTCCCCTCGAACCCGACAGCGCTGCTCGCGCCGCTGGAATTCTACAGGGAGCTGGTGGCCTTCTGCCGCCGGCATGACCTCTTCATCCTGAGCGACCTGGCCTATGCCGAGCTCTATTTCGGCGAACTCGTGCCGCCCTCCGTGCTGCAGGTGCCGGGGGCGAAGGAGGTGACAGTGGAATTCACCTCCATGTCCAAGACCTACAACATGCCGGGCTGGCGCATGGGCTTCGCCGCCGGCAACCCGCGGCTGATCGCCGCGCTGGCGCGGGTCAAGTCCTATCTCGACTACGGCGCCTTCACGCCCATCCAGGTCGCCGCCGCGGCCGCGCTGAACGGGCCGCAGGACTGCGTGCAGGAGATGCGCAACCTGTACCGGGACCGCCGCGACGTGCTGGTGAAGGGGCTGAAGGCGGCGGGCTGGGACGTGCCGAGTCCCGAGGGCTCCATGTTCCTCTGGGCGCCGATCCCGGAGCGGTTTCGCCAGCTCGGCAGCGTCGAGTTCTCGAAGCTGCTGCTGGCCAGGGCGAAGGTCGCCGTCGCGCCAGGGCTCGGCTTCGGCGAGCATGGCGACGCGCATGTCCGGATCGCGCTGGTCGAGAACAACCACCGCATCCGCCAGGCGCTGCGCGGTATCCGCGCCTTCCTGCAGGGCGACAACGCGGGTCCCGCCATCGTGCCGGACGCGATGGCGGTGGACGCGGGATGAGCGGCGAGACCCGTCCCCTCGCCGTCGCGGTGGCTGGCCTCGGCACGGTCGGCACCGGCGTCCTGAAGCTGCTGCGCGACAATGCGGAGATCGTCGCCGCGCGCGCCGGCCGGCCGATCGCCGTCACCGCGGTCTCCGCCCGTGATCGCGCGCGCGATCGCGGCGTGCCGCTCTCCGGGCTGCGCTGGTACGACGATCCGGTGGCGCTGGCGGCCGATCCGAAGGTGGACGTCGTCGTCGAGCTGATCGGCGGCAGCGAGGGGCCGGCGCGCGCCCTGGTGGAAGCCGCGATCGGCGCCGGCAAGCCGGTGGTCACCGCGAACAAGGCGCTGCTCGCGGTGCATGGCGCGGCGATCGCGGAGATGGCCGAGGCGCAGGGCGTGCCGCTGGCCTTCGAGGCGGCCGTGGCCGGCGGCATCCCCGCCATCAAGGCGATCCGCGAGGGGCTGGCGGCGAACCGCATCCTGCGCCTGGCCGGCATCCTGAACGGCACCTGCAACTACATCCTGACCACGATGCGCGAGCAGAAGCGCGAATTCGCCGAGGTGCTGGCGGAGGCGCAGCGGCTCGGCTACGCCGAGGCCGACCCCGCCTTCGACATCGACGGCATCGATGCCGCGCACAAGCTGGCGATCCTGGCGGCGCTGGCCTTCGGGCGGCCGGTGGAGTTCGCCGCCGTGCACGTGGAGGGCATCCGCGAGGTCACCGCGATCGACATCGCGATGGCGGAGGAACTGGGCTACCGCATCAAGCTGCTCGGCATCGCCAGGCGGGAGGAGGCCGGCATCTCGACGCGGGTGCATCCCTGCATGGTGCCCGTCTCGGCACCGATCGCCCGGGTGGATGGCGTGTTCAACGCGGTGGTGGCGGAGGGCGATTTCGTCGGGCGCGTCGTGCTGGAGGGCAGGGGGGCCGGCGCCGGCCCCACCGCCAGCGCCGTCGTCGCCGACCTGATCGACCTGGCGCGCGGGCGGCACACGCCGGTCTGGGGCGCGGCGAACGGAGCCCTGGACAGCGCCGCCGCGGTGCCCATGGACCGGCATGTGGGCGCCTACTACCTGCGGCTGATGGTCGTGGATCGGCCCGGGGTCATCGCCGATGTCACCGCGGTGCTGCGTGACCACGGCGTCTCGCTGGAAAGCATGCTGCAGCGCGGGCGCGCGCCGGGCGAGGCGGTTCCGGTCGTGCTGGTGACGCATGACTGCGAGGAAGCCGCCATGCGCGCCGCCCTGGCGCGGATCGCTGGGCTGGGAGCGGTGCTGGAGAAGCCGGCGCTGATCCGCATCGAGGCGATGTGACCGGAGCCACGCCCCGCTTCCGCGGACTCCACGCGGCGGTATAGTCTGCGGGGAAGCGCGCGGAGGCGACGATGGCCGAGTTGGATCCGAAATCCGGCATGGTGGTGGACCGCAACCTGGCCCTGGAGCTGGTGCGGGTCACCGAAGCCGCGGCGCTCGCGGCCTCGCGCTGGATGGGCCGCGGCGACAAGAACGCCGCCGACGGTGCCGCCGTGGAAGCCATGCGCCGCGCCTTCGACACGGTCGCCATCACCGGCACCGTCGTCATCGGCGAGGGCGAGATGGACGAGGCGCCGATGCTCTACATCGGCGAAAAGGTCGGGCTCTATGCGAAGACCGGCGGCGGGCCGGAGGTCGACATCGCCGTCGATCCGCTGGAGGGCACCTCCATCACCGCCAAGGGCGGGCCGAATGCCATGGCCGTCGTCGCGCTGGCCGAGAAGGGCGGCTTCCTGCACGCCCCCGACATCTACATGGAGAAGCTGGCGATCGGCCCCGGCGTGCCGGAGGGCGTGGTGCACATCGACGAGGCGCCCGAGAAGAATCTGCGCGAGCTGGCCCGCGCGAAGCGGGTGGACATCTCCGACCTGGTGGTCTGCCTGCTCGACCGCGACCGCCACAAGGACCGCATCAAGGCCTGCCGCGCCGCCGGCGCGCGCATCATGCTGATCCCGGATGGCGACGTGTCCGGCGTGGTCGCGGTCTCGCAGCCCGACACCGGCGTCGACATCTACATGGGCTCCGGCGGCGCGCCCGAGGGGGTGCTGGCGGCGGCGGCGCTGCGCTGCATCGGCGGGCAGATGCAGGGCAAGCTGCTGTTCGAGGACGACGCGCAGATCGCCCGCGCGCGCGAGATGGGCGTGACCGATCCCAATCGCGTCTACCACCTGAACGACATGGCCAAGGGCGACGTGATGTTCGCCGCCACCGGCGTCACCACCGGGCCGATGCTGCGCGGCGTGCGGCGCTTCCCGAACGGGGCCTATACGCACTCCATCGTCATGCGCTCGAAATCCGGCACGGTCCGCTTCATCGAGGGGCATCACAACTTCGCGCTGAAGCCGTCCGCCTTTGTCGCCTGACGGCACCGCGCCTGGCGGGCCGGTCCTCGGCGTCGCGCGCAGCGTCACCGGGCGGCGCTGGATCTGGCGCGCCGGCGACGAGCGCACCGGGCTCGCCATTGCCCAGCGCCTCGACCTGCCGGAGCTGGTGGGGCGGCTGCTGACGGCCCGCGGGGTGGGCGTCGAGGCGGCGGGCGATTTCCTCGATCCCACGCTGCGGGCGCTGCTGCCGGATCCCTCCACGCTTGCCGACATGGATCGGGCGGCGGCACGGCTGGCCGATGCGGTGCGGCGCGGCGAGACCGTCGCCGTGTTCGGCGACTACGACGTGGACGGGGCGTGCAGCGGCGCGCTGATGGTGCGGGCGCTGCGCCAGCTCGGCTGCGCGGTCACGCACTACGTGCCGGACCGGCTGAAGGAGGGCTATGGCCCGAATGCAGTCGCGATCAGCACCCTGTGCGACCGCGGCGCCACGCTGATCATCTGCGTCGATTGCGGCGTCGCGGCGCACGCTGCGCTGGCCGCGGCGGAGGGGCGCGCGGAGGTGGTGGTGCTGGATCACCACAAGGCGGAGGGGCCGGTGCCCCCGGTCGCGGCGGTGGTCAACCCGAACCGGCTGGATTGCGGCTCCGGCCTGCGGCACGTCTGCGCCGCGACGGTTGCCTTCCTCACCATGGTCGCGGTGCATCGCGCGCTGCGCCGCACCGGGCATTTCGCGCAGGCCGAGGAGCCGCGGCTGCTCGATCTTCTGGATCTGGTGGCGCTCGCGACGGTCTGCGACGTCATGCCGCTCACCGGCGTGAACCGTGCCCTCGTCGCGCAGGGGTTGAAGGTCATGGCACGGCGCGGGCGCGCCGGCATCGCCGCGCTGCTGGAGTTCGCGCAGGTGCGCGACGCACCCACCGCGCACACGCTGGGTTTCGTGCTCGGCCCGCGCATCAACGCCTCGGGCCGGATCGATGAGCCCGATCTCGGCCTGCGCCTGCTGCTCTGCGACGACCCGATCGAGGCCGGCGCCATGGCCGAGCGCCTGGATGTGGTGAACCGGCGCCGGCAGGAGGTGGAGGCGGACGTGCTCGGCGCCGCACTCGCCGCCGCCGAGGCGCAGGTGGCCGCGGGCCATCCGGTGGTGCTGGTCTCCGGCGAGGGTTGGCACCCCGGCGTGGTCGGCATCGTCGCCGGACGCATCAAGGAGCGCTTCAACCGCCCCGCCTGCGTCGCTGGGCTGGCGGGCGGGATCGGCAAGGGCAGCGGCCGCTCCGTGCCGGGGATCGACCTCGGCGCGGCGGTGATCGCGGCACGGCAGTCGGGGCTGCTGGAGGCCGGCGGCGGCCACGCCATGGCGGCGGGCTTCACGCTGCGTGCCGACCGGGTCGCCGCCTTCCATGCCTTCCTGGACGAGCGGCTGGCGAGCGCGGCCAGGTTGCCGGGTGCGGCAGACCTGATGGTGGAAGGCGTCGTCGCCGTGCCGGCCGCGACCGTGGACCTGGCCGGGCAGGTGGAGCGCCTGGCACCCTTCGGCGCCGGCAATGAGGAGCCGGTCTTCGCCCTGCCGCGCGCGCGCATCGTCCGTGCCGACCGCGTCGGCAAGGAGGGCGGCACCATTCGCGCCTTCATCGAGGGCGAGGGCGGTGGCGGGCGGCTGAAGGCGATATGCTTCCGCGCGAAGGACGGGCCGCTGGCGCAGGCGCTGCTCGGCTCGGGCGGCGTGCCGCTGCACCTCTGCGGGCAGTTGCGCGCAGAGCGCTGGAACGAGTCGGTGACCGCCTGCCTGCACCTGACCGATGCGGCGGTGGTGAGCGGGCCTTGACCCCGTGGGGCGGGCGCCCTACCCGGCCCGGTCCGTCCCCATCGTCTAGAGGCCTAGGACACCAGCCTTTCACGTTGGTAACACGGGTTCGAATCCCGTTGGGGACGCCAGCTTCCGTCGTCTCAGCCCGCCGGCACCGGCCGCGTATCGTCGATCACCTTGCCGTCGTTCGGCAGGCTCCCAGGCGGTACCACCTCCACGCCGCCGCGCAGCTTGGTAGCGGCCTGCAGCGCGCGCTCCAGCGCCGGACCAATGCCGGCATCGGCTGCCTCGGCGCGCAGCAGCATGGTGTCGCGCTCGCCCTCCAGCGCCACCACCAGCCGCGCCCGGGTCACGCCCGGCACGGCGCGCAACACCTCCGCCACCTGCTCGGGCCGCACGAACATCCCGCGCACCTTGGCCGCCTGGTCGGCGCGGCCCATCCAGCCGCGGATGCGCCGGTTGGTGCGGCCGCAGGGCGAGACGCCCGGCAGGATGGCGGAGAGGTCGCCGGTGGCGAAGCGGATCAGCGGATGCTGCGCGTCGAGCGTGGTCACCACGGCCTCGCCCACCTCGCCATCGGGCACCGGGTCGCCGGTGCCGGGGCGCAGGATCTCCACCACGACGCCCTCGTCGAGGATCAGCCCCTCGCGCGCCGCGCTCTCATAGGCGACCATGCCGAGATCGGCCGTGCCGTAGCTCTGCAGCACGGTCAGCCCGCGCGCCGCGTACCAGTCGCGCAGGGAGGGCAGGTAGGCGCCGGCCGTCACATGCCCGATGCGCAGCGAGGCGAGATCGAGACCCAGCTCGTCGCCCTTCTCCAGGATGGCCTTCAGGAAGTCCGGCGTGCCGCTGTAGCCGCGTGGCCGGAGATGGGCGGCCGCGCGCGCCTGCATCTCCGTGTTGCCGGTGCCACCCGGGAAGACCGGGCAGCCCAGCGCGCGCGCCCCGAGGTCCAGCATGAAGCCCGCCGGCGTGAAGCTGTAGGCGAAGCAATTGTGCAGCAGGTCGCCGGCGCGCAGGCCGGAGGCGAACAGCGCGCGGGCGAAGCGCCAGGGATCGGGCGTATCCGCCTGCCCCTCGTAGATCGGGCCCGGCGAGGCGAAGACCCGCGCCATGCCGGCGAGCGACGCCAGGCCACCGAAGGGCGGATTTTCCGCCTGCTGCGCGATCAGCGCCGCCTTGCGCGTCACCGGCAGCCGCGCCAGCGCCGTCGCGTCGGTCACCGCGCTGGCATCGACGCCATCCAGCAGCCTAGCGAAATGCGGTGCGCCCCGCTGCGCAGCCGCAACGGCACGCGGCAGGGCCGCGGCAATCGCCGCCATGCGCGCATCGGCGCTTCGCGTCTCCCGCGCGTCGTAGTGGTCCGTCATAGCCAGCGTTTCCGCCGCTTGTAGGATTTCAGGTTCTTGAAGCTCCGGCGTTCCGCGCCGTGGCCGCCGAGGTAGAACTCCTTCACGTCCTCGTTGCCGGCCAGGGCCTCGGCGCCGCCGTCCAGCACCACCTTGCCCTGCTCCATCACGTAGCCATGGCTGGCGACGGAGAGCGCCATGCGCGCATTCTGCTCGACCAGCAGGATGGTGATGCCGAGATCCTGGTTCAGCCGGCGGATGATGCCGAAGACCTCCTTCACCAGCAGCGGCGAGAGGCCCATGGAGGGCTCGTCCATCAGGATCAGCTGCGGCCGCGCCATCAGCGCGCGGCCGATCGCCAGCATCTGCTGCTCCCCGCCCGAGAGGTATCCGGCCAGGCCGGTGCGCTCCTTCAGGCGGGGGAAGTAGCCATAGACCATCTCGATGTCGCGCTTCACGCCGGCGCCGTCGCTGCGCGTGAAGGCGCCGAGGCGGAGGTTCTCCAGGCAGGTCATGTCGGCGATGATGCGCCGGCCCTCCATCACCTGGAAGATGCCGCGGCGCACGATCAGGTGCGGGTCGGTGCCGTCGATGCGCGCGCCGGCGAAGCGGATCTCGCCCCGCGTCACCGCGCCGTCCTCGGTCTTGAGCAGGCCGGATATGGCCTTCAGCGTGGTGGACTTGCCCGCGCCGTTCGCGCCCAGCAGCGCGACGATCCTTCCCTTCGGCACGGCGAGCGACAGGCCGCGCAGCACCAGGATGACGTCGTTGTAGACGACCTCGATGTTGTTCACCGCGAGCAGCGGCTCCGGCGCCGGGGCTGCCCCCGGCGCCGCGTCCGGCCGCGCCGCGGAGAAGTCGCTCACCAGCCCAGCCAGTCGGCCCGGCGCGGCAGGGTGATGGTCGTCACCGGCTCCAGCCGCATGGTGCCGGCCTGCATCAGCTCTGCGACGCTGCCCTGGCTGGTGTCGCCGGTGACGCGCGCCCGGTAGAGCGCGACGGTCAGCTGCCCGCGATGGTCGGTCGGCGTGAAGGTGGAGGGCGCGCAGACGCCCTGGAAACCCTCCGGCACCCAGTCCTGCCGGGCATAGAAGCCGTCCCGGATGCGCTCGCCGGTCACCTGGCCGCCATTCGCCGCGGCGCTCTGCATGGCCTCGATGGTGAGCATGGCCGAGCAGATGCCGGCCAGGTAGTGCACCGGCCGGTAGGCCGTGCCGGCGGGGTCGGAAACGCGGCTGATCGCCTGCACATTGGCCATGCCCGGCGCCTGCGCGCCCCAGACCGCGGCGGTGCGCACCGGGAAGACCACGCCGTTCGCCGCCGCGCCCGCCGCCTTCATGGCGTTCTCGTCCATGCCCCAGACATTGCCGAGGAACTGCACGTCGACGCCTGCTGTCTGGCAGGCGCGCAGGACGGAGATGTTGGACCCGGCCGTGTTGCCGAGATAGGCGTAGTTGGCGCCCTGCTGGCGCAGGGTCAGGCACTGCGCCGTGTAGTCGCCGGGCGTCAGCGCGAAGACGATGGCCGGCAGCACGTCGAAGCCGAGCTCGGCGGCCAGCGCCTCGCCCGCCGCCTTGGGGGAGTTCGGGTAGGGGTGATTGGCGCCCATGTGCACGAATTTCGGCCGGCCCGGGCGGCCCCTCGCCTTCCAGTCCTCGGCGGCCCATTGCAGCATGGCGCGCAGCGCGTCCGAGTAGGAGGGGCCGTAGAAGAAGTTGAACGGCGCCGCCTCCACGCCCTGCCGGCCGGAGCGCCCGCCGGCATCGGTCAGCGCCGCGGAGTAGGACGCCGAGACATAGGGGATGCGGTCGCGCGTGACGAAGCGCACCAGCGCCTCGGTGTCCGCGGTGCCCCAGCCATTGATCGCCACCACGCGATCGCGGCTCCAGGCCTGGTACTGGCTGACGGCGCGCGGCGCCTGGTAGCCGTAGTCGAAGGCGAGCACGTTCACCTGCCGGCCACCGATGCCGTTGCGGGTGCGGTTCACCCAGGCATAGGTGTCGTTCACCCCCTGGGCGAAGGGCGTGCCGACATCGCTGGTGGCGCCCGAAAGGTCCATCAGGTGCCCGACCGGGATCGGCTGCGCCGTTGCGGCCGACGCCGCGAGCGACGCCGCCGCGGCCAGCCCGAGTATCGTCTTGCGCATCGTCTTCCTGTCCTCCCGCCTTGGTTCAGTGCGAATAGGGGTAGAGCTTCCAGTACGCCTTGATCAACCGCCATCGCCGCGCCAGCCCATCCGGCTCGAAGATCAGGAACAGGATGATGACGGCGCCGATCGCCATCTCGCGCAGGAAGGAGATCGAGGCGCCGAGGCGCAGCGCGCGGTCGATGGCGCCGCCGGCCAGGGCGTCCGCACCGGCCTGCACGACCTCCGGCAGCAGCACCATGAAGGCGGCGCCCATCAGCGACCCGCTCACGCTGCCCAGGCCGCCGATGATGACCATGCCCAGGAACTGGATGGAGAGCAGGATGTTGAACGCCTCGACGCTCACGAACAGCAGGTAGTGCGCGTAGAGCGCGCCGGCCACGCCGGCGTAGAAGCTGGCGATGCCGAAGCTCAGCGTCCGGTAGTAGGCCAGGTTGATGCCCATGATCTCGGCGCTGAGGTAGTGGTCCCGCACCGCGACCAGCGCCCGCCCGTCGCGCGTGCGCATCAGGTTCGCCGCGCCCACGAACATGATCACGACCCAGGCGAGGACGACGTAGAAGAAGCTCTCCTCCCGGTCGGCGCGCCAGCCGAGGATCTCGAAGGGCTCGGTGATGCGGCCGGCGACGCCGCCGGTGAACCACTGCGCCCGGGCGAAGAAATCCTCGAGGATGAACTGCGCGGCGAGGGTTGCGATCGCCAGGTAGAGGCCCTTCAGCCTTGCCGCCGGCGCGCCGAAGACCAGGCCGACGGCCGCCGTCATCACGCCGGCCAGCGGGATGCAGAGCGCGACGGGGATGTGCGCCGCGTCGTGCAGCCAGGCGCTGGCGAAGGCGCCGAAGCCGAAGAACGCGGCGTGCCCGATGCTGATCTGGCCGGTGAAGCCGACCAGGATGTTCAGGCCGAGCGCCGCGATGCCCATGATGCCGATGTTCACCAGCAGGCCGAGCTCGTAGCGGCCGAGCGCCAGCGGCGCGGCACACAGCAGCGCCAGCCCGAGCCACAGCGCGATGCGGCTGTTGCGCGTGGGGAAGATGGTGGTGTCGGCGCGGTAGCTGGTGCGGAAGTCGCCGGCCGGGGTCATCGCCACCATCGGCTCAGACCCGCTCGATGTTCTTGGTGCCGAACAGGCCGTAGGGCTTGATCAGCAGGATCAGGATCAGCGCGTAGAACGGGGCGATCGCGTACATGTTGCCCCAGTTCAGCCACCCCGCATCGAGCCACTGCGCCCAGTTCTCCAGCAGTCCGACGATCAGCCCGCCGAGCACGGCACCGACGACGGAATCCAGCCCGCCCAGGATCACCGCGGGGAAGACCTTGATGCCGTAGAAGGACAGCGCCGAGGAGACGCCGTTCACCACTCCCACCACCACGCCGGCGACCGCCGAGACCATGGCCGAGATCGCCCAGGACATGGCAAAGACCTTCGGCACGGAGACCCCGAGCGACTGCGCCACCTGCTGGTCGAAGGCCGTCGCCCGCATCGCCAGCCCGTGCTTCGACGCGGTGAAGAACCAGGCGAAGCCCAGCATGATGACGACCGAGATGCCGAGCGACAGCAGGTAGACCGTCTGCACCTCCAGCCCCAGCACGTTGACCCGCTCCGCGCTGAAGATGGGCGGGAACGGCTTGGCGAAGACGCCGAAGATCCACTTCATCAGCGCCTGGAAGAAGATGCCGAGGCCGATCGTCGCCATGATCACGCTGATCACCGGCTCGCCGATCAGCGGTCGCAGTACCACCACCTGCAGGACGATGCCGAACAGCGTCATGAAGGCGAGCGTCACGAGGAACCCGGCCCAGAACGGCAGCTGCCATTCGGTCAGCAGCCACCAGCACACCCAGGCGCCGACGAGCAGGAATTCGCCCTGTGCGAAGTTCACCACCTGCGACGCCTTGTAGATCAGCACGAAGCTCATCGCGACCACGCCGTAGAGCGCGCCGACGATCAGCCCGTTGACCGTCAGCTGGAACAGCAGGGCCCATTCCATCGTGCTACTCCGCCGCCTGCGCGAGGCCCGGCGCGGTGCCGTCCCGCATGGAGATCACCCGCAGCGTGGTGCGGATGCGCTGCTTCGTGCCGTCCTGGAAGGCGATGGTGGTGTCCACCGGGATCGCCCGATCGCCACGGTAGATCGCCGCGATGATGTCGCCGTACTTCGTGTTGATCACCCCGCGGCGGACCTTGCGGGTGCGCGTCAGCTCCTCGTCGTCCGCGTCCAGCTCCTTGTAGAGCAGCACCATCTCGCGGATGCGCTGCGCCGCGGGCAGGGTGGCGTTCACCGCCTCCACCTCGGCGCGCAGCAGATCCAGCACCGGCTGCTTCGCGGCGAGGTCGCTGTAGGTGGTGAAGGCGATGCGCCGGCGCTCCGCCCACTTCGCGACGATCGGGAAGCGGATGCACAGGATTGCTGCCAAGTGCGGCCGCCCGTCGCCCAGCACCACGGCCTCCGCCACATAGGGGCTGAATTTCAGCTTGTTCTCGATGAATTGCGGACTGAAGCGGTCGCCGGCGCTGGTGGTGGCGATGTCCTTGATGCGGTCGATCACCACCAGGTGCCCCGCCTTGTCGAAATATCCGGCGTCGCCGGTGTGCAGCCAGCCGTCGCGCAGGTCCGGGTTCTCCAGGGCACCCAGGTAGCCGGAGAACATGTTCGGGTGGCGGGTGACGATCTCGCCCACGCCGTTCTGGTCCGGCGCGTCGATGCGGATCTCGATGCCGGCGTCGAAGGGCACGCCCACCGTGTCGAAATCCACGTCGCCTTCCTTGTGTACCGTGTAGGCGCCGAGCAGCTCGGTCTGCCCATAGAGCTGGCGCAGCGGCACGCCCATGGCCATGAAGAAGCGGAAGGTATCGGGCCCGAGCGCGGCGCCGCCAGTGGCGGCCGAGCGCAGCCGACTGAAGCCCAGCCGATCGCGCAGGGCGCGGAACAGGACCTGATCCGCCAGGGCCGAGCGGCGACCGCGGTCGAGTGCCGCCAGGCCGAGCTTCATGCCGAGATCGAACAGCCGCCGCTTCAGCGGGCTGGCGTCCATCACGCGCGCCCGCACGTCGGCGGCGAGCGATTCCCAGACGCGCGGCGCGAACAGCACGAAGCTCGGGCCGATCTCCCGCAGGTCGGCCATCATCGTCTCCGGCTCCTCGACGAAATTGACCTTCATCCGCGCGATCAGGCCCCAGCCGAGAACGTAGATCTGCTCCATGATCCAGGGCAGCGGCAGGACGGAGACGTATTCATCCTGCGGACTCTTGGGGTCGGCCCTCAGGTAGCTTTCGCAGTGCCGCACCAGTGCGCCGCCGGTCAGCATGGCCAGCTTCGGCCGCGCCGTGGTGCCCGACGTGGTGCAGAGCACCGCGACATCCTCGCCGCGCGTGCCGGCGACCAGCTGCGCCCAGGCCGACGGATCGGCCGCATGCGCCGCATCGCCGGCCCGCACCAGCTCGCTCACCGGCAGCAGCCGCGCGTCCTCGTGCTTGCGCATGCCGCGCGGGTCGGAATAGACGATATGCCGCAGCTTCGGCAGCCGGTCACTCACGTTGAGCAGCTTGTCCACCTGCTCCTCATCCTCGGCGATCACCGCGCTGGCGCCGGCGAATTCCAGCAGGTAGGCCACCTCGTCGTCCAGCGCGTCGCGATAGACGCCCAGGCTGCGCGCGCCGATCGCATGCGCGGCGATCTCGCCCATCACCCAGTCCGGGCGGTTGTCGCCGATCAGCCCCACCACATCGCCGGCGCCAAGGCCGAGCGCGCGCAGGCCGAGCGCCATGGCGCGCGTCCCTGCCTCGTATTCGGTCCAGGTGATGCTGCGCCAGATGCCGAACGCCTTCTCGCGCAGCGCCACCTCGGCGCCGTGGGCGCGCGCGTTGCGGGCGAGCAGCTTCGGCAGGGTGTCGTCGGTCACGGCGCCGCGGCCTCCGCGGCATCCTCGGCCACTGCCTCGTCCGCCTGGCCGAGGTAGGCGCGCCGCACATGTTCGTCGGCCATGACGTGCTCCGGCGTGCCCTCGGCGATCTTCCTTCCGAAATCCAGCACCATGACGCGGTGCGAGATGTCCATCACCACGCCCATGTCGTGCTCGATCATCAGCACGGTCATGCCCCATTCCTCGTTCAGGTCGAGGATGTAGCGGGCCATGTCCTCCTTCTCCTCGAGGTTCATGCCCGCCATGGGTTCGTCCAGCAGGATCAGCTTCGGCTTCAGCGCGATCGCGCGCGCCAGTTCCACCCGCTTGCGCAGCCCGTAGGGCAGCGTGCCGGCGACGGCCTTGCGCACGTGCTGAATCTCGAGGAAGTCGATGATCTCCTCGACCTCGCGGCGGTGGGCGAGCTCCTCACGCTGCGCGCCACCAAGCCAGTAGAGCATGCCCGTCGCGAAGCCGTGCCGCAACAGGTGGTGCCGGCCGACCATGATGTTGTCGAGCACCGTCATGTGGCCGAACAGCGCCAGGTTCTGGAAGGTGCGGCCGATGCCGAGGCCGGCACGCCGGCTGGGCCGGAGATGGGTGATGTCCCGCCCGTCGAACAGGACGCGCCCCTCGGTCGGGCGATAGCGGCCGGAGATGCAGTTCACCATGGATGTCTTGCCGGCGCCGTTCGGGCCGATGATGGAAAAGACCTCGCCGGGGTTCACGTGGAAGGAGACATCGGTCAGCGCGCGCACGCCGCCAAATCGCAGGCTGACATGCGCGGCGGCCAGGATGGGCTCAGCCGCCAAGGCGTTGCCCCCTTATGCCCGACGATCGCGGACGCCGTGCAACGCCACGCTCGCGCTCCCCTCAGGATTGATGCGTCCCGCTTGCGCGACCATAGGGTAGGTCGCAGCCGGCCCGCAACTGCTTGCGTTGTTCCTCAGGACAATCGCCTGAACGCCCCCGCCGCTTCGGCCCGGCTCGAGGCCTGATGCATGGGAGGCCTTGCCTGCCGTACCTGGCCGGAACGCCGGTCATCGCCAAGCGCATGCCAGGGACCTCATCCGCAGCGCCGCCAGCAGGGGCAGGGCGTGGGTCCGCAGGACGGCCGCGGCCCGGAATCACGGCCGTCCCCACCCTCTCGTCGCCGGAGCGGCATTCTGGCCTTCAAGCGATGTCCCCGGGAGCGGGGCGGCTATTCCGCCGGCAGCGGCCGCGCATTCGCCGGCGCTTCGCGCTCAGCCCCAGGCAGCGCCAGCGCAGCCAGGAGCATTGCCAGGGTCAGCCCGGCCAGGGCCAGGAACATCGCCAGGAAGCCGCGGTCGCCGACACCATACAGCGCGGCGACCATGCCGACGCCGAGCGGCGCCGCGACGAAGCCCATGGCGTACTTGATGCCGAAGGCGAGTCCGCGCCGCCGGCCGGAGGAGTAGCGCGCCAGCAGCAGGTTCTCGGCCGGCACGCCGATGTCCATCATCAGCGTGAACAGCGCCGCCACCGCCACCGCCGGCCATCCGCCGACCAGCCCCGCCACCAGCAGCAGCGGCAGCTTCATCGCGAAGCTGGCGACATAGAGCGGCTTCAGCGCCACGCGGTCCGCCAGCCAGCCGCCGATCAGGTGGGCGACGCTGCCGAACAGGAAGACGAAGCCGACCAGCGCGCCGATCGTCGCCATGTCGGTCGTCTCCAGCGCCTCGCTGAGCCATTTCGGCACGGCGGTGGCGAAGGCGTTGAACAGGATGGAGCCGCAGGCGAGCGTCACGAACAGCACCGCGAGCACGACGCGCGGCGTGCGCTCCGGCGCCGGGTCCTCGGCCGGGGCGGCGGTGCCGCCATCCGCCTGCGCGACACGCCCGACGCCTGCGAAGGCGCCGCGCGCGATCAGCGCCGCCAGCACCAGGCCCAGGCCGAAGGTCAGCGCGCCGGGCAGGATCAACGCGGTGCGCCAACCGAACAGCGCCGCCAGCCCGCCCGCCACCAGCGCCGCTGCGGCGACGCCGAGCGAGCCGGCGATGCCGACCACGCCCATCACCCGCCCGCGCGCACCGGGCGGCGCCGCCTGCGTCACCCAGGCCAGGCCCACGGGGTGATAGATCGCGCCGAACAACCCGAGCCCGGCCAGCGCCACCGTCATCGGTGCCGGGCCCGCGGTGAGGCCGGCGGCGATGGTGGCTGCGCCGGCGCCCAGGAAGAACACCGCCATCATGCGTGCATGGCCGAAGCGGTCCGCCAGCCAGCCGGCCAGCGGCGCGCCCGCGCCCACCAGCAGCGCGCCGATCGTCCAGAGGCCGATCAGCTCGTCATAGGGGCGCTCCCAGGCACGCTCCAGCATGACGACCAGCGTGAGGAAGAGCCCGGTCAGGACGTGGTGCTGGAAATGGCCGATGCAGGAAAAGGCGACGGCCAGGCGAGACGAGGCGTTCACTCAGCCGCCTTCGCCTGGAAACGCGGCCCGGCCTCGCGCGTGCGGATGCGCAGCGTGACGAACTCCTCCGCCGCGGTCGGGTGGATGCCGATGGTGCGATCGAAATCCTCCTTGGTGAGGCCGGCGGCGACGGCGATGCCGATGCCCTGCATGATCTCGCCGGCGTCCTCGCCCAGCATGTGGGCGCCGAGAACCTTGCGCGTCCGCTGGCAGACGACGAGCTTCATCAGCGTCTTCCGCCCGGGCCGGCCGCTGATGGTGTGGCGCATCGGCGTGAAGCGGGTAACGTAGACATCGACCGGGCAGATCGCCGCCGCATCGGCCTCCGTCATGCCCACAGTGCCGATCGGCGGCGAGGTGAAGACGGCGGTCGGCACGTTCAGGTAGCTGGCGCGGCGGGGGTTGTTGCCGAACAGCGTATCGGCCAGGGCGTGGCCGACCGCGGTCGCCATGGGCGTGAGGTTCAGCCGGTCCGTCACGTCGCCGATGGCGAAGATGTGCGGCGCGGTGGTGCGGTGATCCTCGTCGACCTCGATGGCGCCGGCGGCGGTGCACTCCACGCCGGCCCGTTCCAGGCCGAGGCCGTGGGTATTGGGCTCGCGCCCCAGGGCGAACAGCACGGCATCGCCCTCGACGCCCTCGCCGCCCAGCAGGCTGAGCCGCAGGTGGCTGCCCTGGCGATCGAGGCGCGCCGGGTTGTGGCCGCTGTGCAGGCGGATGCCCTGGGCCTCCAGCGCCTCCTTCAGCGCCTCGCGGATGTCCTGGTCGAAGCCGCGCAGCGGCAGGTCGGCGCGATAGACGACATCGACCTCCGCTCCGAAGGCGCGGAAGATGCAGGCGAATTCCAGCGCGATGTAGCCGGCGCCGACGACGACGAGGCGCTTCGGCACGGATTGCATCAGGAAGACGTCGTCCGAGAGCATGCCGAGCTCGGCGCCCGGAAGCTCCGGCCGCACGGCGCGGCCGCCGGTGGCGATCACGATCCGCTCCGCCGTCACCCGCTTGCCGCCGACGCTCAGGGCATGCGCATCGAGGAAGGTGGCGCGCGCATCGAAGACGGTGCAGCCGGCCCCGGTGAGCAGCCGGCCGTAGATGCCGTTCAGCCGCGCCACCTCCGCGTCCCGCACCTCGGCGAGCTTCGCCAGGTCGAAGCCGGCAGGCGGCGCGAGGTCCCAGCCGAAGCGCGGCGCGTCCTCGGTCCACATGGCGTATTCGGCGGCATTGACCATGATCTTCTTCGGCACGCAGCCGACGTTCACGCAGGTGCCGCCCCAGAAGCGCTCCTCGGCCACGCCGACGCGCGCGCCATGGGTGCCGGCGATGCGCGCGCAGCGCACGCCGGCCGAGCCGCCGCCGATGACGAAGAGGTCGAAGTCGTAGGGCATCGTTGCTGGTCCTTCAGGCGGCGCCGCGGCAGCGGGCGGGTGCTCGGAGATTCGGCACGAAGGCGCGAAGACTCGAAGATCAACGCGGTGGGCAGTGTGCCTTGGTGATGAATCCCTGCCTCACGCCCCCGGCCGGCGCTGCACGATGATGCGCGGCGTGAATTCCGTCACCACCTCGCCGGCCCCGTTCAGCACGCGGTTGCGCATCAGCGCCGTGCCGCGGTCCGGCTTGGAGCGCGACGGCGTCACCTCCATCACCTCGACCTCGAGGCGCAGCATATCGCCGGGGCGGACGGGGCGTGTCCACTGCAGCTCGCCGCCGGAGCCGACCACGCCCCAGGGCAGCCCTTCCAGCGCCTTGGCTACCATCGACATCATCAGCGCGGCGGTATGCCAGCCACTGGCGGCGAGGCCCTGGAAGATCGGATGCGCCTTCGCCGCCGCGTGATCGAGATGGAAGGGCTGGGGATCCCAGCGCCGCGCAAAATCGACGATCTCCTCCTCGGTGACGGTGATCGGACCGGCCGCGAAGACGCGGCCGACCGCCAGATCCTCGAGGTAGATGGGCTGGGACACGCTCACGTCCCGATCCCGCCGATGGCCAGGTACTTCACCTCCAGGTACTCGTCGATGCCGTATTTGCTGCCCTCGCGGCCGAGGCCGCTTTCCTTCACGCCGCCGAAGGGCGCGACCTCCGTGCTGATCAACCCCTCGTTGATGCCGATCATGCCGCTCTCGATGGCCTCGGCGACGCGGAAGATGCGGCCGACGTCGCGGGCGTAGAAATAGGCGGCCAGGCCGAAGGGCGTGTCGTTGGCAAGCTGGATCGCCTCCTCCTCCGTGTGGAAGCGGAACAGCGGCGCAACGGGGCCGAAGGTCTCCTCGGTGAAGATCATCGCCTCGCGCGGCACGTTGGCCAGGATGGTGGGCTCGAAGAAATTGCCGCCATTGCCGTGCCGCTTGCCGCCGGTGACGATGGTGGCGCCCTTCGCCGTCGCGTCGGCGATGTGCTCCTCCACCTTCTTCACCGCGTCGGCGTTGATCAACGGGCCCTGGGTCACGCCCGGCTCCATGCCGTTGCCGACCTTCAGCGCCTCCACGGCGGCCTTGAGTTTCGCGGCGAAGGCGTCGTAGACGCCGTCCTGCACCAGGATCCGGTTGGCACAGACGCAGGTCTGGCCGGTGTTGCGGTATTTCGACGCCATCGCGCCGACCACCGCCTGGTCCAGATCCGCGTCGTCGAAGACGATGAAGGGCGCGTTGCCGCCCAGCTCCATCGAGGTCTTCTTGATCGTCTGCGCGCATTGCGCGAGCAGGATGCGCCCCACCTCCGTGCTGCCGGTGAAGGTCAGCTTGCGCACCAGCGGGTTCGAGGTCAGCTCCTTCCCCGCCTCGCCGGAAGGGCCGGTGATCACGTTGCACACCCCGGGCGGCATGCCCGCGCGCTCCGCCAGCACGGCGATCGCCAGCGCGCTGAACGGCGTCTGGCTGGCCGGGCGGATCACCCCGGTGCAGCCCGCGGCCCAGCCCGGGCCGGTCTTGCGGGTAATCATCGCGGCCGGGAAGTTCCACGGCGTGATGGCGGCGAAGACGCCGATCGGCTCCTTCGTCACGATGATGCGCCGCCCCTTGGCGTTTTGCGGGATGGTGTCGCCATAGACGCGCTTGGCTTCCTCGGCGAACCACTCGATGAAGGACGCGGCATAGGCGATCTCGCCCTTGCTTTCCGCCAGCGGCTTGCCCTGCTCGGCGGTCATGATGGCGGCCAGGTCGTCGGCATTGGCCAGCATGAGGTCGTTGAGGCGGCGCAGGATGGCGCTGCGCTCCTTGGCCAGCATGGCGCGCCAGGCGCCTTGCGCGCGGTGCGCCGCCTCGATGGCGCGGCGGGTCTCGGCGGTGCCCATGGCGGGGACGTTGCCGATCACCTCGCCCGTCGCGGGGTTGCGCACGGCGATGGTCCTGCCGCTGTCGGCCTGCACCCATTGCCCGTCGATGCAGTTGGCCTGGCGGAACAGGTCGGGGTCCTTCAGCGGCAGCGTCGCGATGGCGTCCAGCATGGCGGCGTTCTCCTTCCCGGGCCCCTCGAAGATAGGCTGCCCCCGGGACCGTGTCAGCCGCCGGGCCTTCCCCACGCCGCGCGAAACGGTCTAATCTCGACTTTCGCCATTCAAGCGGCATGGCGGAGGGCATAGGCGATGCCCTCGCGGAGGGCTGGCGGGGGTTTCGCGG
>JAIEOP010000179.1 GCA_019750465.1 Acetobacteraceae bacterium | reverse complement strand
GCGGCGCGGGTGCCCGCGAAGCCGCAGGCGCGCGCCGCCGCCAGCCCGGCGGTGAAGCCCTGATCCAGCGCCGCGGCGAGGTCGCGCGTGCCGGCGCAGGCGCCGATGGGGGCCAGTGCCTCGACCGGCCCGGCGGGCAGGAAGGCGTCGGCCGCCGCCTCCCAGCGCAGCCGCCCGCGTGCCTGGGAGAACAGGTGCAGTGTTGGTGTCCAGCCGCCGGCCATCAGCAGCAGGTCGCAGGCGATGTCCTGCGCGCGCGCCGGATCCGGGCGTCCATCCGGCAGGCGTGGCGCCGCGCGCAGCCCGGTGACGTGCAGCCCGCCGCGCGTGCCGGCGATGCCGTGCCCGGCCAGCACAGGAATGCCGCGCTGCCGCGCCTCGTCCAGCAGCGCCGGCGGCGGTTCGGGGCGGAGATCGAGCAGCGCCGCGATGCCGGCGCCGGCCTCGTGCAGGGCGAAGGCGGCGCCGTAGCCGCCGTCATGCGCCACGCAGGCGGCGACGCGGCGGCCCGGCAGCACGGCATAACGCGTCGCGTAGATCCGTGCCGCATCGGCCAGCATCACGCCGGGCCGGTCGTTGCCGGCGAAGGGGAGCGGCCGCTCGATGGCGCCGGTGGCGTGGATGACGCGGCGCGCGCGCACCTGCCAGAGCCGCTCGCGCAGGCCATCCGGACGGTCCAGCAGTTCGGCCAGCGCCACGAAATTCTGCAGCCCGTGGTGGAAGGCCGTGGTGCGCGCCAGCAGCGCGACGCGCGGGTTGCCGCGCAGCTCGGCCAGCGCGTCGGCCAGCCAGTCCCAGGCCGGCAGGCCGTCGATGCGCGCGTCCGGCGCGGCCAGCAGGCTGCCGCCGGGCTCCCCACCCTCGTCGCAGAGGATGACGCGCGCGCCCGCCTCCGCGGCGGCCAGTGCCGCGGCCAGGCCGGCAGGACCGGCGCCGACGACCAGCAGGTCGCAATGGGCGTAGCGGTTGGCATAGCGGTCCGGGTCCGGCGCGTCCGGCGCGCGGCCGAGGCCGGCCATGCGCCGGATCAGCGGCTCCCAGCGCCGGTGCCAGGCGTCGCGCCCGGGGCCGAGGAAGGTCTTGTAGTAGAAGCCGGCCGGAAACAGCGGCGCGGCCAGCCCGGTCCAGGCGCCGAGGTCGCGGCGCAGCGAGGGCCATCGGTTCTGGCTGCGCGCGACGAGGCCATCCGCCAGCGGCACCATGGTGGCGCGCGTGTTCGGCTCCCGCCGGCCCCGGCCGCGGTCGATCTCGACCAGCGCGTTCGGCTCCTCGCTGCCGGCGGAGAGGATGCCGCGCGGGCGGTGGTACTTGAAGCTGCGGCCGACCAGGTGCACGCCGTTCGCCAGCAGCGCGGAGGCCAGCGTGTCGCCGGCGAAGCCGGTGAGCGCGCGGCCATCGACGCTGAAGCGCAGCGGGCGCGCGCGGTCGATGCGGCCGCCGCCGGGAAGGCGGGCGGCGGTCATGCGGCGGGGATGTCCGGGCGCGGCTCGTCGGGGCGATAGGTGGCGGCGAAGCGGTCGGTCCCGGTGTGCCGCAGCGCGTTGAAGAACCGGCCGCAGCCATGGACGTGGCGCCAGCGCTCGCGGTGCCAGCCGCGCGGGTTGCCGCGGAGGTAGAGGTAGGCCGCCCAGTCCGCATCGGACTGCGCCGCGGGATCGGCGGGGCGGGCGATGTGCGCCTCGCCGGCGTGGCGGAATTCGGGCTCGGGGCGCTCGCCGCACCAGGGGCAGCGGATCAGCAGCATGGTCAGTGCGCCACGGCCGCGGCGGCGGCCTCGTCGATCAGGCGGCCCGTGGTGAAGCGTTCCAGCGCGAAGGGCGCGGCGATGGGGTGCGGTGCGCCCGTGGCGATGGTGGCGGCGAAGACATGGCCGCTGCCGGGCGTCGCCTTGAAGCCGCCGGTGCCCCAGCCGCAATTGACGAACAGGCCCGGGACCGGCGTCGTCCCGATGATCGGCGAGCGGTCCGGCGTGGTATCGACGATGCCGCCCCAGCTGCGCAGCATGCGCATGCGGCGGAAGGTGGGGAACAGCTCGCAGACCGCCTCCAGCGCATGCGACAGGACCTGCACGCCGCCGGCCTGGCTGTAGGAGTTGTACCCGTCCGTGCCGGCGCCGATCACCAGCTCGCCCTTGTCCGACTGGCTGATATAGGCGTGCACGGTGTTGGACATGACGACGCAGGGGAAGACCGGCTTCACCGGCTCGCTGACCAGGGCCTGGAGGGGGAAGCTCTCCAGCGGCATGCGCAGCCCGGCCATCGCCATGAGCAGGCTGGTGCTGCCGGCGGCGACCACGCCGATGCGCGGGCAGCGCACCGTGCCCTTCGTGGTCTCGAGGCCCGTCACGGCGCCGCCCCGAGGATCGCGCGCGATGCCGGTGACCTCGCACTCCTGGATGATGTCGACGCCGAGCGCGCTGGCGGCACGCGCATAGCCCCAGGCCACCGCATCATGCCGCGCGACGCCGCCGCGCCGCTGCAGCGCCGCGCCCAGCACGGGGTAGCGCGCGCAGGCGATATCGAGCGGCGGGCAGAACGCCTTCGCCTGCGCCGGCGTGAGCCATTCATTGTCCACGCCGTCGAGGCGGTTGGCGTGCACGTGGCGGCGGAACACCTGCTCGTCGTGCACGGAATGCGCCAGCATCATCACGCCGCGCGGGCTGAACATCACGTTGTAGTCGAGCTCCCGCGACAGCCCATCCCACAGCCGCACCGCGTGGTCGTAGAGCGCGGCGCTCTCGGGGAACAGGTAGTTGCTGCGGATGATGGTGGTGTTGCGACCCGTGTTGCCGCCGCCGATCCAGCCCTTCTCGAGCACGGCGATGCGGCCGACATGCCGATGTTCCTTGGCGAGGTAGTAGGCGGTGGCCAGCCCATGCCCGCCGCCGCCGACGATGACGACGTCATAGGCCGGCTGCGGCCGCTCCGGGCTGCGCCATTGCGGCGCCCAGCCGCGATGGCCGCGCAGCGCCTCGCGCGCCAGGGAGAGGAGGCCGAAGCGGGTGGTCATCGCCTCCCGACCGCGCCGCTCGCCACCAGGGCCTCGATCTCCTCGGGCGCGTAGCCGGCCTCCTCCAGGATCGCCGTGCCATGCTCGCCGAGGTTCGGCGCCGGCCGCGGCGCATCCGGCACGCTGCCATGGAACTGCATCGCCGAGGCCATGCGAAGCACCTTGCCCTCCGTTGGGTGATCCTCCGGCGCGAAGAAGCCTGTGGCGACCAGATGCGGGTCGTCGAGGATGGTCTCCAGCGTGTGCACCGGCGTCACCGGCAGGTCCGCGCCCTCCAGCAGTGCCATCCACTCCGCCGTCGTGCGCGTGAGGAACAGCTCCGACAGCATGGCGAGGATTTCGTCGATGTGGCGCGTGCGCGTGGCGTGGCTGGCGAAGCGCGGGTCGGTCGCCACCAGGTCGGGCCAGCCCACGGCGCGGCAGAAATTCCGCCACTGCCGGTCGTTGTAGATCATGGTGCAGACATGGCCGTCGCTGGTGCGGTACGGCTTGCGGTCCGGCGAGAGGTGGCGCTGGTAGCCGCCGCCGTCCAGCGGCGGGTCGAAGGTCTTGCCGGTCAGGTGGTCGCCGAGGACGAAGCTCACCATGGTCTCGAACATCGGGATCTCGACGAGCTGGCCCTCGCCGCTGCGCTCCCGGTGCAGCAGCGCGCCGTTGATCGCGTTGGACGCCATCAGCCCGGTGATGCGGTCCGCCATGGCGATCGGCGCATAGCGCGGCTCGCCGCCCGTCGCGCGGGCGTGCAGGCCGGCGATCAGCGCCGCGCCCTGCATCAGGTCGTCATAGGCCGGGCGCTTCGCATAGGGCCCGTTCTGCCCGTAGCCCAGGATCGCCGCGTAGATCAGGCGCGGATTCGCCGCGCGCACGCCCTCCGCATCGAGGCCGAGCCGCGCCATCGCCGCGGGGCGGATGTTGGTGACCAGAACGTCGGCGCGCTCGGCCAGCCGCAGCAGCGCCGCGCGCGCCTCGGGCTTCTTGAGGTCCAGCACGATGCTGCGCTTGCCGCGGTTGATGGTGAGGAACATGCCGCCCATCCCCGGGTGCCGCTCCGGCCCGATCAGGCGCACCATGTCGCCCTCTGGCGCCTCCACCTTCGTCACCTCGGCGCCCATCTCGGCAAGGAGCTGCGTGCAATAGGGGCCGACGAGCACGGTGGTGAGATCGAGCACGCGGATGCCGGCGAGCGGGCCTGGCATGGAAGGACTCCTGGACATGAAAATGGGGAGGACGCGAGCGCCCTCCCCCGCTGATTGCCACGCGGCACCGGCGATGGCTACAGCCCGTACACCGCGCGCGCATTGCCGTTGAAGATCGCGCGCTTCTCCGTCTCGGAAAGGTGGCACTTGAAGGCGTAGCGCGGATCGTCGCTGTCCCAGTGCGGGTAGTCGGTGGCGAACAGCAGCCGGTCCCAGCCGATCCAGTCGATCAGCTTGCGCAGGTGATCCGGGTTCTCCGGCTCCTCGACCGGCTGGGTGGTGAACCAGAAGGCCTGCTTCATGTAGTCGCTGGGCAGGCGCTCCAGGTGCGGCACCTCGCTGCGCAGCGCCTTCCAGTGGCTGTCCATGCGCCAGCCGAGGCTTGGCACCCAGCCGAAGCCGCCCTCGATGATCACCATTTTCAGCTTCGGGAAGCGCGCGGCGACGCCCTCCAGGATGAAGCTGGCGGTCATCGCCGCCAGCGACATCGCCACCGCCTGGTGCTCCTCGTAGTAGAAGCTCGGCCAGCCGCCGCCGGCGACGCTGTGGCCGGAGGTGCCGAGCGTGTGCAGGCCAAGCGGCAGGCCGTAATGCTCCGCCGCCTCGTAGATCGGCCAGTAGCGCTGGCGGCCGAGCGGCTCCTGCGCCCGCGTCACCATGGAGATCTGCACGAAGTCCGGATGCCCGGCCCAGCGCTCGATCTCGGCGACCGCCGCCTTGGCGTCCTCGCCGGGCACGGCGATGGTGCCCTTCAGGCGCCGGTCCTTGCTGGTCCAGTCCTCGTGCTGCCAGTGGTTCACCGCGGTCGAGACCGCCTCGGCGAAACCCGGCACCCGCTCATCCATGCCGCGCACCGAAAGCGGCTGCAGCATGCCGTACTCGATGTCGTGGAAGTCGAGGTGCTGCTGCTGCATGAAGGCCAGGTCGCTGCCCGGCGGCCCGCCATTCGGCGGCCAGGAATCGCGCCGCGACAGCGCCGGCGCCGATTTCGGGTAGGGGTAGGTGGAGGTGAAGGGCTGGCGCAGGCGCAGCCCGTACTCCCTGCGGTGCTGCTGCCAGCGCGGGCTCAGCCAACGGTCCAGCTCCGCGCCGGAGCGCATGGCGGGATGCACGTCGCAGTCGATGACGCGCAGCCTTGTCTCGGCCCGCGCGTCGGTCCGCGGAAGGGTCGTGGCACTCATGCGAGGCTCTCCTTCAAGCGAGGATAGGTATCCAGGGCGTTCAGCCGCAGCACGCGCTCGCGCAGGCGCTCCGGCAGGCCGGGCGGCAGCGCATCGGTGCCGTCGAAGCGGTGGTGCGGCCAGTCGGTGGAGAACAGCAGCACCTCGTCGCTGCCGATCATCTCCAGCAGCGCGGCGAAGTCCGCGGGATCGGGCGGCGCGTCGTTCGGCTGGCAGGAGATGCGCACATGCTCGCGGAACAGGTCCGCCGGGCTGCGGTCCACCCAGGGCACCTCGCGGCGCAGCGCGCGCCATTCCTTGGTGCCGCGCCAGAGGAAGCTCGGCACCCAGCCGATGCCGGCGTTCAGCAGCACCACCTTCAGCCGCGGGAACTTGTTGAACACGCCCTCCGCGATCATCGACAGGAGCTGGCTCTGGAAGGTCTGGGCGAAGTTGACGTGGTCCTCGATGAGGTAGGTGGGCCAGCCATTGGCACTCGGGGCGAAGCGCGTGCCGCTGGTGACCTGCAGCGCCACCGGCATGGCGTGGCGCTCGGCCGC
Source organism: Acetobacteraceae bacterium (assembly GCA_019750465.1). Lineage (GTDB taxonomy): Bacteria > Pseudomonadota > Alphaproteobacteria > Acetobacterales > Acetobacteraceae > JAIEOP01. Next base: position 13,103 of record JAIEOP010000179.1, on the reverse strand, counting down.
CTCGAAGATCGGCCAGTTCACGCGGCGGCCGAGCAGCGTCTCCGCGGCGCCCAGCAGCAGCACCTGCACGAAGCGCGCATCGGGCGCGCGACGCTCGATCTCGGCGACCGCGAGCTCGGGGCTCTCCATCGGCACCAGGATGCCGGCGCGCAGGCGGCTGTCCCTGTCCAGCCACTCCCGCGCCACCCAGTCGTTGGTGGCGCGGCAGAGCGCGGCGGCCATGTCCACGTTGTGCAGCGCCGGCGCGCCGAAGAGCGGGTTGAGGATGCCGATGCCGGTGCCGAAGGGCTCCAGCGCCTGCGCCCGCACGAGGTCCACCGAGCCGCCCGCCAACCCGGTCTCCGGCCGCCAGTCCGCCCGCGCCGTGATCGGCGCGCCGCGCGGCCATAGCGACAGGTCGAGGTCGTCGAGGCCGCGCGCGACGATCTCCTCCCGCCAGTGCTCATCCAGGTAGGGCAGCAGCGCCATGCAGCCCGGCAGGGCGGGGTGCAGGTCGCAGTCGATGGCGCCGTGCGTCGCGGCGGTCATGCGCGTCGTTCTCCCTGGGCCGTCCGGCGGCCATCCGGGGGCCGGCGAGCCCGCCGCCCCACGCGGCGCGGCTCCCTCGTCGGCCAAGCCTGCGCGTGGGACCCCGCCCGGTCAATACGCCGCCCCTGCTGGACCGCAACATCTCCGCGACGCTTGACCGGCCCGACGGACCCGCCTTCGCTGGACACCACGCCAGGGAGGACACCGGATCATGCCAGCACGCCGCACCCTCATGCTCGCCGCCGGGGGCGCGCTTGCGCTGCCAGGCCTGCCGCGTGCGCAGGACGGCGCCTGGCCCAGCCGCCCGATCCGCATGGTGCTGCCCTTCGGCCCCGGCGGCGTCTCCGACACGCTCTCGCGCCTCATCGCCGAGCAGGCGCGGCCGCTGCTCGGCCAGCCGGTGATCATCGACCCGAAGCCCGGGTCCAACGGCGTCATCGCCACCGAGCACGTCGCGCGCAGCGCCAGGGATGGCTACACGCTGGGCTACATGGCCTACGGCTCCATGGTGATGGGGCCGGCGCTGGGCGTGCCGCTGAACTACCGGATGGAGGATTTCCAGCTCATCACCGCGATCTTCCGTGCCGCGCAATTCCTCGCGGTGGCGCCGCACGTCCCGGCGCGCAGCATCGCCGAGCTCGTGGCGCTCTCGAAGAGCCGGCCCATCGCCTACGGCACTGTGGGGCACGGCGGCACCGGGCACGTGCTGATGGAGATCCTGGCGGGCGAGACCCGCGGGCGCTTCGACAACGTCGTCTACCGCACCGAGACCACGGTGGTGCAGGACATGATCGGCGGCACCATCCCCGCCGTGGTGGCCTCGCTCATGCCGGTGCTGCAGCAGCACCTGGCGGGGCAGATCCGCATCCTTGCGCATACCGCGCCGCGGCGGCTGGACGTGATCGCCGACGTGCCCACCTTCGCCGAGCTTGGCTACCCGGCCATGACCTTCCAGTACTGCCACGGCTTCGCCGTCCCCGCCGGCACGCCGCGGCCGATCGTCGAGCGCCTGCACCGCGACCTGTCCACCGCCATCCTGACCGAGGCCGTGCGCAGCCGCATGACGCCCGACATGACGCCCGACATCACGACGCCCGAGGCGTTCACGGCGAGCATCCGGCGGGAGACGGAGGCGCTGGCGGCGGTGATCAGGGCGCGGGGGATCACCGCCGGCTGACGGATGCGGAGCGCGAAAGCCCATCCGATCCCACGTGGCGCCGCGCGCGCGGCTCCGCCGGACGGCCGAAGCGGCGGGGGGGACACGGATACCACCAGCGCCCCCGAAAGCCCCGGAACCAGGCTTGCGCCGGACAGGTTGCGTCCCGTAATGAATGCTGGCGCAGCCATGTGAGTAGCGGAATGCCAGTCCATGATGGTATCGCCTTCACCGACCACGGATGGGAGCGGGCGCAGGAACGCGGCATCAGCACGGGGGATGTCCGCTGGGCCATGGCCGGTGCGCGGCGCGGCATCGAGGACGGCAAGACGCTCTGCCAGCGCTGGTACACCGACGCCGCGGGCTACCGCTGGGGGATTTTCGTCATCCTCAACGGCGCCGGCGCGGTCGTGACCACCTGGGTTCGTGAAGGTTGATCGGGTCGGGAGACCACAGCAATGTCACAGGTCGAGACGCCGCGTTCCACCTATCGCCGCGCGATGGACGGCGAAGGGGGCTACTTCAAGCTCAGCGACAGCCCCGTCGCGTACTCTGTCGAGCTCGGCGACCTCGTGGTCGCCGACTACGACGCGACGGGCGCGGTCCGCGGCATCGATCTCGTCGGCAAGCAGGAACACGCGCTGGAGCGGTACCTGGAGATGGCCCGCAAGGCCAGCCGCGGGCCACTCACCAGGAAGCGCGGCGCCATTCCCGGGCAGGCCTGACCGCCCCCCCCCGGCGGCCCGTGCCGCCGGGGGGGCACGGCATGGCCCCTCACCGCTGTGCCCGGCTCTCCGCCAGGTGGTCGAACCGCCGCGCGTAGGTGCCGAGGCCCATGGTCTGGCTGCGCAGCTCGATGATCAGCTCGTGGAGCTCCGCCTCGGGCACCAGCGCCTGCACCTCGTCCCAGCCCTCCCAGCCCTCCTTCGCCTCGAAGCCCAGGATCTGGCCGCGCCGGGCGCTGAGCAGGCGCTGCGCCGCCGGGGTGTATTCGCTGGGCACGCTGATGGTGACCTGGTCGATCGGCTCCAGCAGCACCGGGTCGGCCTTGGCCAGGCCTTCCTGCATGGCCATGCGCGTCGCCGTGCCGAAGGCCATGTCGGAGCTGTCCACGCTGTGGAAGGTGCCGTCCACCAGGGTCACGGCGACATCCACCACCTTGTGGCCGAAGGGGCCCTTCTTCGTCGCCTCCTCCGCCGCCTCCCCAACCGCGGGGATGAAGCGCTTCGGCACCACGCCGCCGACGATGCGGTCGGTGAACAGGAAGCCCTCGCCGCGGGCGCGCGGCTCGATCTCCAGCTTCACGTCGGCGAACTGGCCATGCCCGCCGGTCTGGCGCTTCAGCCGCGCGTGCTGCGTCACCGGGCGGCGGATGGTCTCGCGGTAGGCCACCTGCGGCCGCGTCGATTTCACCTTCACGCCGGAGGTGGCCGCCAGCCGCTCCAGCGCCGCGCGCAGGTGCAGGTCGCCCTGGCCGTGCAGCACCATCTGGCCGAGCTCCGCGTCGTGCTCCAGCGTCAGCGCGGTGTCCTCCTCCACCAGCCGCTGCAGCGCGCCGGAGAGCCGCACCTCGTCCTTGCGGTCCTCCAGCGCGATGGCCACGGCGTGCACCGGCGGCGGCGGCGCGGGAAAGGGCAGGCGCTCGCCGCCCAGCGTGTCGCCGGTGCGCACGCCTTCCATGCGCGCCAGCGCCACCACGTCGCCGGCCTCCGCCTGCGGCACCTTCTGCGCCTCGCCGCCGGGGAAGCGGTTCAGCCCGGCGACGCGGATGCCGCCCAGCGGCGCGCCCTCCCGCACCGGCCCGCGCCAGATCCGCGCGTAGGACAGCCGCCCGGCATGGCCCGCATGCTGGGTGCGGAACACCTGCGCCATCGGCTCGCCCTCGGCGGCAATGCCGAGGCGCGCGGCGGTCTCCGCGGCATGCGGCGTGTCGTGGCGCAGCGCCTTCCACAGCCGCTGGATGCCGTGATTGTGCTCGGCCGCGCCGAGCAGCACGGAGTCCACGGCTCCCTTGGCCTCGCCGGCGTGCAGCGGGCGGTAGATCTCCTCCGGCGTCGGCACCAGGTCCTCCAGCACCTTCTCCATCAGCGCGTCGTCGTGGTCGGCCAGCGCCTCCAGCAGCTCGCCCCGCGCCTCGGCTTCGCGCGCGCGCACGGCCTCGGGCATGTCGATGCGCTCGGACGGCGCGCCGCGGCGGTAGCGGTAGGCGCGTTCGGAGACGAGGTCGACATAGCCGGTGATCGCGCCGCCCTCGCGGATCGGCACCTGGCGCAGCACCAGCTTGCGGCGCGACTGGCCCTGCAGCGCGGCGAGGGTGTCGCGCACCCGCGTCTCGCCGAGCATGTCGAGCTTGTTGACGAAGAGGATGGCGGGCACGCCGGCCTCCTCCGCGGCGCGCAGCGCGGGGCCGACCGTGGCGGCGCGGTCCGGTGCCGGCTCGCAGACGATGACGGCGAGGTCGGCGACGGCCAGCGCGCAAGCCGCCTCATGGGCGAATTCGACGGAGCCGGGGCAATCCAGGATCGCCCAGGGGTCGCCCATGAGGGTCGCATGGGCCAGGCGGAGCTCGGTGCCAGCGCCCTCGCGGGCCTCACGCCTCCGGGCCGCGGCGGGTGCGCCGCCGGCGCCGGCGAGCAGCGCCTCCAGCAGGGTGGACTTGCCCGCGCCCTGCGGGCCGATCAGCGCGATGCAGCGGGGCCCTGCCCCGCCGCCGTCTCTGCCGGTGAAATCTGGCATGCGGACGCCCTCCCTGTGGGGCCGGGCGGGGACGGCCGCGCGCGGCCCATGGCCGCCGGCGAGACCGGGGAGCCTCGGGGATGCATCCCGGGCGCCTGCGTCACCGGAGCGTAGCGGAAAGGGGGGGCGGGGAGTCCAGCGGCGTTTCGTGGCGGGCCTGTCGCGCGACGCGGCGACCGAAGGGCGAACCACCTCCCGGCCGGGCGAGCCCCCCGGTCACCACGCAAAACCATTCACCGCGGCAGCACCCGCTCCCGCTGCAGCCGTTCCAGCCAAGCATCCAGCATGTCCGCGCTGTCGATGCAGTCGCCGAAGCCGGCCTGGCGGATCCTGATCGTGCTGAGCAGCGACGCGGTCTGCCCCGGCCGGCTGAAGGCGAAGTCGGCGAATTGCCAGGAGCTGCCGATCAGCGTCTCCAGCGCGTAGGGCTTGAGCTGGTGGCGCTCGACGATGCGCTGCCAGACCGGTGCCTTGTCGCTCATCAGTACCTGCAAGGACATCGGGTGCGGCGCGCCCATGCCCATCCCGAAGCGCTCCGCCACCATCGGGAACAGGTCCCCCCACAGCAGCACGTCGCCGTTCGTCACGTTGAAGGTCTCGTCCGCCGCCGCGCCCGTCGCGTTGTCGCCGGCCCAGGCGATGGCGCGGGCGAGCAGGCCCGCATCCGTCGCCTCCGTGATGCGCTGGCCGGCGCCGGGATAGGCCAGCGGGAAGCCGAGCTCGCGGCAGATCGCCGCGTAGCAGCCGATGGCCGAGAGCAGGTTCATCGCACTCCCCAGCGCGAAGCCGATCACCGCCTGCGGCCGCAGGATGGTGAAGCGCCAGGAGGCGCCGGCGGCGCGGCGGGCGCGCAGCAGGTCCTCCTGCGCCCAGTAGAAATTCGGGTGGATGTGGCGCGGCGCGCGCTCCCGCCCGGGGATCGGCATCTGGCCGAGATGCACGCCATAGGCCTTGGTGCCCTGCAGCACCGTGATGTGGCGCAGATCCGGGTTCGCCGGCTCCAGCGCGTCCAGCAGGTTGCGCAGCATCGCCTCGTTGGTGGCGATCTGGTCCGCCTCCAGCCAGCCGCGGCCGAGCTCCGGCTTCTCGAACAGCGCCGCGTAGACCACGCGGGTCACGCCCCGCAGCGCGCCGAGCTGGGCCAGGGTCGCCGCGCGGTCGGTGAGATCGAGGGAGAGGACCCTTGCGCGCGTGGGAAAATCCGGTGCGCGGCGGGCCAGCGCCACGACCTCCGTGCTCGCCCGCCGCTCGTATTCCTCGAGCGCGGCGCGGCCGACCAGGCCCAGCGCGCCCGCGATCAGCACCGTTTCCGCCACGTGTGTCTCCCCGGTGCGCGCGCCGCCGCTATCGCTGCAGCGCCTGCACGATCTCCTGCGTCACCTTCTTGGCGTCGCCGAACAGCATCATGGTGTTGGGCCGGAAGAACAGCTCGTTGTCCACGCCGGCATAGCCCGAGGCCATGCCGCGCTTGACGAAGAACACCGTCTTCGCCCGCTCCACATCGAGGATCGGCATGCCGTAGATGGCGCTGGTCTTGTCGGTCTTCGCCGCCGGGTTGGTGACGTCGTTCGCGCCGATCACGTAGGCGACGTCGGCATCGGCGAATTCCGGGTTGATCTCCTCCAGCTCCTTCACCTCGTCATAGGGCACGTTCGCCTCGGCCAGCAGCACGTTCATGTGCCCGGGCATGCGGCCGGCGACGGGGTGGATGGCGTAGGACACCTCGGCGCCCTCCTTCTTGAGCAGGTCCGCCATCTCGCGCAGCACCTGCTGGGCCTGCGCCACCGCCATGCCGTAGCCGGGGACGACGATGATCTTCTGCGCGTTCTTCATGATGAAGGCCGCATCCTCCGGGCTGCCGGCCTTCACCGGCGCGCGGTCCGCCGCGCCCGGCCCGGCCACCGCCGCGCCGCCATCCGTGCCGAACCCGCCCAGCAGCACGTTGATGATGCTGCGGTTCATGCCCTTGCACATGATGTAGGACAGGATCGCACCGGAGGCGCCGACCAGGCTGCCCGTGACGATCAGCAGCAGGTTGCCGATGGTGAAGCCGATGCCGGCCGCCGCCCAGCCCGAGTAGCTGTTCAGCATGGAGACCACGACCGGCATGTCCGCCCCGCCGATCGGGACGATCAGCAGGAAGCCGAGCGCGAAGGACAGGATGGCGATCAGCCAGAACAGCCAGGCGCTGCCCGTGGCGACGAAGGCGATCACCAGCAGCACGAGCAGCGCGCCCAGCGCCGCGTTCAGCATGTGCTGGCCGCGGAAGATGATCGGCGCGCCGCTCATGCGCCCATCGAGCTTCAGGAAGGCGATGACCGAGCCCGAGAAGGTGACGGCGCCGATCGCCAGGCCGAGCGACATCTCCACCAGCGACGCGCCGTGGATATGCCCCGGCGTGCCGATGCCGAAGCTCTGCGGCGAGTAGAAGGCGGCCGCGGCAACGAAGACCGCCGCCATGCCGACCAGCGAGTGGAAGGCCGCGACGAGCTGCGGCAGCGCCGTCATCTGGATGCGGCTGGCGAGCACCGCGCCGGCGCTGCCGCCGATCGCCAGGCCCGCCAGGATCAGCACGATGCCCCAGCCATGCATGCCCGGCGTCAGCAGGGTGGCGATGATGGCGATCGCCATGCCCACCATGCCGAACTGGTTGCCCTGCCGGCTGGTCTCCGGGTGGGAGAGGCCGCGCAGCGCCAGGATGAAGAGGACCGAGGCGACGAGGTAGGCGAGGGTCTGGAAGGTCGCCATCGCCGCTCAGGCCTTCTTCTTGGACTGGAACATCGCCAGCATGCGGCGCGTCACCAGGAAGCCGCCGAAGATGTTCACCGAGGCGAGCGTCACGGCGAGGAAGCCGAAGAAGATCGCCAGCCCGCTCTCCGCCGTGCCGGCGGCGAGGATGGCGCCCACCACGATCACCGAGGAGATCGCGTTGGTCACGCCCATCAGCGGCGAGTGCAGCGCCGGCGTGACGTTCCACACCACGTAGTAGCCGACGAAGCAGGCCATCAGGAAGATCGTCAGCAAATAGAGGAAGGGCGAGGCGGCCTGCGCCACCGGCTCCAGATGCGCCGCCCCCTGCAGGGCAGCCAGCCGCGCCTGCTCGGCCAGCGCCAGCGCGCGCTGCGCCGTCTCGCTGGCCTGGTTGGCCAATTCCGTCGGATTCATCGAAGTCTCCTTACGCCGCCTTCGGCGCGGCGAAGCTCGGATGCACCACGGCGCCGCCGCGGGTGAGCAGCGCGCCCTTCACGATGTCGTCCTCCGCCGGCAGCCGTGGCGCCCCCGCCTCCTTGTCCCAGAAGGTGGTCAGGAAGGTCAGCAGGTTGCGCGCATAGAGGGCCGAGGCGGCGGCGGGGATGCGGCCCGGCCAGTTCGAGAAGCCGAGCACCTTCACGCCGTTCGGCGTGGTGACCGCCTCCCCGGGCCTGGTCACGGCGACGTTGCCGCCGGCATCCGAGGCGATGTCCACGATCACGCTGCCCGGCCGCATCGCGGCCACCATGGCTTCCGTCACCAGCACCGGCGCGCGGCGCCCCTGCACCAGCGCCGTCGTAACGACGATGTCCTGCCTGGCGATGTGGGCGGCCACCACCTCGGCCTGCTTCGCGTAAAACTCGGCCGAGAGCTGCTTCGCGTAGCCGCCGGCGGTCTGCGCCTGGCGGCTCTCCTCGTCCTCGTGGCCGACGAAGCTGGCGCCGAGGGACTTGATCTCCTCCTTCGCCGCGGGCCGCACGTCGGTGGCGGAGACGCGGCCGCCGAGGCGCCGCGCCGTGGCGATGGCCTGCAGCCCGGCGACACCGGCGCCCATGATGAAGACGTTCGCCGCCGGCACCGTGCCGGCCGCCGTCATCAGCATGGGGAAGCCGCGGTCGAAGGCGGCGGCGGCCTCGATGACGGCGCGGTAGCCGGCGAGGTTGGCCTGGGAGGAGAGGATGTCCATCGACTGCGCGCGGGTGATGCGCGGCAGCAGCTCCATGGCGCAGGCCTCGATGCCGCGGGCGGCATAGGCGCGGGCCATCGCCTCGTCCGCGCGCAGCTCGCCGATCAGCAGCGCGCCCTGCGGGATCGTCGCCAGCTCGTCCTCCAGCGGCGCGCGCACCTTCAGCACGATGCCCGCGCCGGCGAGCGCGCTGGCGGCGTCGGGCGCGATGTTCGCGCCGGCGGCCTCGTACTCGGCGTCGGGGATGCCGGCGGCCAGCCCCGCCCCGGCCTCGACGGCAACGGAGCTGACGCCGAGGGTCAGGAATTTCTTCACGGTCTCCGGGGTCGCCGCCACGCGCGTCTCCGCCGGGCGTCGCTCCTTCAGGACAGAAAGCCGCATTCTGGGGAGTCCTTCTTCGCGCGCGCAACATGCTGGGGCGGCGCCTGCGTGGCAAGGGTTTGAAGGCGGGCTCAGCCGGGTTGGGCGGATGCCAGCGCGGTGGTCAGCGCCGCGACGAGCCGCAGAACCTCCTCGGCGACCTCCAGCGTCTCGGGCGCACGCTCGCGCAGCAACGGCATGATCGCGCCGAGCAGCGCCGAAGCCCGCGCCACCGCCTCGCGCGCCGCCGCCTCGTCGATGTCGCCGGCGAAGCCGTAATCCGCCAGCCCCCGATCCGCCATCAGCAAGCTGAACTCGCGGCCGAGCCCCGCGGCAGCGGCCCCTCCTTCACGAAATGCAGCGAGAAGGCCTGCTGCACGCCAGCATGGGTTTCCGCGCCGATGCCCGCCGTCGCCAGCAGCGCGAGGGCGGCGTGAAAAGTCGCGTAGTGGGCCAGCGACGTCACCTGCTCCCAGCCGCCGGACGCCGCCACCGCATGCGCGGAGCGCAGATAGGCCGGCACCTTCTCGGCATGCCGGAGCGGGGGACGCGGCGTTACTGCGCGGGCCACAGCCGCAATCCCTCGCGCAGGATGGTGGCCTCGATGCCGGTGGGGTCGGGGCCGAAGGCCGGCAGGACCACAGGGCTGAGCCGCAGCGCGATCAGGTCGCGGGCCTCCATCGCGTCCCAGGCGGCATCCACCGCGATCCGCCCAAACCGGGACGCGGCGACCCCGGGCGCCAGTTCCACCGCGACATCGAGGTCCGAGTCCGGTCCCGACTCGCCCCGCGCCCGGCTGCCGAAGACCCGCACGGCGGCGATGGCGCCGGGCGGCGCGGCCGCCAGCAGCCGCGCGACGTAGTCACGCAGCAGCACCTCCTCCGCAGGGGAAAGCCGGTGGGCCATGCGGCGGAGATACGCCATTCCCCACCGCGACCCAAGCCTCACGCCACCTTCGGCACCCCCGCCCGCGCCAGCGCCGCCGCCTGCCGCTCGGCCAGCCCGGCCTCGGAGAAATCGACGACCAGCTCGCGGAACAGCCGGTGCCAGTTCACCTCCGCGCGCAGGCGCAGGAAGACGCTGCCGAGGCCGATCGCGGCGCGGTCCATCAGCGGGAATTCCCGCGGCACCCGCACGCCGCCCGTCCGCTTCAGCCCCTCATGCACCTTCTGGGCAATCCTGCGCCCATAGGCCGGGTCGTCGGATTCCTGGATCGGCCGCACCCGGTCCTGGATCAGCGGCTCATACAGGAAGCGCGCCCATTCGGTCAGCACCGCCCGGGTCTCGCGCGAGAGGTTGCGGAAGCCCCAGCTTTCGTACGCCGCCTGCGCCTTGTCCTCGTCGCCGTCGCGCACGGCCTCGTACAGGTGGATCACCGCGGCGACGAAGGACGGCTTGAAGACGCGGATGGTGCCGAAGTCCAGCAGGTTGATGCCGTCCCGCCCCGGCCGCGTCTGGTAATTCCCCAGGTGCGGGTCGCCATGGATCACGCCGTAGCGGTAGAACGGCACGTACCAGGCGCGGAACAGCGCCGCGGCATAGGCGTTGCGCTCCTCCTGCGGCGGGTTCTCCTCCAGCCGGGCCTGGATGGCGCGGCCCTCCAGCCAGGTCATGGTGAGCAGCCGCTTCGTCGTCAGCGCCTGCACCGGCTGCGGCACCACCACGCCGGGCACGCCCTCCAGCATGGTGCCGTAGAGGCGCATCTGCGCGGCCTCGCGCTCGTAGTCCAGTTCCTCGCGCAGCCGGTCGCGCAGCTCCTGGTACACCTCCTCGTTGTCGAGCGAGCTGTCCATGCGGCGATACAGCTGCATGGCCAGCCGAAGCTGCCGCAGGTCCGCCTCCACGACGCTCGGCATGTCCGGGTATTGCAGCTTGCAGGCCACCTCCCGCCCGTCCGGCAGGGTGGCGCGGTGCACCTGGCCGAGGCTCGCCGCGGCTGCCGCCTCCCGCCCGAAGCTGGCGAATTTGCTCTCCCAGCTCGGCCCCAGCTCGCTCTGCATGCGGCGGCGCACGAAGGGCCAGCCCATCGGCGGCGCGTTGGACTGCAGCGTCGCCAATTGCTGGGCGTATTCCTCCGGCAGCGCGTCGGGGACGGTGGAGAGGAACTGCGCCACCTTCATCAGCGGGCCCTTCAGCCCGCCCAGGATCTGCTTCAGGTCCTCGGCATGCGCGCCCTTGTCGGTCTTCAGGCCGAGGAAGCGCTGCCCGGCCACGCGCGCGGCGATGCCGCCCACGGCGCCGGAGGTGCGGACCATGCGCCGCATCTCGCCGAACAGCGTGCTCTCGCCGCGGTCGGAGCCGCTCATGCGGAGGATGCCTCAAGTTCGTCGATGAACCCGGAAATCACGTCGAGCCCGCGCCGCCAGAACCCGGGATCGGAGGCATCGAGCCCGAAGGGTGCCAGCAAGTCCTTGTGCCGCAGCGTGCCGCCGGCCCGCAGCAGCGCCAGGTATTTCTGCTCGAAGTCGGGCACCGCCCCGTCGCGATAGACGCCATACAGCGCGTTCACCAGGCAGTCGCCGAAGGCATAGGCATAGACGTAGAAGGGCGAGTGCACGAAGTGCGGGATGTAGGCCCAGTAGTTCCGGTAGTCCGGCGTGAACTCGAAGGCCGGGCCGAGGCTCTCGGTCTGCACCTCCATCCAGATCTCGCCGATGCGCTCGGCGGCGAGCTCGCCGCGGCGGCGCTCCTCGTGCAGCAGCGTCTCGAAGCGGTAGAAGGCGATCTGCCGCACCACGGTGTTCAGCATGTCCTCGACCTTGCCGGCCAGCATGGCGCGGCGGCGGCGCGGGTCGGTCTCCGCGTCCAGCACGGCGCGGAAGGTCAGCATCTCGCCGAAGACGGAGGCGGTCTCGGCGAGCGTGAGCGGCGTCGAGGACAGCAGGTAGCCCTGCTCCGCCGCCAGCACCTGGTGCACGCCATGGCCCAGCTCATGCGCCAGGGTCATCACGTCGCGCGCCTTGCCGTGGTAGTTCAGCAGCAGGTAGGGGTGCGCGCTCGGCACGGTCGGGTGCGCGAAGGCGCCGCTGGCCTTGCCCGGGCGCAGCGCCGCATCCACCCAGGGCCGGCGGAAGAAGCGCCCGCCGATCTCGGCGAGCGTCGGGCTGAAGGCGCCGTAGCTGTCCAGCACGCGCTTCACCGCGTCGGGCCAGGCGATGGGCCTGTCGTCCTCCTCCGGCAGCGGCGCGTTGCGGTCCCAGTGCTGCAGCTTCTCGAGGCCGAGCCACCCGGCCTTCATGCCGTAGTAGCGGTGCGACAGCCGCGGATAGCTCTCCCGCACCGCCGTCACCAGCGCGTCCACCACCTCGTCCTCGACCATGTTGGCACGGTTGCGCGAGGAGGCCGGGCGCGGGTAGCGGCGCCAGCCATCCAGGATCTCCTTGTCCTTCGCCAGAACGTTGGTGATCAGCGAGAACAGCCGGATGCGCGACCCGAACGCCTCCGACACACCCTGCGCCGCCGCCGCGCGCACCGACCGGTCGCGGTCCGACAGCCTGTTGAGCGCGGCCGAGACGGTGAGGTCCTCGCCCGAGACCGGCACCGTCATCCCGGCGATGGTCTCGTCGAACAGGCGGTTCCAGGCAGCGCGCCCCGTCACCTCCTTCTCGTGCAGCAGCCGCTCCAGCTCGTCCGAGAGCTGGTGCGGGCGGAACACGCGCAGGTCCCGCAGCCAGGGCCGCCAGCGCGCCAGGGCGGGGCTGGTCGCGAGCTTCGCCTCCAGCGCCTTGTCGTCCAGCCGGTTCAGCTCCAGCGCGAAGAACACGAGGTGCGAGGAGATCGCCGTCACCCGCTCCTGCACGGTCTGGTAGAACCGGCCATTCGCGGCGTCCTGCGCGTCGCCGGCGAAGATGAGCTGGGCGTAGCTCATCGCCCGGCCCAGCGCCTCCTCGACGCGCTCATACTCGGCAATGGCGGCGGCCAGCGCGTCGCCGGACAGGCCGCCGAGCTGGCCGCCGTACCGCTCGGCGAACGCCTTCGCCTCGGCCTCGGCGCGATCGAGATCGGCCGCCAGCGCCGGGTCGTCCGGCGCCCGGTACAGGTCGGAGAGATCCCAGGACGGCAGGGCGGACCCGTCCGGCGGCGCGCCGTGATCGAGCGGCGCGCGCGGGGCTGAGGGGAAGGTTCCAGGCGCGGCGTCGCCGGCGGGGGACCATATCGGGTGCGGGATGGGTATGGATCGGCTCACGCACTGCATATATGCGATTGCGGGACGGGGCCAAGCCGCAACCGGCGGCGCCTGCGGCGAATGGGGAGGGCGGGACCGGACATGGCGCAGTCGTGCGGCATGCCGCGCGCGGGATATCGGCATTGCGGCATGCCGCGCGCGGGATATCGGCATTGCGGCATGCCGCGCGCGGGATATCGGCATTGCGGCATGCCGCGCGC
>JAIEOP010000387.1 GCA_019750465.1 Acetobacteraceae bacterium | reverse complement strand
GCGGCGAGCGCGCCCAACGCGACGCCCGGCAGCGCCGCATGGCCGACAGCGTCCGCCACCAGCGCCCGCCCGCGCAGCAGCGCGAAGCAGCCGACCGCACCGGCGGCCAGCCCCAGCAGCCCGCAGCCGGCCAGTACCACCAGCGTGTTGTAGGCCGGGATCACACCGCCTCCGCCAGCACCGCCGTGTCGCCGGCATCCCCGAAGCGCAGCAGCCTGCCGCCGTAGGCGGCGGTGACGTTCTCCGCCGTGAAGGCCGCGTGCATCGGGCCGGCGGCGATGACGCGGCGGTTCAGCAGCAGCACCGCGTCGAAATAGTCCCGCACCGTCGAGAGGTCGTGGTGCACGGCGATCACGCTGCGCCCCTCGGCGGCGAGCCGGCGCAGGACCGCCGCGATCGCCGCCTCGGTCGCGGCGTCCACCGCGGCGAAGGGCTCGTCCATCAGCACCAGCCGCGCGTCCTGCGCGAGGGCTCGGGCGAGGAAGACGCGCTGCTGCTGCCCGCCGGAGAGCCGGCCGATCTGGCGGTCCGCGAGGTCGGCCATGCCCACCTCGGCCAGCGCGGCGCGGGCGGCCTCGCGCTCGGCGCGGGGCAGCGGGCCGAACCAGCGCGTGCGGCGGGTGCCGGCCATCGCCACCACGTCGAGCGCGCTGGCGGGGAAGTCCCAGTCCACCATGGCGCGCTGCGGCAGCCAGCCGACCGCGCCGCGCATCGCCGCCGGCGGCGCGCCGAGCAGCCGGATGGTGCCGGCACGGGCGGGGATCAACCCGAGCACTGCGCGCAGCAGGCTCGACTTCCCGGCGCCGTTCGGCCCGACGATGGCGGTCAGCCCCGGCGCGGCCGTCCAGGTGACGTCCTCCAGCGCAAGGTTGGCGCCATAGGCGACCGTCAGGCCGGCGACGTCCAGCGGCGGTGCGGCAATCTCCTTCACGCCGGCGCCAGGCGGCCGTTGAGGCCGCGCCGCGGCACCTCCGGGCTGCCCAGCGCCCGCGCGATCACGGTGATGTTGTGGTCGAGCATGCCCTCATAGGTGCCCTCGTAGGTGCCGGGGCGGCCCATGGCGTCGGAGAACAGCGTGCCGCCGAGCGCCACGGCATGGCCGCGCGCCGCCGCGCCCTCGATCAGGGCGCGGACGGCGCGGTCGGGCACGGAACTCTCGGCGAAGATCGCCGGCACCCTGTTGGTGACCAGCAGCGTGACCAGCCCCTCCACGCGGGCGAGGCTGGCTTCCGAATCGGTGGAGATGCCCTGCAGGCTTTCCAGCCGCAGGCCGTAGCGCGCGCCGAAATAGCCGAAGGCGTCATGCGCGGTGACCAGGATGCGCCGATCGGCCGGCACCGCGCCGAGCAGCTGGCGCGCATAGGCGTCGAGTCGGGCGAGCATCTGACGGTACTGCTCCCCGCGCCCGCGCACGCCGTCGTGCAGGGTCGGCGCCAGGGCCAGCACCGCCTCGGCCAGGGGCGCCATGGCCTCGGCCCAGAGCAGCGGGTCCATCCAGATGTGCGGATCGGCCGAGTCCGGGTAGGCCGGGTGGGTCCGCAGCGTCGCGCGCGGCAGGGCTTCCGCCACCGTCACCACGGTGCGCCCGGCGGCGCGCAGGCGTTCGAACACGTCCTCCATGCGGCCTTCCAGGCGGTGGCCGATGGCGAAGACCGCGTCGGCGGCGAGCAGGCGCGCGATGTCGGCCCGCGTCGGGCGGTAGAGGTGCGGGTCGACGCCCTCGCCCATCAGGGTCTCGGCGCGCAGCTCCGGGCCGGCGACGGCACGCAGCATGTCGCCCAGCATGCCGACCGTCGCAACCGCCCGCGGCGGCGCGGCAGCGGCGGCCCGCGGCGGCGCATCGGGTCCCTGCCCGCGCGCCACGGCGGCCGGCAGCAGGGCTGCTGCGGCCAAGCCGGGCAGGGCGCGCCGGCGAATGCCTGAACAGGTCTTCAACTCTTCACTTGTTCCTTGGTTTTCAAAGGCTTAGATGTGCGACTGAAGTGCTGCGCCATGCCTGGTCTGTCAAGCCGGCCCGGCGCGCTGCTTGTGCCGTGCCGTGGTCCGCGCAAGTGTAGCCCCGCGCACCCCAACAGGATCGACGCCCAGATGCGGAGCAGGATCGCCGAGGACCAGGTCGTCGAACTCGCCGAGATGTTCCGCCTGATGAGCGACCCGACGCGGCTGAACATCATCCTCGCCTGCCTCGATGCGCCGGCGGCGGTGGGCGAGATGGCGGATCGGCTGGGGTTTTCCGCCTCGCTCGTCTCGCACCACCTGCGGCTGCTGCGCGCCGCGCGGCTGCTGCAGGCGGAGCGGCGAGGGCGGCAGGTCTTCTATGTGGTCGGTGACGAGCACATCCGCTCGATGCTCTCGGACATGGTTGATCACGTGGCCGAGGGCGAGGCGGAGGACAGCGCGGGAAGCTGAGGCGCGGGGCCGGAGCCGGCACGAATTCCGGTGCCGGGCGGCGGTTGGCGACCCGGCCCTCACTTGTGCGATGCCGCAGGGCGCGACTATGGTCCGGCCGCGTTGCCGCCGGCCCTACGGGATGGCCAGCGCGCGCCCCGCGCCCTGGGCGGCACGGTGGAGAAGGGGCCACGCGGCGCGCCGTGCGCGCCGGACAGGAATCGGGATGCGGCGTGTGATCGGGTCTGGTCTTCGTTGGTTGGGCATGGCGGCCTGGCTTGGCCTGGCCGGCGCCTTCGGTGCCGCGGGCGTTGCGCTCGCGCAGGACAATCGCGCCTCGGGCGGCGTCGTGGGCGAGACGCATTCCTCGCTCGGCGCGCCGATCCCCTGGGGTATCGGGCTGCAGCCGGCCGGCGGCCCGGTGAAGGAGGCGATCCACGACTTCAACACGCTGGTGCTGTGGATCATCGTCGTCATCACCGCCTTCGTGCTGGTGCTGCTGGCCTACGCGGTCTGGCGCTACCGCGAGGGGGTCAACCCGACGCCGTCGCGCACCAGCCACAATACCGTGCTGGAAGTCGCCTGGACGGTGGTGCCGGTGCTGATCCTGCTGATCATCGCCATCCCGTCCTTCCGGCTGATCTACTACCAGGACCGGGCGCGCGATGCCGACATGACGATCAACGTCCAGGGCCGGCAGTGGTACTGGCACTATGCCTATCCCGATCACGGCACCCTGGCCTTCGACAGCCGCCCGATCCCGGATGACGAGCTCAAGCCGGGCCAGATCCGCAGCCTCTCGGTCGATGAGCCGCTGGTGATCCCGGTCGGGGCGACGGTGCGGGTGCTGACGACCGGGCAGGACGTGATCCACAGCTTCTTCGTCCCCGCGCTCGGCGTGCAGAAGTACACCATCCCGGGCCGCACGCTGGAGACCTGGTTCCGCGCCGACCGCGAGGGCACCTTCTACGGCCAGTGCAACCAGATCTGCGGCACCAACCACTGGTTCATGCCGATCGAGGTTCGGGCCGTCTCGCCGGAGCGGTTCCAGGCCTGGATCGAGGAAGCGAAGCAGAGATACGCACAAGGCCCCGCGGCCGCGCCGGCACTCGCCGCCGCCCCGGCCGACCCGGGCCTGCAGCTGGCCGGGAGTCGCCGGTAATCCGGCGACGACAGGCCATATCAAGACCCATCGCGCAGCGACAAGCAGCGGAAAGAGCCCATGGCGACCGCGTCTGACACGCATCACGGCCACGACGGCCATCACGACCACAAGCCCGGCTTCGTGGAACGCTGGCTGTTCTCGACCAACCACAAGGACATCGGGACGCTGTACCTGGTGTTCTCGGTGTTCGCCGCCCTGATCGGCGTCGGCATCTCCGTCGTCATGCGCATGGAGCTGCAGAACCCGGGGCTGCAGATCTTCACCGACGGCCAGTCCTGGAACGCCTGGATCAGCGCGCATGGGCTGATCATGGTGTTCTTCGTGGTCATGCCGGCGCTGATCGGCGGGTTCGGCAACTGGTTCGTGCCGCTGATGATCGGCGCGCCGGACATGGCCTTCCCGCGCATGAACAACATCTCCTTCTGGCTGCTGGTGCCGGCCTTCCTCATGCTGGGCGCCAGCGCCTTCGTCGGTTCGGGGCCGGGCGCGGGCTGGACGATCTACACGCCGCTGTCGGACGGGCAGTACCATCCGGGCCCGGCGATGGACCTGGCGCTGTTCAGCCTGCACCTCGCGGGCGCCAGCTCGATCATGGGCGCGGCGAACTTCATCACCACGATCTTCAACATGCGCGCCCCCGGCATGACGCTGCACAAGATGCCGCTGTTCGTCTGGTCGATGCTCGTCACCGCCTTCCTGCTGCTGCTGGCGGTGCCGGTGCTGGCCGGCGTGATCACGATGCTGATCACCGACCGCAACTTCGGCACGGCCTTCTTCCGGCCCGAGGGCGGCGGCGACCCGGTGCTGTTCCAGCACCTGTTCTGGTTCTTCGGCCATCCCGAAGTCTACATCATGATCCTGCCCGGCTTCGGCATCATCAGCCACGTGATCAGCACCTTCAGCCGCAAGCCGGTGTTCGGCTACCTCGGCATGGCCTATGCGATGGTGGCGATCGGCGTGGTGGGCTTCATCGTCTGGGCGCACCACATGTTCACCTCGGGGATGGATGTCGACACGCGCGCCTACTTCATGGCGGCGACGATGGTCATCGCCGTGCCGACCGGCATCAAGATCTTCTCCTGGATCGCCACCATGTGGGGCGGCTCCATCAGCCTGAAGACGCCGATGCTGTTCGCCATCGGCTTCATCTTCCTGTTCACGGTCGGCGGCGTCACCGGCGTGAAGCTGGCCAATGCCGGCGTCGACGTGATCCTGCACAACACCTACTACGTGGTGGCGCACTTCCACTACGTGCTGAGCCTCGGCGCGGTGTTCTCGATCTTCGCCGGCTTCTACTACTGGATCGGCAAGATGACCGGGCACCCCTATCCCGAGTTCTGGGGCAAGGTGCATTTCTGGATGCTCTTCGTCGGCGCCAACCTGATCTTCTTCCCGCAGCACTTCCTGGGTGCGCAGGGCATGCCGCGGCGCTACCCGGACTACCCCGACGCGTTCTGGGGCTGGAACATGGTCTCCTCGCTCGGCTCCTACATCTCCGCGGCGTCGATGATCGTCTTCCTCTACGTCTGCTGGCGGGTGTTCACGAGCAGGGAGCACGTGCCGGCGAACCAGTGGGGCGAGGGCGCGACCACCCTGGAATGGCAGGTGCCCTCGCCGCCGCCCTTCCACACCTTCGAGGAACTGCCGCGCATCCGCTAGAGCGGGATGCGTTGCGGCAGAATCGCCGCAAACGCTGAATCCCGCGACCCGGCAAAGGCTGGAGCATGTTGCGTGAGCGCATGCGAACGCAACACGCCCTGGGCGATGCGCCGCAGCATCGCAGAGGGTGGGGCGCCCGGGCACGGGCGCCCCGCTGCGCATAAGGGAACCCGCGATCGGCCCCCCTCCGGGCCGTACGGACGGACAGCATGAGCGACACCACCCTGGCCACTCCCCTCGCGGTCGCGACCGATGCCGCCGCGCACGATCTCTCCGAGGTGCGCGACTGGATCGCGCTGCTGAAACCCCGCGTCATCTCCCTGGTGGTGTTGACCGGGGTGGTGGGGCTGCTGGTGGCGCCGGGCAGCCTCCATCCGTCGCTGGCCGTGGCGGCGGTGCTCTGCATTGCCCTCGGCGCCGGTGCGGCCGGCGCCCTCAACATGTGGTATGACCGCGACATCGACGCGCGCATGAATCGGACGGCGAAGCGGCCGATCCCGGCCGGGCGGATCCCCCCCGGCGCGGCGCTCGGCTACGGCGTCACGCTGGCCGTCGCCTCGGTGCTGATCATGGGCCTGGCGACCAACCCGGTCGCCGCCGGCGTGCTGGCGCTGTCGATCGGCTTCTACGTCTTCGTCTACACGATGTGGCTGAAGCGCCGGACGCCGCAGAACATCGTCATCGGCGGCGCCGCCGGCGCCTTCCCGCCGGTGATCGGCTGGGCGGCGGTGACCGGCGACATCACCCTGGCGCCCATGGTGCTGTTCGCCATCATCTTCCTGTGGACGCCGCCGCATTTCTGGTCGCTCAGCCTGTTCGCGCATGCGGACTACGAGCGCGTCGGCGTGCCGATGCTGCCCGTCACGCACGGCGCGCGGCAGACGCGGCGCCAGGTGCTGCTCTATACCCTGCTGCTGGTGCCGCTGACCTTCGCCCCCTGGGCTCTCGGCTTCGCCGGACCGGTCTACGGCGCCGCGGCGGGGCTGCTGGGGGCGGGCTTCCTCCGGCACGCCTGGGCGGTCTGGACGGATGACCAGGACCCGGCCGGCCGCAGCCGCACCGGCGATCGGCCCGCGCGCAGGGCGTTCCGCTACTCGCTTTCCTATCTGGCGCTGCTGTTCGTGGCGCTTGCCGTGGACCGGATGATCCTCGGATGACCGACCGCGGGCTCGAGATCGTCCGCATGAGCGCGGAGGAGCGGGCCGTCTTCGAGCGTCGGCGCCGGCAGCGGAACCTGGCCATCCTGCTGGTCCTGGTGGCGCTGGTGGTGCTGTTCTTCTTCATCAGCACGGCGCGCGTGCTGCGCGGCTGAGACGCCGCTTGCGCGGGCGCCGCCGCGCCGCCACCTCTGGGGCACCATGGAAGACCTGCCGTCCCGATCCCCGTTCCCTCCCCGCGATCCGGCTGCGGCCGCTGCGCTGGCGCGGCGCAACCGGCGCATGGCCGGCGGCGTCGGCGTGCTGGTCCTCGGCATGCTCGGGGTCTCCTTCGCCGCCGTGCCGCTCTATGACCTGTTCTGCCGCGTCACCGGCTACAACGGCACGGTGCAGGTGGGCGGCGGCGCGGCGCCGGGCGCGGGGCAGCAGGTGCTGACCATCCGCTTCAACGCGGCGACCCACCCCGCGCTGCCCTGGCGCTTCGCCCCTGGCCAGCCCTCGATCCGGGTGCATGTCGGCGAGGAGGGGGTGGCGTTCTACCAGGCGCGCAACGATGGCGGCGCGCCGGTGACCGGCGTCGCCACCTACAACGTCACGCCGGAGGTGGTGGGGAAGTACTTCCACAAGACCGCCTGCTTCTGCTTCGAGCAGCAGACGCTGGAGCCGGGCCAGCAGGTGGACATGCCGCTTGCCTTCTGGGTGGATCCGAAGATTGCCGAGGATCCGAACACCAGCGGCATCCGCACCATCACGGTCAACTACAGCTTCTTCCGCAGCCTCGATGACGCCGGGCGCAGCGGCGCGCTGGCCAGCGCCGGGCCGCATGTCGGCGCCGCCCGGCCGGCCCAGCGCTGACGTCCGCCAAGGGCCCGCCGCACGGTTGCGATCCGCGGTGGCGGGGTTGATCGCGCCGGGGTTTTCGGCATTGATGCCGGCCACGGCGCGCGCTACGGCGCATGCCGATCTTCGGTTTTCGAGCGCCCAGTCAGGATACCCGATGGCCAGCATCACCACGGACAGCGCCGCGGCCGGCGAAGCCCCGCCGCCGCACAAGCACCCCTACCACCTCGTCGATCCCTCGCCCTGGCCGCTGGTGGGTGCCATCGCCGGGGCGGCGCTGGTCTGCGGCATCATCCTGGTGGCGCATTACGACAGCTGGTGGCTGCTCATCCTCGGCGTGCTGGGCGTGCTGACCACCATGTTCCTCTGGTGGCGCGACGTCATCAGGGAATCCCGGACCCCCGGCATCCACACGCCGATCGTGCGGATCGGCCTGCGCTACGGCATGCTGTTGTTCATCGCCTCGGAGGTGATGTTCTTCGTCGCCTTCTTCTGGGCCTATTTCCACTACGCGCTGTTCCCCGAGCAGGTCTCCGGTCACAGCGTGCCGGCGGTGTGGCCGCCCAAGGGCGTCTACACCTTCGACCCCTGGTCGCTGCCCTTCCTCAACACGATGATCCTGCTGCTGTCGGGCTGCACCGTGACCTGGGCGCACCACAGCCTGCTGCACAATGACCGCAAGGGGCTGATCCAGGGGCTTGGCCTCACCGTGCTGCTCGGCATGCTGTTCACCTCGCTGCAGGCCTATGAGTATGCGGCGGCGCCCTTCCAGTTCACCGGCGGCGTCTATCCCTCGACCTTCTTCCTCGCCACCGGCTTCCACGGCTTCCACGTGATCGTCGGCACCACCTTCCTGGCGGTCTGCTTCTTCCGTGCGCTGAAGGGCCACTTCACGCCGCAGCGCCACTTCGGGTTCGAGGCAGCGGCCTGGTACTGGCATTTCGTGGACGTGGTGTGGCTGTTCCTCTTCGTCTGCATCTACTGGTGGGGCGTGGGCGAGATCGCGCACCACTGAGCGCCGGGTCCCCTCTGGCGAGACGCGGGCCGCTCCGCCACCCGGAGGGGCCGCTTCGCTGTCCGGGGTGGCGCAGTGCGGCCGTTGCCCGCGCTGCGGTGAAGGGTGAAGGCGCGCTGTTCGCCGGCCTGCCGACGGTGCGGGACCGCTGCGCGGCCTGTGGGGTTGTCCTGCGGGCCTGGAGCGTGTTGCGTGAGCGCATGCGAACGCAATACGCTCCAGGACACCGGTGACAGGCCGGCAGTCTTCGCCATCCCCGCCCGGCGGCGCCGTCGCAGTGCGCGGTGCCGTCATCCTTGAGTTGAAGGTTGAGCGAGGTGAAGGTTGAGCGAGGTGAAGGTTGAGCCGCCGCCCGGGTGGATGCCCTGGGCTGGCCCATGGTCGGGCTGCCGCTCTCGATCCGAGTGATGCGGGTGCCAAGGCAGGCCGGCCGTGCACCGATGCGGGCACCGGCCAGCGGATTGGATGATGAGCCCTGCTGTTCCGCGGCTTGCCCGCGGCCCCGCCATGTCCGGCCCGCCGCACCCGGCACATCGCCGCCGCGCGAGCACGATGTCCGCGAGGCGGGCTGCGCAAGCGGGCAGCTTCGGCTAGACAGCGCCGCATGGCTGGATGCCGCACCACGACAGGAGCCGGCGCGGGGCGCGGCGGCGCGGCGACCCGCCGCAGCGGGGGCTGACGCGCGCATGCCTTGGCGCCGCCTGCTCGTCCCGACGCTCGTCGCCCTGCCCGTGCTCCTGGTGCTGCTGGCGCTCGGCACCTGGCAGGTGCAGCGGCTGCACTGGAAGGCCGGGCTGCTCGCGCGCATCGACGCGGCGGAGGCCGGGCCGGCACTGCCGCTCGGCGCCGCCACGCCGGCGCGCTATGCCAAGGTCGCCGCCACGGGCCGCTTCGACCATGCGCGGGAGGCGCTGCTGGGCCTCGAAGTGCGCGGTACCGTGCTGGGCGCGCACCTGCTGACGCCGCTGCTGGCGGAGGATGGCGGACCGGCGTTGCTGGTGGATCGCGGCTGGGTGCCGCTGGAGCGTGGACAGCCCGTGGCGCGGCCGGAGGGCGTCGTCTCCGTCACCGGCTATGTCCGCCCCGGCGACGAGCCCGGCCGCTTCGCCGCCAGGGATGACCCGGCGGGCCGGCGCTTCTACAGCTTCGTCCCGGCGGCGATCGGCCGGGCGCTCGATCTGCCGGCGGTTGCGCCCTTCGGCCTGGTGGCGCTCGCCGCGCCCGATTCGCCGGCCGATGCGCTGCCCGTTGCGGCACGCACGATCCCGCGCCCCACCAACCCGCATCTCGGCTATGCCATCACCTGGTACGGGCTGGCGGCGGCGCTGGTCGGCGTCTTTTCCGCCTTCGCCTGGCGTCGGCTGCAGGAGACCTCCACATCGTGACCGACGCCTATGCCCGCCTGAAGAGGCGCTTCGCCCGCATCGCCACGCTCGGCGAAGCACAGGCGGTGCTGCACTGGGATGCCGCCGCCATGATGCCGCCGGGCGGCGCCGCGGCACGCGGCGAGCAACTGGCGGCGCTCGCCGGGCTGGGCCACGAATTGCTCACCGCGCCGGCGGTGGCCGATGACCTGGCGGCGGCGGAGGCGGCGGGCGCGTGGGACGCCGCGAACCTTGCCCTGATGCGTCGCGCGCATGCGCGGGCGGCGGCGCTGCCGACCGCCCTGGTGGAGGCGAGCGCCCGCGCCAACAGCGCCTGCGAGACGGTGTGGCGGGGGGCGAAGGCGGGCTCGGATTTCGCCCTGGTGCGTCCGGCGCTCGAGGAGGTGGTGCGGCTGCAGCGGGAGACGGCCAGGGCGCTCTCCGCCGCGCTCGGCCTCGCGCCCTACGACGCCTTGATGGAGGGCTACCAGCGCGGCGTCAGGGCGGCCGAGGTGGAACCGGTCTTCGCCGCCTACGAGGCCTTCCTGCGCGACGCCCTGCCGCGCGCCGAGGCCATCCAGGCGGCGAAGCCGGCACCCGTCGCGCCGCGGGGACCCTTCCCCGTGGCGGCGCAGCGCGCACTGTGCCGGCGCCTGTCGGAGCGCATCGGCCTCGACTACGCGCATGCGCGGCTCGACGAGAGCCTGCACCCCTTCTGCGGCGGCACGCCGAGCGACATCCGCATCACCACCTTCTACAGCGAGGAGGGCTTCGAGAAGTCGCTGCTCGGCGTGCTGCACGAAACCGGCCATGCGCTCTACGAGCGCGGCCTGCCGGGCGCGGTCCCAGGGGGCGCCTGGGCGCGGCAGCCGGTGGGCGAGTCGGCGGGCATGGCGGCGCACGAATCCCAGAGCCTGATCATCGAGATGCAGGCCTGCCGGTCGGACGCCTTCCTGGCCTTCCTCGGCGGCGAGCTGCACCGCGCCTTCGGCGGCGACGCGCAACCCTATGGCGCGGCGAACCTGGGGCGGCTGTGGCGGCGCGTCGGGCGCGGCTTCATCCGCGTGGACGCCGACGAGCTGACCTATCCGGCGCATGTCATCCTGCGCTTCCGGCTGGAGCGCGCGATGATCGAGGGTGCGCTGGAGGTTGCCGACCTGCCCGGCGCCTGGAACGAGGGCTTTTCAGGGTTGCTCGGCATCGCGCCGCCGGATGATGCGCGCGGCTGCCTGCAGGACATCCACTGGCACGACGGCGCCTTCGGCTACTTCCCGAGCTACACGCTCGGCGCGATGGCGGCGGCGCAGCTCATGCGGGCGGCGCGGCGCGACATTCCCGCGCTCGATGGGGAGATGGCGCGCGGCGAGCTGCTGCCGCTGGTGGCCTGGCTGCGCGAGAGGGTGCACGCGCAGGGCGCGCGGCTGGGCTTCCAGGACCTGCTGCGGCACGCGACGGGCAAGCCGCTGGATCCGGGGGATTTCGTGGAGCATGTGACGGCGCGGTACCTGGTGGGGTAGGGCGGGGTCGGGCGCGGCGCCTTGTTCCCGAATATGGAACATGATGCCCTGCGTCGGTGCAGAGCATCGCAAGGCGGACCCTCAGGCAGTTCTGGGAGCGGCATCCACAGGCCGAATCGCCGCTGCGCGGGTCTGGTATGCGCTGGCCAGCCGCGCAGAATGGACGGGTCCGGCGGAGGCCAGGCGGATGTTCGGCGCGACGGTGGATTTCATCGGCGACAACGGGCTGATCTTCGACGTCGCCGGCAACAGGGACCGGCTCGTGGTGCATGTCGCCTATCGCTTCGGGCGGGTGCTCATGAAGTTCGTGGGCACCCATGCGGAGTACGACAGGATCGACCCGGGGAGCGTGTGATGGATATCCGTCCGATCAGGACCGAGGCCGACTGCGACTGGGCGCTGCGGGAGATCGAGCGCTACTTCGCGGAGGAACCCGCGCCGGGCACGCCGGAGGCGGACCGCTTCGACGTGCTCGCGGCGCTGATCGGGCAGCATGAGGCGGCGCAGTGGCCGATCGAGCCGCCGGACCCCGTCGAGGCGATCCGCCATCGGATGCAGGTGGCCGGCTACGCGCCGGCGATGCCCTTCGGCACCCCGATGCCAATGGCGACCAGGGCGGCACTGAGGAGGTTGGGGGCCATGCTGCGGGTACGATGCTGTCATCGGAATGATGGCATGCCCGCGCCGCCATCAGGAAGGCCAAGGATCCGCGGGGTGAAATAGGTTGAAAGTCGCTATACTCCCCGTCGGAAATGCATCCCTCAGGAAAGGCGCGGCGCCATGAGCCTCGGCGACTTCCCCATCACCCGCACCACCGCGCCGAAGCCGAAGCCAGCGGATGACGCGCTGTCCTTCGGCAAGGTCCTGACTGACCACATGTTCCTGATGGACTACGACAAGGGGCGCGGCTGGCACTCCCCGCGCATCGAGCCCTATGGCCCGCTCACCCTCGATCCCGCGACCAGCGTGCTGCACTACGGCCAGGCCATCTTCGACGGGCTGAAGGCCTTCCGCGGCGCCGATGGCCGCATCCGCCTGTTCCGCGCGCAGCGCCATGCCGAGCGCTTCAACCGCTCCGCGCGGCTGATGTGCATGCCCGAGCTGCCCGTGGATCTGATCCGCCAGAGCTTCGAGGCGCTGGTCGGCATCGAGCACGACTGGGTGCCGCGCAAGCCCGGCACCTCGCTCTACATGCGCCCGGCCATCATCGCCACGGACGTCTTCCTCGGCGTCCACCCGGCCGACAGCTACCTCTACTTCCTCATCCTCTCGCCCGTCGGCAGCTACTACAAGGAGGGCGTGAAGCCCGTGCGCATCCTGGCCTCCGACCGGCACGTGCGCGCGGTGAAGGGCGGCACCGGCGAGGCCAAGACGGCGGCGAATTACGCGCAGTCGCTCCCCGCTCAGCGCGATGCCGAGCAGGCCGGCTATACCCAGGTGCTCTACCTCGACGGCGTGCACCGCAAATACCTGGACGAGGTCGGCACCATGAACATCATGGTGCGCATCGGCGACGAGGTGATCACCCCCCCGCTCGCCGGCACCATCCTGGATGGCGTCACGCGCGCCTCCGCGCTGCAGCTCATGCGCGACTGGGGCCTGACGGTCAGCGAGCGGCCGATCACCATCGACGAGGTGATGCAGGCCGGGCGCGACGGCTCGCTGCGGGAGATGTGGGGCACCGGCACCGCGGCCGTGGTCTCCCCCGTCGGCACGCTCGGCTACCGGGGCGAGGACATCCTGATCAACGGCGGCCAGACCGGCGAGCTGACCCAGAAGCTGTACGACACCATCACCGGCATCCAGTACGGCCGCTCGAACGACCCGCATGGCTGGGTGACCGAGGTGCCGGTGCCCGTCGAGGCCTGACCGTGGCCGAGGACTGGCGCGCGCTCAACCGGGCCAATTGGGACGAGCGCGTGCCGGTGCATCTCGGCCCGGGCGGCTACGACCTCGCCGCGCACCGCGCCGGTGCCGGCCGGATGGGCGCCATCGAGGAGGCGGAGCTCGGCACGGTCGCCGGGCTGCGCATCCTGCACCCCCAATGCCACGTCGGGCATGACAGCGTCGCGCTGGCGCAGCGCGGCGCGGCGGAGGTGGTGGGGGTGGATTTCAGCCCCGCTGCCATGGCCGCGGCCACCGTGCTCGCCGCCGAATGCGGCGTGGCGGCCACCACCCGCTTCGTCGAGAGCGACCTCTACGCCGCGCCCGCCGCCCTGCCCGGGGAGGCAGGCGGCTTCGACCTGGTCTTCACCACCTGGGGCACGATCTCCTGGCTGCCCGACATCGACGCCTGGGCGCGCGTGGTGGCGCATTTCCTCCGCCCGGGCGGTGCGCTCTACTTCGCGGATGGCCACCCGGCGGCCTATGTCTTCGACGGCCCGGGCGCGCCGGACGACGCCGAGGGCCGGCCCGGCTGGTTCGCCCCCTACTTCACCCGCGCGCCGCAGCTCTTCGACAACCCGGACGACTACGCCGACCCCGCCGCGCGCCTCGCCAGCAGCCGCACGGTGGAGTGGCTGCACCCCCTCTGCGACATCCTCGGCGCGCTGCGCGCCGCCGGGCTCCGCCTGGACTGGCTGCACGAGCACCCGCGCATCGCCTGGCGGCTCTTCCCGGCGCTCATGCAGGACACGGACGGGCTGTGGACCTGGCCCGGCCGGCCCTGGCTGCCGCTGGCGCTGAGCCTGCGGGCGGTGCGGGAGGGCTGAGGCAGGTCGCCGGCGGTACGGGGAACCAGTCGTCCAGCACCTGCGCCTCGGCAAAGGCGCCGCCATGGGCACGCACCGCCGCGGCGGCCTCCGCCTCGCCCGCGCCCGCCAGGTCCCTGGCCGTGATCGGGGCGATGTCCGCCGCCTCCGCCGTCACCGACGCAAGCATGGGGCGCAGGCTCGGGTTCTCGGAGAGCAGCTTGGCGACCTCGCGCCGCGAGCGCCGTACCGTGCTTTCCCGGCCGTTCCGTGGATCGCGTGCCGGTGAGAACTGCAGCTTCAGCAGATGCTCGATGATGGTCTCGAGGCGGCGCCGCAATTCGGTCCGCTGGCGCCTCCCCAAGTCCTCGATCTCCTCGGCCAGGTTCTCGAAGTCGAGCGGCAGGTTCGACCCGGCGCGCGCGGCGGCGCGCAGCACCTCGGCCTGCTGGAGGCTCCAGGCGAGGAAGTCGGTCTCGTACAGGCTCGCGCCGTCGGGCATGCTCGCCCGGCGCGGTCCGCGGTCAGGCGCCCGGTGCCTTGTGGATCGGGTCCACCCAGAGCACCTCCTCCACCTGCTCCGCCGGCTCGATGTCGAGGTTCACCACCACCGCCTCGTTGTCGGAACGCACCAGCACGCAGCGCAGCGTCTCCTCCGTGCTGGCGTTGATCTCCTGGTGCGGCACGTAGGGGGGGATGAAGATGAAGTCGCCGGGCCCCGCCTCGGCCACGTATTCCAGCCGCTCGCCCCAGCGCATGCGGGCGCGGCCGGAGACGATGTAGATCACGCTCTCCAGCGCGCCATGGTGGTGCGCGCCGGTCTTGGCGTTGGGGTGGATGTGCACCGTCCCGGCCCAGATCTTCTGCGCGCCGACGCGGGCCGCGTTGATCGCCGCGGCGCGGTTCATGCCGGGGGTCTGCGGCGTGTTGGTGTCGAGCTGGTCGCCGGGGATCACCTTCACCCCCGAATGCTTCCAGCCGTCGGGGGGCACGCCAGGGGCGTGCGGGCCATCGGGCGGGATGTCGTGGCTGGGATGGCCGTCATGCGGCATGGCGGGGATCCTGTCCTGCGAGGGGTGGCGGCACTCCGGCCGGCACGGGCAGGCCAGTATTCCACGGCTCGCCGTGCAGGGGGAGGGAGAAATCCACACCAGATCGACGGATTTTACGTTATACCATCGAAATCCATCGCGATTTAGGCGCCGGCCGTTGTCCAGCCCTGCCGGTGGCCCGTGCCGCGCCCGCGCCGCGCCCGTGCCCCGCCCGGGCCGCGCCCGGGCCGCGGTTGACAGTGCCGCCCGGCACACCCTACACGCCGCGCCCAAGACAGGACCGCCCCCATGAAGATCCGCAACAGCCTGAAAAGCGCCAAGACGCGCGACAAGAACTGCGTCGTGGTGCGCCGCCGTGGCCGGCTCTACGTGCTGAACAAGAAGAATCCCCGGCTGAAGGCGCGCCAGGGCTGATCCCACCCGGCCCGTCGCGGCACCGGCGGGTCGCCCTGTGCCGGCTTGCATGACGCCGCCGGCGGCCACGCCGCGGCGGCGTCCGGCGTTGCCCGCGCGTGCCAGGCCGACAGGTGCGAGTCCGGCCATGGCCGTGCCAGGCGGCGCACACGGAGCAGGGGAAACCCGGCCGCGCGCTACCGCGGCGTGAGCACCTCCGTCCCCAGCCCGCCGCCCGTCGTCCAGATGCCGCGCAGCTTGCCGTCCGGCTCCACCTCGAAGGCGGCGACGCCGGGGCGCCCCTCCACCACGAAGGAGACGGCGAGCACCCCGGCCTGGATCAGGCCGAGCCCGACCAGCCGGACGTTGCCCACCTGCCAGGCCACGATCCAGCTAGCGGACGGGCCGGCCTGCAGCGCGAACTGGCCGCGATAGGTGCTGCCGTCCGGGTTCTGGCCCTCGACCTCGTAGAGCCCCTCGCGCAGCTGCGCCGCGGCCGGTGGGGTCGCCAGGAAGGCCAGCAGCGCGGCGAACAGCACCGCCAGCAGCGGTGCGCGCCGGCGCATCGCGGCGCGGCGCATCACGGGGCGGGCGGGCGGTGTCCGGGGGGTCAAGGGCATCGTGTCTCCGGCGGTGTCGGGCAGGGCGCTGACTTAGGCGGGGCGGCGATGCGGCGGCAAGGGCGGCGGCCGCGCGGTATTCATTGACGCGGCGTGCCGAACCATCTAGGATAATGATCCTAGTCACCGGGAGTGATCCCCATGGTTGGCGGGCGCGGCATGTCGACCGACCGGCCCCGGGGCATCCCGGGCGCGATCCTGGGCGCGATCCTGGGCGCGATCCCCGCTGCCATCCGGGTGGGGAAGGCGGGGTGGGCGGCCGGGGCGTCGGCCGCTCGGGGTACGGGCGCCGCTTCCGGCTCGGCGCGGCCGCCGCGATCCGGGCACCGCGGGCGCGCATGGCGGATTGGCCCGGCGTCCCGCGACGGTGCTGCCGGCCGCCGGCAGGTCCGCGCCCGCGAGGGCAGGTCAGCCTGCATGCCGCGCGCAACAATAGCATCATCGGCAGGTCCGCGCCCGCGAGGGCAGGTCCGGGCCGGGGGGGCACCCGGTGGGCCGCGGGACGCCGTTCCGCCGCCCTCGCCGCGCCCCCTGGGACGGTGCCCGTGATCCCGCCCGGGCCCGCCGCGCGCCGCGATCCACGCCTCGCCGATGGGCCCGGCGCATTTGTCCGAACCCGGCATGCCGCGACGCACCGGCGCGACTGCCCCGCCGCCCTGGCCCGCGGTTCGGCGGGGGCGCGGCGCGCGGCCGATGCCCCTGCCGCTTGCCCCGCCACCCCGGGAGATGCATGTGTCCGATGCCTGCATTCCGGGGAGTTCCCGCCGTGATCCGCCTGCCCGCGCCGAAGCCCGAGATCCTCGCCCGCCGCGCCGAGATCGTGGCGGCGCTGCGCGCCATCCTGCCCGATGGTCCCCTGGGGGAGGGCACCATCGGCGACCCGCTCCGTCTCAAGCCCTACGAGACCGACGGGCTTGCCGCCTACCGCCAGCCGCCGCTGGCGGTGGTGCTGCCGACCAGCACCGAACAGGTCGCCGCCGTGCTGCGCTACTGCCACGCCAACGGCATCCGCGTGGTGCCGCGTGGCGCCGGCACCTCGCTGTCCGGCGGCGCCCTGCCGCTGGCGGACGCCGTGGTGATCGGCCTGATGCGCATGAACCGCATCCTGGAGGTGGACTACGCCGACCGCCTGGCGGTGGTGGAGGCCGGCGTCACCAACCTCGGCATCACCGACCATGTCGCCGGCGACGGCTTCTTCTACGCCCCCGATCCCTCGTCCCAGCTCGCCTGCATGATCGGCGGCAACGTCATGATGAACTCCGGCGGCGCGCACTGCCTGAAATACGGCGTCACCGCCAACAACCTGCTCGGGCTGACATTCGTCACCATCGAGGGCGAGGTGGTGGAGATCGGCGGCCGGCACCTCGATGCGGCCGGCTACGACTGGCTCGGCCTGATCACCGGCAGCGAGGGCCAGCTCGGCCTGGTCACGGAAGTCACGGTGCGCATCCTGCGCGGCCCGGAAGGCGCCCGCGCCATGCTGGCCGCCTTCCGGGGCACCGACATCGCGGGCGCGGCGGTGGATGCGATCATCGGCTCCGGCATCATCCCCGTGGCGCTGGAGTTCATGGACCGCCCCTGCATCCACGCCTGCGAGGCCTTCGCCCATGCCGGCTACCCGCTGGACGCCGAGGCGATGCTCATCATCGAGGTCGAGGGCAGCCGGGCGGAGCAGGATGCGCTGCTCGGCAGGATCAAGGACATCTGCGCCCGCTTCGACCCGATCAGCCTGCGCGTCGCCGAGACCGCCGAGGAATCGCTGGCCATCTGGAAGGGCCGCAAGGGCGCCTTCGGGGCGGTCGGGCGCATCTCGCCGGACTACCTCTGCATGGACGGCACCATCCCGACGAGCGAGCTGCCCGGCGTGCTGCGCCGCATCGGCGAGATGTCCACGCAGTACGGCCTGCAGGTGGCGAACGTCTTCCACGCCGGGGACGGCAACCTGCACCCGCTGATCATGTTCGACGCCAACGACGCGGAGAGCTTCCGCCGCGCCGAGGCCTTCGGCGCCGACATCCTGCGGCTCTGCGTCGAGGTCGGCGGCTGCCTTACCGGCGAGCACGGCGTCGGCGTGGAGAAGCGCGACCTCATGGGCGTGCAGTTCACCCCGGGCGAGCTGGCGCAGCAGCGCGCGCTGAAATCCGCCTTCGACCCCGATTGGCTGCTCAACCCGGCCAAGGTCTTCCCGCTGGAGGACAACCCCGCCTTCGCAACGGCTGCGGCGTGAGCGCCGCCGCCGTCATCGCCCCCGCCGACGAGGCGGCGGTCGCCGCCGCCGTCGCCGCCGCCCATGCCGCGCGCGAGCCGCTGGCCATCGAGGGCAACGGCTCGAAGCGTGCGCTGCTGCGGCCGGTGCAGGCGGCGCGCACCCTGAGCCTGCGCAACCTCTCCGGCATCACGCTGTACCGCCCGCAGGAGCTGGTCCTCTCGGCCCGTGCCGGCACGCCGGTCCCCGACATCGAGGCCGCGCTGGCCGAGCATGGCCAGCACCTGATCGCCGAGCCGCCGGAGCCCGGCCCGCTCTTCGCGACCGACCGGCCGGCGACGCTGGGCGGCGTGGTTGCCGCCAACCTTTCCGGGCCGCGGCGCATCACCGCGGGCGCAATGCGCGACCATGTCCTCGGCATCCGCGCCGTGAACGGCACGGGCGCGGTGTTCCGCAGCGGCGGGCGGGTGCTGAAGAACGTCACCGGCCTCGATCTCTGCAAGCTGCTGACCGGGGCGCACGGCACGCTGGGCGTCCTGACGGAGATCACGCTGAAGGTGCTGCCCGCGCCGGAACGCACCGGCACGCTGGCGCTGCGGGTGCCGGATCTGGCGGCGGGGGTGGCGGCGCTCTCGGCCGGCCTTGGCAGCCCCTATGGCGTGAGCGGTGCGGCGCTGCTGCCGGCCGAGGCGGCGGCGCGGATCGGGCTGGAGGGGCCGGCGGCGCTGCTGCGCATCGAGGAGTTCGCCGATTCCGTCGCCTACCGGATGGCGCGGCTCGCCGGGGATCTGGCGGCGCACGGGCCGGCGACCACGCTGGATGACGCCGCCTCCCGCGCCGCCTGGCGGGCGGTGCGCGACGTCGGGCCGCTGCTCGGCCCGGTCGGGGAGGGGGAGGCGGTCTGGCGCGTCTCGGTCCGGCCGGGC
>JAIEOP010000285.1 GCA_019750465.1 Acetobacteraceae bacterium | reverse complement strand
CCGCGCGATCGCCGCGCACCTCGCTGCCAAGGGCGTCGCGGCGGAAACCGCCCAGGCGGCGCTGCCGGAGGACGCCGCGGCGGCGGAGCTGGACGCGGCCCTGTCCTGGTGCCGGCGGCGGCGCGCCGGCCCGTTCGGCGTCGGCGACGGCGATCCGGACCCCGATGCGGCGCGCGCGGACCGGATGAAGGCGCTGGCCGCCCTCGCCCGCGCCGGCTTCCCCCGCGCCATCGCGGAGGCGGCGCTGGACATGGACCCCGATCAGGCAGCGGACCGGCTGGCCGCGGGGCGCCGGCGGGGGGGCTGACGATCGGCGGCGCCGGAAGGATCCCCTCCGCAGCCCGGCTGTTTCCACCCGGCCCCGCCGCAGGCTAGATGCCCGCCGTGCTCAGGGGCGTCCTCACCGTCGGCGGCTGGACCATGGCCAGCCGCGTGCTGGGCTTCGCCCGCGACATGCTGATCGCCGCCCGGCTGGGCGCCGGGCCGATGGCCGACGCCTTCTTCGTCGCGCTGCAGCTGCCCAACCTGTTCCGCCGCCTGTTCGGCGAGGGCGCCTTCGCCGCCGCCTTCGTGCCGGCCTTCGCCGGCACGCTGGCGCGCGACGGGCGCGCCGCCGCGCGCGACCTGGCCGAGCGCATGGCCGGGCTGATGGCGCTGTGGCTGGCGATGCTGACCGGGCTCGGCGTGCTGTTCATGCCGGGGGTGCTGACCGTGCTGGTGCCCGGCTTCCTCGAGCGGCCGGACAAATTCGCCCTGACCGTCGAGCTCTGCCGCATCACCCTGCCCTATCTGTGGTTCATCTGCCTCACCGCGCTGGTCGCCGGGGCGTTGAACGGGCTGGACCGCTTCGCCGCTGCCGCGGCCGCGCCGGTGCTGTTCAACGTATTCGGCATCGCCGCGCTGCTCGGCCTCACGCCCTTCGTCGCCACGCCGGCGCATGCGCTGGCCTGGGGGGTGCTCGCCTCGGGCGCGGCGCAGCTCGCGCTGGTGCTGGTCGCGGTGCGGGCTGCGGGGATGCCGCTCAATCCGCTGCGCCGGCCGCGGCTGACGCCCGGGGTGCGCACCGTCCTGCTGAAGATGGGACCCGGGCTGGTCGGCGCCGGCGCCTTCTACATCAACCAGTTCGTCTCCATGGTCATCGCCTCGCTGCTGCCGAGCGGCGCGGTATCCTACCTCTACTATGCCGACCGGGTCGGGCAGCTGCCGCTCGGCGTGATCGGCGCGGCGGTGGGCACGGCGCTGCTGCCGCTGCTGTCGCGCCAGCTCCGCTCCGGCCAGGCGCTGGCCGCCCACCGCAGCATGAACCGGGCCATAGAGGTCGCGCTCGCGCTCAGCCTTCCCGCGGCGGTGGGCCTGGCGCTGGCGGCGCCGCCCATCGTGGCCGCGCTGTTCGAGCGCGGCGCCTTCGATGCGGTGGCAACGGGGCGCACCGCAGCGGCGCTGGCGGCCTATGCCCTCGGCATCCCGGCCTTCGTCCTGGTGAAGGCACTGGCGCCCGGCTTCTTCGCCCGCGGCGACACGACGACGCCGGTGGTCGTCGCGCTGTTCACCGTCGCCGCCAACATCGCCCTGAACCTGGCGCTGATGGGGCCGCTCGCGCATGTCGGCATCGCGCTCGGCACCGCGCTGGCGGCCTGGGTCAACGCGCTGGCGCTGGCCTGGCTGCTGGCGCGGCGCGGCCAGCTGGTGCTGGACCGCCAGTGCCGCCGGCGCGCGCCGCGGCTGCTGCTGGCGAGCGCGTTGATGGGCGCCGCGCTCTGGGTGGCGCAGGCGGCGGTGCCGCCCGGCCTGCCGGCGGTGCTGCTGGTCCCGGTCCTGGTCGCGCTGGGCGGCGCCGTGTTCTTCGCCGCCGCGCAGGCGCTGGGCGCACTCGACCTGCGGGAGCTGCGGGGCCTGCTGCGGCGGCGCGGGCGGGTCCAGCCAGCGGCAACGGCGTCCTCGGCCTGAACAGCGCCGCGGCGGGCGGAACGCCTTGACGACCGGGCGGCTGCGCCGGATAGGCGCGCGCCCGCCGCACCGCAGCAGGACCCGCGCCCTCGATGCATGACCGCGTCTTCTCCGGCATCCAGCCCTCGGGCGTGCCGACGCTCGGCAACTATCTCGGCGCCATCCGCAACTGGGTGCCGCTGCAGGATCGGCACGACAGCATCTACTGCGTGGTGGACCTGCACGCGATCACGGTCTGGCAGGACCCGAGGGAGCTGGCGACGCAGACGCGGGAGATGGCGGCGGCGCTGATCGCCTGCGGCCTCGATCCGCGGCGCTGCGTGCTGTTCGTGCAGAGCCAGGTGCACGCGCATGCGCGCCTCGCCTGGATCTTCAACTGCGTGGCGCGGCTGGGCTGGCTGAACCGGATGACGCAGTTCAAGGACAAGGCCGGCAAGGACCGGGAGGCGGCGTCGGCGGGGCTCTATGTCTATCCGAACCTGATGGCGGCCGACATCCTCGCCTACCACGCCAACATGGTGCCGGTCGGCGACGACCAGAAGCAGCACCTGGAGCTGGCCAACGACATCGCGCAGAAGTTCAACCATGACTACGGGGTGGAATTCTTCCCGGCCATCCAGCCGCTGATCCAGGGCGTGGCGGCGCGGGTGATGAGCCTGCGCGACGGCACGAAGAAGATGTCGAAGTCCGATCCCTCCGACCAGTCGCGGATCAATCTCACCGATGACCACGACGCCATCGCGCTGAAGATCCGCCGCGCCAAGACGGACCCGGAGCCGCTGCCCGATCATCCGGAGGGGCTGGAAGGCCGGCCCGAGGCGCGCAACCTGGTGGGCATCCTCGCGGCGGTGACGGACAGCCTGCCGGAGACCGTGCTGCGCGAGCACGGCGGCAGGGGCTTCGGCGCCTTCAAGGAGGTTCTGGCCGAGGCGCTGGTGGCGCATCTCTCGCCGATCCAGGCGGAGATCCGCCGGCTGCTGGACGATCCCGGCGCGCTGGACGCGGCGCTGCGGCTGGGCGCCGAGCGGGCGGAGGCGATCGCCGACCCGATCGTCGCCGAGGCGGAGCGGATCGTCGGATTCCTGCCGCGTTAGAGCGGGATGCGTTGAGGCAGAATCGCCGCAAACGCTGAATCCCGCGACCCGACAAAGGCTGGAGCGGGATGCGTGAGCGCATGCGAACGCAATACGCTCCAGCCTCCGACCAACCGACCGCGGCCCACCGCCGCGATCCTTCACCCGATCCGCAGCAGCCCCGGCCCGTTCGCGCGCAGCCAGGCCATCGTCGCCCCGCGTTGCGGCGAGAGCCGCGCCAGCAGCGCCCAGAACTGCGCCGAGTGGTTCATCTCCCGCAGATGCGCCACCTCGTGCGCCACCACGTGGTCCAGCACCCAGTCCGGCGCCATCACCAGTCGCCACGAAAAGGCGAGCGTGCCGTCCGCCGCGCAGCTGCCCCAGCGGCTGCGCGTGTCCTTCAGC
The DNA here is from genome assembly GCA_019750465.1 of Acetobacteraceae bacterium. Taxonomy (GTDB): domain Bacteria; phylum Pseudomonadota; class Alphaproteobacteria; order Acetobacterales; family Acetobacteraceae; genus JAIEOP01. Next base: position 15,564 of record JAIEOP010000285.1, on the reverse strand, counting down.
CGCACGGCCCCTGCCTGCGTGCCGAGCGCCGCCGCATGGCGCGCGGCAACCGCCGCGATGCGCCGCCGCGCCTCGCCGCGGAGCAGTTCGAGAAGGCGGCGCGCGACCATCGCCTCGGGACCCGGGACGAGGATGGCGCCGGGCTCGATGCGGGCTTCGCTACCATCCGCGAGCAACCGCACCCGATGCGGCACGCCGCCGATCGGCAGCACCGCATCGGGCGCGAAGGGGATGTGCGGCGCCAGCGCGGCCAGGCTCTCGCGCACCCAGGCGGCTTCGGCGCGCAGCAATGCGGCGCCGGCGCGGCGCGTCGCGCGCTGCGGCAGGGTCACCACGACCTGGCCGGTGCGCACGTCGATGCGCAGGCTGACGCGCAGGGCACGCGAGCTGCGCTGCCAACGCACCTCGCCCGGCGCCGCTTCTGCGGTGGGTGCGGCGAATCGAGGCTCCATGCAGGCACCATGACCTGCGCACCAAGCCTGGAGCAATGCTTGACATGCGCCCTGTCGCGTCGGAGGGGCGATGCCATGGGGACACGCAACGCGGCGCACCGGCCGTGCTGACCGCAGCGCCGCTGCGCACCATCGCCGCGCTGCTCGCGTTGGGCGCGATCTGGGGGCTGACGCCGGCGGTGGCGAAGCTGCTGGTGCTGAGCGGTGCGGGCCCGCTGGCGCTGGCGGCGCTGGTGGCGGCGCTGTCCAGCGCGCTGCTCTGGGGTGCCTGCGCGCTGCGCGGCGTGCGCGTGCCATGGAGCCTCGCGCATCTGCGGCACTATGCGGTGGCGGGCGGCATCGGCTTCGCGCTGGCGAACCTGGTGGCGTTCACCGCGCTGCGCCACGTCCCGGCCGGGCTGGTGGCGCTGATCGTGCCGCTCTCGCCGATCCTCACCGTGGGGCTCGCCGCGGCGCTCGGGATGGAACGGGCGACGCGACGGCGCCTCGCCGGGACGGCGCTTGGGCTCGCGGGCACCGCGCTCGCCATCTCGCCCGGCGCGGCGCTGCCGGAGGCGCGGCTGATTCCCTGGGCGGTGCTGCTGCTGGCGACGCCGACCTGCTATGCGGTGACCAACGTGCTGGCCGTGCGCCTGGCGCCGCGCGGCACGCCGCCGCTGGCGCTGGCGACGGGCACGCTGGCGGTCGCCGCGGTCGCCGCCGGCAGTGCGGCGGCGCTGCTCGGACATGGCATGCCAGCACTCGCGGGCCCGGTGCGCGGCGTCCCGGTCCTTGCGCTCGTCGCGGCGCAGGCGGCGCTGACCGCGCTCGCCTACATCCTCTACTTCCGGCTGCTCGGCGGGCTCGGCGGCGTGGTCACCTCGCAGGTCGGCTACATCGTGACGATGACCGGCCTGGCCTGGGGCTTCCTGCTGTTCGCCGAGGTGCCGGGCTGGCTGACCATCCCGGCGGCCGGGCTGATCTTCGCCGGGCTCGCGCTGGTGACGCTGCCCGCGCGGCGATAGGGCGGATCACTCCGCGGCGACGGGCGGTGCCGTGCCGCCATGCTTGGCGCCGCGCCGCCTGCCGCCGCCCTGGGGCGCCTCGTGCGCCATCTCCGCCATCGCCTTCTCGACATGGCGCGAGAACACGTAGTCGGCCGGGCGCTGGTTGGTGAGGTCGATCTCCGGCGCCATCTCGCCCGTGGTCCTCGGTCCGCGGAACTGGACCGCCAGCGCCTTCCAGGGACGCCGCACCGCATCCACCACCGCCGTCGCCTCGAAGCCGGAATGCACCATGCAGTCGGCGCATTTCTCGTAGTTGCCGACGCCGTACCTGTCCCAATCGGTGGTGTCCATCAGTTCCTGGAAGGTCTTCGCATAGCCCTCGCCCAGCAGGTAGCAGGGCCGCTGCCAGCCGAAGACGTTGCGCGTCGGGTTGCCCCAGGGGGTGCAGGCATAGGTCTGGTTGCCGGCCAGGAAATCGAGGAAGAGCGGGCTGTTGCCCATCTTCCACCGCTTGCCCGTGTTGCGCGCGAAGATGCCGCGGAACAGCTCCTTCGTCCTGCGCCGGTTCAGGAAGTGCTGCTGGTCCGGCGCGCGTTCGTAGGCGTAGCCGGGCGAGACCATGATGGCGTCGATGCCCATGGCGGTCACGTCGTCGAAGAAGCGCGCCATGCGCTCCGGGTCGGCGTTGTTGAAGAGGGTCGCGTTGATCGCCACGCGGAAGCCGCGGGCCTTGGCGTCCCGCAGCGCCGCGACGGCGCGGTCATGGACGCCCTCCTGGCTCACCGCCCAGTCGTGCTGCTGCTTGTCACCGTCGAGGTGGATGTCCCAGGTGAAGCGCGGGTGCGGCCTGAACGCCTCGATGCGCTTCGGCAGCAGCAGGGCATTGGTGCAGAGGATGACGATCTTGCCCTTCGCCAGGATGCCCTCGACGATCTGCGGCATCTCCTTGTGCAGCAGCGGCTCGCCGCCGGCGATCGCCACCACCGGCGCGCCGCACTGGTCCACCGCGTCCAGGCATTCCTCGACGCTCAGGCGCTTGTTCAGGATCGGGTCCGGATAGTCGATCTTGCCGCAGCCGGCGCAGGCCAGGTTGCAGCGGAACAGCGGCTCCAGCATCAGCACCAGCGGGTAGCGCTTCCGCCCCATCAGGTGCTGCTTCAGGATATAGGCGCCGACCTTGACCTGCTGGCGCAGCGGAATGCCCATCTGACCCGATCGTCCCTATGCCGCCGCGCTGGCCCGGTTCTCGGTCAGCGCCGCGGGAAGCTTGAACTGCACGTCCTCGACGATGCCCGGCAGCGTCGAGACCTCGGCCCCCGGCCACCAGGCGGCGAGCTGCGTCACCACCGCCTGCACCAGGCTCTCCGGCGCCGAGGCGCCGGCGGTGATGCCGATCGCCGCGGCACCCTCGAACCACTCCCGCCGCAGCGCCCCGGCATCCGGGATCAGGTGGCAGGGCTTGCCGTCCTCGGCCCCGATCTCCCTGAGCCGGTTGGAGTTGGAGCTGTTCGCCGCCCCCACCACCAGCACCACGTCGGCCCGGCGGGCCAGCTCGCGCACCGCCACCTGCCGGTTCTGCGTCGCATAGCAGATGTCGCGCGTGTCGGGACCCTGGATATCGTGGAACCTGCCCCGCAGCGCGTCGATGACGGCCCGGGTGTCATCCACCGAGAGGGTTGTCTGGGTCACGTAGGCGACCGGCCGGTCGGCCGAGAGCTCCAGCCGGCCCACATCCTCGACGGTGGCGACCAGGTGCACCTCCCCGTCCACCTGGCCGAGCGTGCCCACCACCTCCGGGTGCCCGGCATGGCCGATCAGGATGAGGGTGCGGCCCTGCGCCACGTAGCGCCGGCCCTCGGCGTGCACCTTGGAGACCAGGGGGCAGGTCGCGTCCAGCACGGGCAGGCTGCGGCGCTCGGCCTCGCGCTCCACCACGCGGGCAACGCCATGGGCACTGAACACGGTGACGGCGCCGGCCGGCACCTCGTCCAGCTCCTCGACGAAGCGGGCGCCCTTGCGTTCCAGGGATTCGACGACGTGGCGGTTGTGGACGATCTCGTGACGCACGTAGACAGGGGCGCCGAAGCGCTCGAGGGCGCGTTCGACGATGTCGACCGCGCGCACCACGCCCGCGCAGAACCCCCGTGGCTGCGCCAGGATGATCCGCATGCCTCACCCCCTCGACGGGCCGGGCCCGTTGCCCGCGGTCTGGCGGTGATTCCCGCCGCTGCTGTTTTGTGGCAGCTTGCCGCGGCGTTGCAACATGAGAAATGGCGCGGGGGTGGCGATCCTGGCATGCAGGGGCCCCGCGACACGCCAGGGGTGCTGCGCCCGTGACATTTCCCGCTTCGCCGGGCGGCCCCGTCGGTGCCGTGCCGGAAGGGTGCGCACCGGATGGGTGCGCGTCCGCCGTGCGCTGCTGGGTGCCCCGCTGGCCCTTGTCATGGCGCTTGGCGACGCGCGGGCGCATGCGCTGGTGGTGCCGTCCGATCCGGCCGCGGGGACGGTGCTGGCCTCGCCGCCGGCACGGGTGATCATCCGCTTCAACAGCCGCATCGACCCGGTACGCTCGCGCCTCTCGATGATCCCGGGCGAGGCGCGGCAAGGCGCGGCGGCGCTGCCGCTCGAGATCGCCGCCGCGGCCGACCCGACGCTGATCGAGGCGCCCTGACCGCCGCTCAGCCCGGGCGCCTGGCGGTTGCGGTGGCAGGTGCTGGCGGTGGACGGGCACATCACCCGCGGCGACATCGCCTTCACCATCCGCCTGGCGCCCTGACCGGCACAGGGCTGCCCCGCACCGTGGACCTGCTGCTCGATCTCCATGGCTTCGTCGGCGTGCTGCTGGTGGCGCTGGCGGCGTTGCTGGACGCGACGGGGCGGGTGCCCCCGGCGCGGCACTGGCCGCTGCTGTTCCTCGGCCTCGCCTTCTTCATCCTGGTGCGCTCCGACCCGGAGGTCTGGCCGCTCGGGCCGATTCCGGTGCACGCGGCGCTGCGCGACCCGGAGGTGGTGCAGCACAAGCTCGCCGGGCTGCTGGTGGCGGGATTCGCGCCGACCGAATGGGCGGTGCGGCTGGGCCGGCTGCGCGGCCGGGTGCGGCTGGTCTTTCCGGCCGCCATGATCGCCGGCGGGGTGCTGCTGCTGGCGCATACCCATGCCGTCGCCAATGTGCGGGAGGCGCTGCTGATCGAGCTCTCGCACCTGCCGCTGGCGGTGCTGGCGGTCACGACCGGCTGCGCCCGCTGGGTGGAGCTGCGCGGCCCGCCGGCGCTGGCGCGGCCGGCGCGCTGGATCTGGCCGGTCTGCCTCGCGCTGGTGGGGGTTCTGCTGCCGATCTACCGGGAGGCATGATTTCGGCGGGCATCGTGGCGCACGGGCCCGGCCCGGCCCTGCGTGATCCGCCCTACGGCAGGGCGGTGCCGTCCGCCTTCAGCACCTCGCCGGCCAGGTAGAGGCTGCCGCAGATCAGCACGCGCGCCGGCGGCCCGCCCGCGCGTGCGGCCGCTTCCAGCGCCTCGGCCACCGTTCCGCCCGGCCGCGCCGCGCCGCCGCTGGCGGCAGTGACGGCCTCGATCGGCATCGCCAGGTGCTGGCCCGGCTCGGCCACCGCCGTCAGCGTCGTCGCGACGGGCACCAGCGGCCGGAGGAATCCCTCCGCACCCTTGCCCTGCTTCATGCCGACGACGACGTGCAGGGGCCGCCCGGCCCAGGCGCCTGCGCAGTGCTCCGCCAGCGCGGCGCCCGCCGCCGGGTTGTGGCCGCCATCCAGCCAGAGCTCCCACTCCGGGGGCAGCGATTGCGCCAGGCGCCCGGTCAGGCGCTGCAGCCGCGCCGGCCATTCGGCCCCGGCAACGCCGGCGGCGATGGCGGCGTCCGTCAGCCAGGCCGGCCCCCAGGCGCGCAGCGCGGCGATGGCGATGCCGGCATTGTCGGGCTGGTGCGGGCCGTGAAGGCCAGGCGGCGGCAGGTCCAGCGCGCCGGTCGCGTCGGTGTAGCGCAGCCCGCCGGGCCGGCCCTGCATCCACCACTCATGCCCGCGGCGCAGCAGCGACGCGCCGTTGACGCGCGCCGCGGCTTCGAAGACCGCGAGTGGTTCCGGGTCCTGCGCGCCGGTGGCGCAGGGCACGCCCGGCTTCATGATGCCGGCCTTCTCGCGGGCGATCTTGCCCAGCGTGTCGCCGAGGAAATCCATGTGGTCCATGCCGATGGAGGTGATCGCCGTCGCCGCCGGCCGGTCCACGACATTGGTCGCGTCCATCCGCCCGCCGAGGCCGACCTCCAGCACCAGCAGGTCGGCGGGCACGGCGGCGAACAGGTGGAAGGCGACGGCGGTGGTGATCTCGAACACGGTGATCGGCGCGCCGGCATTGGCGCGCTCCACCGCATCCAGCGCCTCGGCCAGGCGATCCTCCTCCACCAGCCGCCCGGCCAGGCGGATGCGTTCATGGAAGCGCACGAGGTGGGGCGAGGTGTAGACGTGCACGCGCTGCCCTGCGGCCTCCGCGATGGCGCGCAGGAAGGCGCAGGTGCTGCCCTTGCCGTTGGTGCCCGCCACGTGGATCACCGGCGGCAGGCGCCGCTCCGGGTTGCCGAGCGCATCCAGGCAGCGCTGCATGCGGCCGAGGCTGAGGTCGATCAGCTTCGGATGCAGCGCGTGCAGCCGGTCGATGATGGCTTCGCTGCGGGACACCGGCGCGGTCCGGTCAGGCGGGGCCGGGGGCGGCCGCCGGCTCCGGCGCCGGCAGCGCCTCGAAGGGCGCGTCGGCGTCCGGGACCACCACCTCGGGCACGCGCAGCAGGCCGATGAGGCGCGCCAGGGTCGCCCGCATCTCGGCGCGCTTCACCACCATGTCGAGGATGCCGTGCGCCAGCAGGTACTCGGCGCGCTGGAAGCCCTCCGGCAGCTTCTCGCGCACGGTCTGCTCGATGACGCGGGCGCCGGCGAAGCCGATCAGCGCGCCGGGCTCGGCGATCTGGACGTCGCCCAGCATGGCGAAGCTGGCCGTCACGCCGCCCGTGGTGGGGTCGCAGAGCACGGTGATGAAGGGCAGCCCCGCCTCCTTCACCATGCGCGCGGCGATGACGGTGCGCGGCATCTGCATGAGGCTGACCGCGCCTTCCTGCATGCGCGCGCCGCCGGAGGCGGTGAAGATGATCAGCGGCGCGTCCTGCAGCACGGCGAGCTTGGCGGCCGAGACGATCGCCTCGCCCACCCCGGCGCCCATGGAGCCGCCCATGAAGGCGAATTCAAAGGCCGCCGCGACGGCGCGCTGGCCCTCGATGGTGCCGTGGCCGACGATGACCGCGTCCTCCTGCCCAACCTTCATCTGCGCCTCGCGCAGCCGCTCGGCGTAGCGGCGCTGGTCGCGGAAGCGCAGCGGGTCGGGCGGCGCCTTCGGCAGCTCGATGCGCTGCCAGCCGGGATCGAGGGTGTAGTCCAGCCGCTGCCGGGCGCCGACCCGCCAGTGGTGGCCGCAATTCGGGCAGACGTGCAGGGCACGTTCCAGGTCGCGGTGGAACACCATCTGCTCGCAGGCCGGGCATTTGTGCCAGAGGTTCTCCGGCACCTCGCGGGAGGCGCCGAACAGCGTCTTGATCTTGGGCAGCGCCCACTCGCTGATCCAGTTCATGGCGGGGCGATCAGCTCCAGCTTCGGGAAGTAGGTGCGGTAGCGCGTGGCGTCGCGGGTCAGCAGGCGGTAGCCGGCCACCGCCGCATGCGCGCCGATGAGGAAGTCGGGCAGCGGCGAGCGGCGGGCGCCGCCGCGACGCCTATAGGCCAGGAAGGCCTTGCCGGCGAGGAAGGCGGCGGGCCAGGGGATGGGTTCGCGGCGGAACAGCGCCTCGGGGAAGGCCTCCTCCATCGCCTCGATGGTGTCTGAGCGGACCGAGACCTCGGCGAAAATCACCGGGTTGATGACCAGGGGCGCGCTGGCCCCGAGATCCGCGACCGCCGCCGCCGACCACGGCATCCACGTCGCGTCCTCGCCCAGCACGTCCAGCAGGACGTTGCTGTCCACCAGCACGGGCGTCATTCGCCGCGGGTCAGCGCCATGATCTCATCCGTCGTCATCCGCTCCCGCGTGTTGCGGAAGCGGCCGCGCAGGTGGTGCAGTATGGCGGCCCCCCGGTCGCCGGCCGTGCCGGGCGCCGCGGCGCGCAGCGTGACGACGCCCTCCTGGAAACCGAACTCGACCTCGGTCATCGGCAGCAATCCGGCCTGCTCGCGGATGTGCTGCGGGATGGTGACCTGGCCCTTGGAGGTGATGCGCATCGGGTCTTACTCCTACCGGTAAGAGTAGGAATGCGGGCGCTGCGCCGCAACCCGCCGGGCTAATCCAACGTGATCCCCCGCTCCCGCACCACCGGCGCCCAGAGCGCCAGGTCCGCCGCCATCGCCCGGTGCAGCGCGGCCGGGCCCTCGGCGATGATGCGCGTCGCCAGCGGCGCCATGCGGGACTGCACCCAGGGGTCCTTCGCCACCGCGGCCATGGCGGCGGCCATGCCGTCCACCGCCTCCCGCGGCATGCCCGGGGGCGCCCAGATGCCGTGGAAGGCGATGACCACGAATCCGGGGTAGAATTCCTTCATCAGCGGCACGCCGGGCAGCTGCGGCTCCGGCTCGTCCGCCAGCACGGCGAGCGCCCGCACCTTCGCCTCCGGCCCCCCGGTCATGGTGACGGCCAGGGCGTTCGGCTCGAAGCAGAGCTGCACCGTGCCCGACATCAGCTCGTTGCGCGGCGTCACGCGATGCGGCACGTGCAGCAGATCGATGCCCGCCGCCTGCTTCAGCAGCTCGCCCGTGAGATGGGAGAAGGTGCCCGGCCCCGCCGTGCCGTGCGCCACCTGCCCGGGCCGCGCCTTCGCCCAGGCGACGAATTCCGGCACCGTGCGCACCGGCAGGCTGGCCGGCACCAGCATGACGAAGGGCGTGTCGCTGACCAGGCAGACCCGGGTCATGCGGTCCGGGTCGTAGGGCAGGCGGCGGAACAGCAGCCGGTTCAGCGTGACGAGCTGGTTGTAGCCGAACAGGAAGGTGGAGCCGTCCGGCGGGCTGTTCATCGCGGCTTCCGTGCCGATGATGCCGGACGCACCGGGCCGGTTCTCCACCACCACGCCTTGCCCGAGATGCTCCCCCAGCTTCTGCGCCCAGAGCCGGGAGAGGATGTCCGGATTGCCACCCGGCCCGCCCGGCATGATCCAGCGGACGGGTCGGCTCGGCCAGGCGGCGCGGCCGGCGCGGGGAAGCGCGGCGGTGGCTGCGAGCGGCAGCGCGCCGGCGATCAGGGTCCTGCGGTGCATCGACGGGTCCTCCGGTCGTCCCGCGCATCCGCCGGCGCGGTTCCGGGGAGCAGCGTAACCGAGGCAGGTCCGGGCCGAGAAGGCGGAGCCGCTAGGGCGTATTGCGTTCGCATGCGCTCACGCAACACGCTCCAGCCTTTGCTGGGTCGCGGGATTCAGCGTTTGCGGCGATTCTGCCTCAACGCATCCCGCTCTAGCCGTTGCGGCCGGCGGCCTCCGCCATCGCCGCCGCCGTCGCCTGGTCGCGCGGGTCGGCACTGGCGGCGAGGCCGGCGATGGCGCCGTCGCGGTCGGCCGGTGCGCGGTTCTGGCTGAGCTTGCGCTTGCCGCTCAGCCGCTCGATGCGCAGCACCAGGCCGACGATGCCCCGGAGCTGGCCTGCGACGAATTCCGCCGGCGCGTCCGTGACCGCCCAGGGTACCGCCCAGGGCTCGGCGCGCCGTGCCTCGTGCCGCGCCGTCAGGCGGGAGACCAGGACATGCAGCGCCGCCGGATCCTCGATGATCGCGACGGGACCCTCGGCGTGCACCGCCTCGTAGTTCCAGGTCGGCACCACGCGGTGGTGCTCCGCCTTCGAGGGGTACCAGGCGGGCGAGACATAGGCCTCCGCGCCGCGGAACACGGCGACGGCGCGGCCGGCCTCGGCCAGGCGCCGCCAGTGCGGGTTGGCGCGCGCGACATGGCCGTAGAGCGTGCCCTGCGGCCCCTCCTCCGCCTCCAGCGTGAGCGGCAGGTGGGTGATGTCCGGCACGCCGTCCGGGCCGTTCGACGCCAGCAGGGCAAGGCGGGCGGAGCGGATCAGGCCGTGCAGGATCTCCGGGCGGTCCTCGCGGAAGGCGGGCGGTTCGTAGAGCATGGCCGCCGATCCTGGCGCGCCGTGCCGTGCGGGTCCAATGCCGCCGGCGCGGCACCGCGATGCGGCAGGGTCAGAGCGGGTTGCGCGGCGCCTGCGGATCCTCCGCGCCGGGCTTGATGGCGGTGTCCGCGACGGCACCGCGCCCGGGCCCGCCGACCACCGGCGTGTCCGGATCGGGCGCGGGGCGGTCCGGCGCACCCTCGGCCTCCGCCTCCGCCCCGGTGCGGGCGGCCGCCGATTCCGTCTCGGCGCGGTCATCGCCGCCATACCCGCCCTTGGGCACGGCATCCCCGGCCGCACCGGCATCCGTGCCCGGCGGCGCGTCGGTCGGCGCCCCGCGCCGCTTCTCCTCCTCCGTCCAGGGGCCGGCGCTCTCGGCCGCGGCGTCGTCATGGGCGGGGGGCTGTCGGGGCTCGGCCATGCATGTTCCTCCTGTGCTGGAAGCGAAATGCAAGCGCGGCAGACCCGGCGCCGGTTGCCCTCCGCTTGACTCGCCCGCTCCGCAAGCCTCAGCCGCGCCCGTCGTCCGGGATGTTCAGGATAACGCCGCAGGCCTTGCAGTGCACCGCATCGGGCTCGTGCCGCTGCAACCCGCAGGAGGGGCAGGGGAAGCGCACCTTCACCGGGCGGAACAGCGCCTGGGCCAGCCGCAGGAACAGCGTCACTCCGGCCAGCATGATGACCACGGAAAGCAGGCGGCCCCAGGTTCCCGGCAGGGTGATGTCGCCGTAGCCGGTCGTGGTGAGGCTGGTCACCGTGTAGTAGAGCGCATCGGCATAGTGCGCGATGCCCGGGTTGCTGCGGTGCTGCGTCTCGTACACCAGCCCGCTCATCACGAAGAGGAAGACGCCGAGCTGGGCCGCGGCCAGCGTCGCCTCCTCGTTGCGCCGGAAGAAGGGCAGGTCGGAGCGCAGCGAGGTGATCAGCCGCACCGAGTGCAGCAGCCGCAGCGTGCGCAGCACCCGCAGGAAGCCGAGCGCGCCCATCAGCAGCGGCGCCAGCAGCAGCGACAGGATGGCGAGCAGGTCCGCGAGGTTCAGCGGGCGCAGCGCCGCGCGCAGCGGCCGGCCCGCGGCGGAGACGCGGAATCCGAACTCGATGAGCAGCACCAGGCCCAGCAGCACGTCGAATGCCAGCACCAGCGGCGTCGTGCCGATGAAGGAGGCCGCGACGATCCAGCCGATGCTGAGCAGGTCGAGGCCGAGCAGCGCGTAGCGGAAGCGCTTGGCCTCGGGCGTCGCGGCCTCGTAGAGGTGGCGCAGCAGGACGCGGAGGCCGTGCTCGCGCAGCGCCTCCCGCAGGTCCATCGGCGGCGCGTGCCTAGAGCGCGCCACCCTTGCGGCCGGCCATCGCGCCCAGCCGAAGCCTGAGCGCGTTCAGCTTGATGAACCCTTGCGCGTCGAACTGGTCGTAGGCGCCCTGGTCGTCCTCGAAGGTGACGTGCTTCATGGAATACAGGCTGTTGGGCGAGCGCCGCCCGCTGACGATGGCATTGCCCTTGTAGAGCGTCATCCGCACCTCGCCGGTGACGCTGGCCTGGCTGGCATCGGCCATCGCCTGGATCATCCGCCGCTCGGGCGCGAACCAGAAGCCGTTGTAGACCAGCTCCGCGTAGCGCGGCATCAGGCTGTCCTTCAGGTGCGCCGCCTCGCGGTCCAGCGTGATGCTCTCCATGGCACGGTGCGCGGCATGCAGGATGGTGCCACCCGGCGTCTCGTAGCAGCCGCGGGACTTCATGCCGACGAAGCGGTTCTCCACCATGTCGAGCCGGCCGATGCCGTTGGCCTTGCCGAGCGCGTTCAGCTCGGTCAGCAGCGCAGCCGGCGACAGGCGCCTGCCATCGATGCCGACGGCATCGCCGCGCTCGAACTCCACGGTGATCTCGGTGGGCGCGTCGGGCGCATCCATCGGGCTGATGGTGCGCTGCCAGACCATCTCGTCCGGCGCGTCCCAGGGCTCCTCCAGGATCTTGCCCTCGCTGCTCGAGTGCAGCAGGTTGGCATCGACGCTGAACGGCGCCTCGCCGCGCTTGTCCTTGGCGATCGGGATCTGGTTCGCCTCCGCGAATTCCAGCAGCTTCGTGCGGCTGGTCAGGTCCCATTCCCGCCAGGGGGCGATGACCTTCACCTCCGGCTTCAGGGCGTAGTAGCCGATCTCGAAGCGCACCTGGTCGTTGCCCTTGCCGGTCGCGCCATGCGCCACGGCGTCGGCGCCTACCATCTCGGCGATCTCGATCTGGCGCTTGGCGATCAGCGGGCGGGCGATGGAGGTGCCGAGCAGGTACTGCCCCTCGTAGAGCGCGTTCATCCGGAACATCGGGAAGACGAAGTCGCGGACGAATTCCTCGCGCAGGTCGTCGACGAAGATGTTCTCCGGCCGGATCCCCAGCAGCAGCGCCTTGTCGCGCGCGGGGCCGAGTTCCTCGCCCTGGCCGAGATCGGCGGTGAAGGTCACCACCTCGCAGCGGTAGGTGGTCTGCAGCCACTTCAGGATCACGCTGGTGTCGAGCCCGCCGGAATAGGCGAGCACCACCTTCTTCACGTCCTTCACACGCATTGCCGGCCTCTCTTGCGGGCGCTCCCGGAACGGGTGGGCGGTAATGCCCTTGCACGACAGCCCCGGCAAGGCGGGGCGACCCGGCCTGGCCGGGGCTGCCGCGCGATTGGGCAGCCTGCCACCCGGGCTGCCGAAGCCCTGTGCAGGGCCGCGATCCGGCTGGTTCCAGCGCCCGACAGAGAGCTTGCATCACGCGGTCGCGATGTGATTTCCTCGCTCAGGGGACATCGCACACAATGCGGACCTTTATGGTTGCCATCGCACTCGCGATGCTCTGCACGCTCGCTTGGCCCGACGCGGCCGCGCCCGGCCCGAGCAGCACCAGCGCCGGGCCGAGCGCGGCGCCGGTGCTCGACGCCGCCATCCTCAACCTGTCCGGCCTGCCCCACCTGCCGCCCGAAGGGCAAGCCGACTACGCCCGCTTCCTGCTGCAGGCGACGCCGCGCGCCTTCGCGCTCAGCCGCGACGGGTCCTGGGGCTGGGCCGCGGCCCAGGCCAGCGCCGCCGCGGCCGAGGCGCGTGCCCTGGAAATCTGCACCCGCGGCAGCCGCAGCGGTGGCTGCACCCTCTACGCCCGCGACCTGGACGTGGTCTGGCCGGGGCGGGAAAGCCTTGCCCCCCGCATCGTCGAGGCCGCGCTTGCCAGCGCGTCGGGCTGGACCCTCTTTCCGGACTGGCGCTTCCTCTGGGCTGGGCCGCAGCATGCCCGCGGCGCCTATGTCTGGGCCCATGGCCGCGCCGCCGGCGGGCAGGACAGCCGCTGGAGCCAGCCGCAGCCGCATGTGCGCGCCTTCAACAATACCGGCTACGACGTGATCCGCTTCGACCGCGCGCCGGAGACGGACGAGACCGATGCAGCCGCGGCCTGGCTGCGCGAGGCGATCCGTGAACTGCGGGCCCAAGGCTACCGGCGCATCGTCGTCGGCGGCCAGTCGCGCGGTGCGTGGAATGCCTTGCAGGCGCTGGAGGAGCCGGGGCTGGTCGATGCCGTGGTGGCGATCGCCCCGGCCGCGCATGGCGCCTCCGGCAGCCCGGCCTGGGCCTGGGCGCTTGAGGACCTGCGGCAGGTCGTCGCCGCGGCGCGCGCCCGCGGGGTGCGCGTCGCCATCGCCAATTTCGCGCGCGACGAGTTCGACCCCGATCCGGACGCGCGCGCCGCGATCTTCCGCTCGCTTGCGGCGCGGGTGGGTGCGCTGCTCTTCCTCGACCGCCCGCCGGAGGTGGCGGGGCACGCCGCCGGCGGCGACAGCCGCTTCACGCTGCGCTACGGGCCCTGCCTGCTGGAGTTCGCCGAGGGACGCGCCATCGACTGCCGCTGACGCGGCGCGCCGGCGGCCGGCTGCGCAGGCCCTGGCCTGCCCGCCGGTCAGACCCCCGTCCCGCCGATCAGCGCCAGCAGCTCCCGCCGCGTGTTCGGATCGTCGCGGAAGGCGCCGAGCATGCGGCTGGTGACCATCGTGACGCCGGTCTGGTGCACGCCGCGCGTGGTCATGCAGTGATGCGTCGACTCGATCACCACCGCCACGCCCTTCGGCTGCAGCACGGCGTCGATGGTGTTGGCGATCTGCGCCGTCAGCTTCTCCTGGATCTGCAGGCGCTTGCCATAGGCCTCGACCACCCGCGCGAGCTTGCTGATGCCCACCACGCGCCGCGCCGGCAGGTAGCCGACATGCGCCACGCCGAGGATCGGCACCATGTGGTGCTCGCAGTAGGATTCCAGGCGGATGTTCCGCAGCAGCACGATCTCGTCGTAGCCCTCCACCTCCTCGAAGGTGCGCTCCAGCAGGGCGACGGGGTCGATGCCGTAGCCCTCGAACAGCTCCTCATGGGCACGGACGACGCGCGCCGGGGTGTCGAGCAGCCCCTCCCGCCGCGGGTCGTCGCCGGCCCAGCGCAGCAGGGTGCGCACGGCGGCCTCGGCGTCCGCGCGCGAAGGGCGGCCCCCGGGCGGCACCGCGGGCAGGTCAGGGATCCGCGGCGGCTCGGTCGGCACGTCGCCGCCGGGCGGGTTCGGCAGGTCGCCGGTCTGCGTGCGCATGGGGCGGAAACGCTCTCCGGCCGGCACGGTTCAGGCGCGCCGCGAGGCGAAGCCGAAGCCGCGCCAGGCCGCCAGGGTCAGTGCCAGGGTGCCGAGCCCGGCAAGCAGGAATGCCACGCGATACCCTGCCGCCGCCAGCACCAGGCCGAAGATCAGCGATCCGGCGGCCTGGCCCAGGAACAGTGCCAGGGCGAATCCGCCCATCGCCGTGCCGCGCGCCGCCGGCAGCGCCTCCGTCGCGCGGGTCTGCAGCACGCCGTGGAACAGGTAGAAGGCGAAGCCCAGGCCCAGTTGCAGCGCCGCGACGAACCACCACCCCGGCGCCGCGGCCAGGGCCGCCAGCCCGCAGGCCAGCCCGGCGCCGCCGGCGGCGAAGAGCCGCCGCTCGCCGAAGCGCCGCGCCAGGCGCCGGGCCAGCCGCGTATAGGCCAGCGCGCCCAGGCCCAGCAGCGCGACGATCAGCCCGGCCTCGGCGGCGGAACGGCCGAGGTCCTGGATCAGGAAGGCGCCGATGAAGGGGAAGGCGCCGCCGAACAGGCAGAGCCCGTTGCCGAAGGCCACGCCGAGGAGGCGCCGCCCGGACCGGCTCTCCAGCAGGGCGCGATAGCCCGCGATCCCCGCCGCCCCGCGTGTCGGCGGCCTGGTCAGCCCGGCCAGGCCGAGCCGCGCCGCCATCGCCGCGCAGACGCCGAGCGAGACGAGGGCCAGCACCAGGAAGGGCACGCGCCAGCCGGCAAGGTCGGCGATCACCCCCGCCCCTGGGCCGCCCAGCAGCATTGCCATGACCATGCCGGTGGAGAACCGCGCGATCGCGGCCTGGCGCTCCTCATAGGCGATGGAATCGCCGAGATGCGCCATCAGCACCGGGATCACCGCGCCGCCGCAAAGGCCGGAGGCGATGCGGAAGGCGATCAGGGCCGGCAGGTCCGGCGCCGCCGCCGCGGCGAGCATGGCGATGCCGTAGCCGCCCAGCGCCGCCGTTGCGACGCGCGGCTTGCCGAACCTGTCGCCGAGCGGCCCGGCGACGAGCTGCACCAGGCCGTAGGGCAGCACGAAGGCCGCAACCAGCCCCGTGGCCGCGGCGACGGAGATGCCGAGGTCGCCCGCCAGCAGCGGCAGCAGCGCGTCCAGCATGCGCATGCCGCTGCCGGTGCAGAATCCGGCCAGTGCATGGAGGCCGATGGGAAGCGGGGACACCACGGCGTGGTCGGACGCATGCTGCGCTGCGTCAAGCGCCGCCCGGGGCTTTATCTCGTCGCCCGATGATGGCACCTCCCGGCGCGAATCCGGAGGTGCGCACCAAGCTGATCCACCGGCCGCCGCTGCCGCGGCGCCTCGCCCTCACCCTCGCCGCCGCGGCGGCGCTCGCCGCGCC
>JAIEOP010000326.1 GCA_019750465.1 Acetobacteraceae bacterium | reverse complement strand
CGCCGCAAACGCTGAATCCCGCGACCCGGCAAAGGCTGGAGCGTGTTGCGTGAGCGCATGCGAACGCAATACGCTCTGGCACGGCGCACGGAAAAGACGGGCCGGCCGGATCGCTCCGGCCGGCCCGATGGCTGCCTGTGGCGGCCAGTCTCACGGGGGCCTGCCGGGAATATAGCCCCCGCTGAACGCCGTCCGTCCGAACCCCGGAGGGGGACCACGACGACGGATGCAAGAATGCCGGGCCGCGCCTCAACGCGGGGTGGTGCAGACCTTAATTTGCCGCAATGCCCGCAATCGATCCGATCACGTGCGCTTCCAGGTGAGCACCAGCACGTCCCGGCAGGAGGGCCGCGCCGGATCGGCAGGCTGCACCGGGGTCACGCCGTGCATCACCCGTGCGTCATCGATCAGTGCCGTGTCCAGCCTGTCGAGCAGGGTGAAGCGCGCCAGCTCGCGGCCCCCGTCGTCGCTGATCAGCGTCTCGCCGCCCGCCAGGTTGGTGCGCGCCAGCATGGCGATGAGCACCACGTCGACACCGTCATGGTGCACGCCCTCGGGCGTCGGGTAGCCGGGCGCGCCGGCCGCCGCCTCGATGCGGAACTGGTGCATCTCCACGAACCATTCGGCACCGGGCGGCGTCAGCGCATCGGCGACGGTGCGGCCGAGATCGAGCAGCGCCAGCACCGACGCGCTCTCGCCCACCGCGTCCTCGACCGGCGCGAACCAGCGGTCGACGCCGCCATTCAGCGTGTTATGCACCGTCGCCTGGAAATGCGCGCAGTGCGGGTTGCGCCGCGCGATGCCGGGAATGCCCGGGCCCTGGCTGAAATTCGCGTGGCGACGCCGGCGGTAGCGCCCGCCATCGGCCATGAAGGCATCGGTCTCCAGCCTCTCCCAGCTCGCCGCGAAGGCATCGAGCGCGGCCGGGTCGCCGCCTGTGGGGCCGAGCAGCCGCGCCATGGCGGCGCCGGGGATACGCGCGAAGCCCTCGGCGCGGATCTCCGCGATCAGCGTGCCTGGCCCGGCCAGCTCCGCACCGGCGCCGATCGCCACGTTCATCGCCCGTCTCCCGCTGCCTCGCCGATCGCGGGCGCTGCGTCCATGCGGCCCGCCAGCACCTCGGCGACGTGGCGCACCTGCACCGGCAGCCCCTCGCGCCGGATGCGGCCGGCGATGTTCAGCAGGCAGCCCATGTCGCCGGCCACCACCATGTCGGCGCCGGTCGCCGTGATGTTGCGCACCTTGTCGTCCACCATGCGCGTCGAGATGTCCGGGTACTTCACGCAGAAGGTGCCGCCGAAGCCGCAGCACACGTCGGTGTCCTGCATCTCGCGCAGGGTCAGCCCGGCGATGGTGCCGAGAAGCGCCCGCGGCTGCGCCCGCACGCCGAGCTCCCGCAGGCCAGCACAGCCGTCGTGGTAGGTCACCACGCCGTCGAAGCGCGCCGCCACGCGGTCCATGCCGCGCAGGTCGGTGAGGAAGGAGACCAGCTCATGCGTCTTCGCCGCCAGCCGCTCGGCCTTGCCGCGGTATTCGGGATCGTCGGCGAACAGGCCGGGGACGTGGTGCGCGATCATGCCGCCGCACGAGCCGCTGGGCACCACCGTGTAGTCGTAGGGCAGGAAGGCATCCACCACGGCACGCGCCAGGTCGCGCGCGGTGGCGCGGTCACCGGTGTTGTAGGCGGGCTGGCCGCAGCAGGTCTGCGCGGCCGGCACCTCCACGCGGCAGCCGGCCTGCTCCAGCAGGCGGATGGCGCTGAAGCCCACGGTCGGGCGGTAGAGATCGACGAGGCAGGTGACGAAGAGCGCGACGCGGGGCTGGGCTGCGGGATCCGGCATCCGGCTAATCTAGGGCCGCGCTCGCGGCCGCGGAACCCGCGCTCGCCGCGGGGGCGGGCGCGGTCGCGGGCATGGATCGCGGCAGCAGGACGAAGAGCCGTGCCTCGCGATCCTGCATCAGGCCGGCGCGTTGCCCGGCCTCGGTGCCCCAGCCGAAGAACAGGTCGCCGCGCGCGCGCCCGCGGATGGCACCCCCGGTGTCCTGCGCCAGCACCAGGCGGCGGATCGGCGTGCCGTCCAGCGGATCGCGCGCGACCACCCAGACCGGCGCGCCGAGCGGCACCTGTGCCGGATCGACGGCCATCGAGCGCCCCGGCGTCAGCGGCACGCCGAGCGTGCCGATCGGGCCCTGCTCCGGCGCCAGCCCCTCCAGCACGCGGAAGAAGACG
Source organism: Acetobacteraceae bacterium (assembly GCA_019750465.1). Lineage (GTDB taxonomy): Bacteria > Pseudomonadota > Alphaproteobacteria > Acetobacterales > Acetobacteraceae > JAIEOP01. The sequence goes on along the minus strand of JAIEOP010000326.1, from coordinate 16,624 downwards.
TAGGCGGGGTTGGCGTGCAGCAGCGCGCGCGCTTCCTCGGGCGCCGCGGCGGCGAGCCAGGCGCGGATCGCCTGCATCGACATCGCCTCCCGCGCGATGGCGCCGCGCTCGATGAGCAGGCGGCCGATGGGCTGATAGGGCTGGCCGTTGCGCCCGGCATAGCCGACCCGGACCACCCGCCCATCGTGCAGCGCGACGCGGCCGGAGCCCTGGATCTGCAGGAAGAAGGCATCGACGGGATCATCGACCCAGAGGATGGGCGCCGCCCGCCCGTCCAGCGCGCCGGCCTCGATGGCGGCGCGGTCGGGCAGCAGGGCATCGGGGGCGAGGTCCGGTGGCGGCGCGCGCAGCGGCGTGAGGAAGCGGCCACCGGGCGCGAGGGCGCCGCGCAGCGCCGGTTCGTAGTAGCCGGTGAGCAGGCCGGTGCCGTGGTCCACCGGTTGCAGCCAGGATTGCAGCAGCGCGCGCCGGGCTGCGTCCGGGGCATCGGCGGGGAGCGCCTCGGCCGCCGCGCACCCTGCCCGCCAAGCCTCCTGCCCGGCCAGCGCCTGGCGGCAGGAGCGCAGCAGGGCCGGCCAGGCAGCAGCGAGCACGTCCTCGGCCCAGCCCGCCAGCGCGGCCCAGCGCGCTGGCGAGTCCCCGGCCATCGCCTGCGGCGGCGCCAGCAGCAGGGCCAGCAGGCACAGCAAGGGCCGGACCCGGCCGCTGCGGCCAAGCCCGGCCCGTGATCGGAGAGCCGCGGCGGTCAGGCGCTGCGCGTGGCGACCAGCCGCCAGGTCGGGTCGGCGGAATTCAGGTCGCGCTGGAAGGTCCAGACATCGGTCAGCTCGGTGATGCCGTCGCTGCCGGAGACCACCTCCCCGTTGCGGCCGGTCACCATGTTCACCTGGTCGGTGACGAAGCGAACGGTCACGTCGGCAATGCTGCCGCGCAGGTCGGCGGCCTCGATGCCGACCTCGTTGAAGGCCCGCAATTCCGTGCGCTGGCGCTCGCCGGCCTGCTCGCGCGCGGTGATCGCCTGCTCGAAGCCAGCATAGGTGTCGTCCGAGAGCAGCGCGCGCAGGGTCTGCCGGTCGCCGGCGGCAAAGGCGTTGACGATCATGCCGAAGGCGGCCTGCGCGCCATCGAGGAAGGCATTGGGCTCGAAGCTGCGGTCCACCTGGGCGATCCGCGCCAGCGCCTGGCCCGTCGGGGAGCGGGGATCGGGCAGGGTGCGGCTGGTGCGTCCGACCGGGGGCGGCAGCGCGTCCGCGGCAGGCGGCTCCGCCGGTCGGGTGGCGCCGCGCGGATCGAAATTCGCGGGACGCCCTTCGGCCTGGGGCGGCCGCTCGAAGCCGGTGCGACGCCCCAGCACGCTGCGCAGCCGCAGCACCAGGAACAGGGCAACCATGGCCACGAGGATCAGCTCAACGGGAAAACCGCCCGACATCGCACACTCCTTTTCGGGTATCTAGGCGCGGGCCGGGCCGGCCGCAACGGCCGCCCCATCATTGCGGCGAAACGGCGCGGCGGGAAGCCCGGGGTTGCCGGGCCGGAGGGCGCCTTGTATCGGCGCAGCCCCTGGTCACGCGCCCGGCGCCCCCGCCGGCCGCCCGGACCGCGCATCCCGGGCCCCGCACCATGATCCTGCTTCGCCACGGCCAGAGCGAGTTCAACCTGCACTTCACCGCGACGAAGCGCGACCCGGGCATCGCCGACCCAAGGCTGACGGAGCTCGGCCATGCCCAGGCGCAGGCGGCGGCGGAGGCGCTGGCCGCCGAGCCGATCCGCCGCATCATCTGCTCGCCCTATACCCGCGCGCTGCAGACGGCGGCACCGGTGGCGAAGCGGCTGAACCTCCCGGTGCACATCACGCCCACGGTACGCGAGCGCTATGCCTTCAGCTGCGACATCGGCTCGCCGCGGACCGCGCTCGGCGTGGCCTGGCCGCACCTCGATTTCAGCGGGATCGACGAGATCTGGTGGCCGCCCATCGAGGAACCCGACCACGGCATCGAGGCTCGCGCCCGGCTGTTCCGCGCCGAGATGGCGGCGCTGCCGGATTGGCAGGAGACGCTCGTGGTCTCGCACTGGGGCTTCATCCTGGCGATGACGGGCGAGCGGGTGATGAACGGCGAGTGGCTGCGCTGCGACCCGACCGGGCCGGGACCGGAGGGCATCCTCTGGCGGGCCCCGCATGCCAGCGTGGTGAAGCCGTGACGGGCACTGCGCTCCCTGTCCCGTCGCTTGCTGCCCTCTTGGCCTCCCGCCCCTTGGCTTCCTGCCCCTTGGGGCGCGTGCTAAGCAAACCTCTGGAGGTTTGCGCACGACAAAAAACCTAAGCAGGCTTTCGCTACAATGGATTGGACCACACGATGTGTGGGCCAAGCCATGACAGCCTGCTTAGGGCGCGCCCTCACCTGACCGTCCGCCCGGCGCCGTGCCGGGCCGCACCGCAGAGGCCGCGCGCATGTCCGACCAGATGCCCCAGACCCCCCCCGCCGCCGGCCAGCCCGCGGTCGGCCCGCTGCTGCTGAACATGCAGTTCACCAAGGACCTCTCCTTCGAGGTCCCGGGCGCGCCGGAGATCTTCACCTCGCTGCGCGAGCAGCCGCGCGTTGACCTGCAACTCGACGTGCAGGCGCGCAAGCTGGAGACGCCGGGCGCCACGGGTGCGGCGGCGAATGTCTACGAGGTCGCACTGGTGATCCGCGCCGACGCCAAGGCGCAGGACAAGACCTGCTTCATCGTCGAGCTGACCTATTGCGGCATCTTCACCGTCAACGTCGGCGCCGACGTGCTGGAGCCGGTGCTGCTGGTGGAATGTCCGCGCCTGCTCTTCCCCTTCGCGCGCAACATCCTGGCCGAGGTCACGCGCGACGGCGGCTTCCCGCCGGTGCTGCTGCAGCCGATCGACTTCGTCGCGCTGTGGCAATCCCGCCGCGCCAACCAGCCGCCGGCCGGCAACGCCTGATCCTTCCGAGCGGGCGATGGCGGCCCGGATCCTGATCCGGTCTGAGAACAAGCCGTGGCAAGTGCCTGCAAGAATATCCTGACTCGCCCATGGGTTGAATTTCATCTGCGTGTTGCGCCAATGCGCTATTGACGCTCACGAAAACGTTATGTTTATGGAAGGGCAACGTTCGCGGTCCCACGATCATGGTGCGATCCCTGGCCCCCCGTCCGGCGCCGCCGGTCCTGGCCTTTCCCCACGTCGGACGCCCATTGCTCGCGCCGCCGCGGCTGCCGGTCACCCAGCCGAGCATCCTGCTCTCCCCGCCCGAACTCACGGGCGGGGAGTTCGGGGCACTCAAGGCGGCGCTGGACTCTGGCTGGGTGGCGCCGGCGGGGCCCATCCCGCACGCCTTCGAGGCGGCGATCACGGAGGCGACCGGCTTCCCGCATGTTGCCGCCGTGGCCTCCGGCACCGCCGCCCTGCACCTCGGCTACCGCTGCCTTGGCGTGGAGACGGGCGACGAGGTCTGGACGAGCACGCTGACCTTCGTCGCCACCATCGCCCCGGCGGTGCAGATGGGCGCCGTGCCGCGCTTCCTCGACGTCTGCCCGGAGAGCTGGACGCTCGATGCCGGCCTGCTGTCGCGCGAGCTGGCCAGGGCGGCGAAGCGGCGGAAGCTGCCGCGTGCCGTGGTGCCGGTCGATCTGTTCGGGCAATGCGCCGACCTCGATGCCATCCGGGCGGTCTGCGACCCCTGGGGCGTGCCGGTGATGAGCGACAGCGCGGAGGGGCTCGGCGGGACGCTGCGCGGCCGCCCGGCCGGGCGCGGCGCCTGGCTCGCGGCCTACAGCTTCAACGGCAACAAGATCATCACCGCCGGTGGCGGCGGGGCGCTCGCCTCCGAGGATCCGGCGCCGATCGCGCTTGCCCGGCGCCTCGCCTGCCAGGCGAAGGAACCCGCGCCACACTACCAGCATGAGACGACGGGCTATTCCTACGGCATGTCCTCGATGCTCGCCGCCGTGGGCATGGCGCAGCTGCCGAGCCTGGCCGCCCGCGTCGCCGCCCGGCGCGCGGTGTTCGAGCGCTACCGTGGCGGCCTCGGCGACCTGCCGGGCCTCAGCCTCATGCCGGAGCCGGCCTGGGGCCGATCCAGCCGCTGGCTCAGCGTGATCCTGGTGGACCCCCGTCGCGCCGGCACGGACCGCGAGGAGCTGCGCCACGCGCTGCTCGCCGCCGGTGTCGAGAGCCGGCCGGTCTGGAAGCCGATGCACCTGCAGCCGGCCTTCCGCCGCGCACCCCATGCGGGGGGCGAGGTCGCCGCGCAGCTCTTCGAGCAGGGTCTCTGCCTGCCCTCGGGCAGCGGCCTCGCGCCGGCGGCGCAGGCGCGCGTCATCGAGGTGATCCGGGCCTGCTTCCGCGGCCAGAACTAGCGTCGGGCGGCCTGGCCGGCCGGGCATGCGCATCCTCTACCTGCACCAGCACTACTCCACGCCCGCCGGCGCCACGGCGACGCGCAGCCACGCCCTGGCGCGGGCCCTGGTGGCGCGCGGCCATCGGGTGACCCTGGCCTGCGGCGCCATGGCCGGCGCGGCGACGGGGCTCGAGGGGCCGTTCCGGCGTGGCCGGCGGAGCGGCCAGGTCGGCGGCGTCGAGGTGGTGGAATTCGCCATCCCCTACGGCAATGCCATGGGTCCGGCAGCGCGGATGGCGGCCTTCCTGCGCTTCGCCGCCCGCGCGACGCCCCTGGCGCTGTCCGGCGGGTTCGACATCGCCATCGCCAGCTCGACGCCGCTGACCGTGGCGCTGCCGGCGCTGCTCGCGCGGCGGCTGCGCGGGCTGCCCTTCGTCTTCGAGATCCGCGACCCCTGGCCGGAGCTGCCGCGGGCCATGGGCCAGGGCAATCCGTTGCTCTGGGCGGCGATGGACCGGCTGGCCGATGCCGCCTGCCGCCGCGCCGCCGCGGTGGTGGCGCTGTCCGAGGGCATGGCGGAGACGGCGGTGGCGCATGGCGCCGATCCGGCGCGGGTGCAGGTGGTGCCGAATGGCTGCGACCTCGACCTGTTCGGGCCGCAGGTGGCGCCGTGGCGGCCGGACGGGATCGGCTCGGGCGAGGTGCTGGCGGTCTATGCCGGGGCGCATGGACCGGCGAACGGGCTCGACCTGATCCTGGACGCGGCGGCGCTGCTGCGGGCGCGCGGCGAGCGCCGGGTACGGCTGCTGCTGGTGGGCGAGGGGCGGGAAAAGGCGCGACTCGCGGCGCGGGCGGCGGCGGAGGGGTTGGGCAATGCCAGCTTCCTCGATCCGCTTCCGAAGCGGCAGCTGGCGGCGCTGCTGGCCGGCGCGCAGGTCGGCGTGCAGTGCCTGGCCCCGGTGGCGGCATTCGCCGAGTGGACTGCGCCCAACAAGCTGATGGACTACATGGCGGCCGGGCTGCCGGTGGTGGCGAACATGCAGGGCCGCGCGGCGCGGCTGCTGGCAGAAGGCCCCTGCGGCATCGCGGTGGGACCCGAGGATGCGCAGGCGATGGCCGATGCGCTGGCGGCGCTGGCCACCGACCCGGCGCGGCGCGCGTCCATGGGCGCGGCGGCGCGGGCGCAGGCCGTGCGACGCTGGGACCGCCGCCTGCTGGCCGCGCGCTTCTGCGCGGTTGTGGAAGGCTGCGTCCTCACCCCCGTCGGCGGGGGAGGGAGCGCGGCTATCCGGCCCTCCCCTCCGCCTCGTCGAAGTGCCGCTTGATGCAGCCGAAGGCGAAGAGGACGCCGAACAGCATCAGGCCGAGGCCGAAGGCCTGCAGGTCGTCGTGCGAGGCCGCCGCGGCGAGCAGGCCGACAAGGGCGATCAGGCCGGAGAAGATCATGAAGAAGACGCGCGCGCCGCTCATGGCGAGGGCTCCTTGCGGGACGGGGGTGGGGGTTGGTCGTCGAACAGGATGCGGGATGCCGCGCCGTCCAGGTCCTCGTACTGGCCGGAGCGGATGTTCCACAGGAAGGCGACGAGGCCCATGAGGCCCATGAGCAGCGCCAGCGGCACCAGCAGCACCAGGATGTCCATCAGGCGGCGTCCCTTTCGGCGCGCAGCGAATTCAGGATCACGACCATCGAGGACGAGGCCATGACCAGGGCTGCGATCAGCGGCGTGACCAGCCCCAGCACCGCCAGCGGCACGGCCACCAGGTTGTAGGCCAGGCTGAAGGCGATGTTCTGCCGCGCCAGGCGCTGCGCCCGCCGCGCCGTGGCGATGGCTGCCGGCAGCGCCGACAGCGGCGCCGCCCCGCGCAGCACCAGGTCGGAGGCGGTCTGGGCCAGGTCCGTGCCGGCCTCCGGCGCGGCGGAGACATGCGCGAGCGCGAGGGCAGCCGCGTCGTTGATGCCGTCGCCGACCATCAGCGGCCGATGCCCGGCGGCGCGCAGCGCCTCGACATGCGCGGCCTTCCCGGCGGGATCGACGCCGGCGCGCCAGTCCGCGATGCCGACCTGCGCCGCGACGGCGGCAACGGCCGGCGCGGCATCGCCCGAGAGCAGTTCCGGGCGCAGGCCGAGCGTGGCCAGCGCGGCGACGCTGGCCTCCGCCTCGTCGCGCAGCCGGTCGGCGAAGCGGAAGGCAATGGGTGTGGCATCGGCCTCCGCACGGAACCACAGCGTCAGCCCGGCGCCGTCGGCGGGCAGGCCGAGAAAGCCGGCGCTGCCGAGCAGGGCGACGCCTGCCTGCATCAGGCCTCGCCCGGGGATCTCCGTCACGCCCGGCGCCGCCGGCGCATCGGGACAGGCCTCCACCAGCGCCCGCGCCAGCGGGTGCCGGCTGCTGCGCGCCAGGCCAGCAGCGGCGCGAAGCTGCGCCGGCGTCCAGTCGCCCGGCAGCAGGCTCGGCTGCCCCTCGGTCAGGGTGCCGGTCTTGTCGAGCACCGCCACGTCGGCGCCCGCAAGCCGCTCCAGCGCCGTGCCGCTGGCCACCAGCACGCCGCGGCGGAACAGCACGCCGACCGCCACGGCCTGCACGGCGGGCACGGCGATGGCGAAGCCGCAGGGGCAGGTGACGATCAGCGCCGCCACGGCAGGCACCAGCGCCGCCTGCCAGGACACGCCCACCCAGAGCCACCAGCCGAGGAAGGTCGCCAGCGCCACGGCGTGCACCACGGGCACGTAGACGCGCACCGCGCGGTCGGCGATATCGACATGGCGGCCGCGCGCCCCCTCGGCCCGCTCCAGCAGCCGCGCCATGGCGGCCAGCGAGCCGTCCCGCGCCGCCGCGGTGACGCGGGCGGTGAAGGGCGCGCCCATGTTCACCGCGCCGGCCGGCAGCGCCTCGCCGGCCATGACGGCGCGCGGCAGGCTCTCGCCGGTGATGGCGCTGGTATCGACGATCGCGGCCCCGCTTTCCAGCACGGCGTCGAGGCGCAGCCGCTCGCCGGCGGCGACCAGCAGGCGGTCGCCGGGGCGCGGCGCATCCACCGGCACGGCGTGGGCAACACCGCTGGCGCCGAGCAGCGTGACGGTGCCCTCCTGCAGGGCCAGCAGCTCGGCCACCGCCTGCCGTGCCCGGCGCCGCGCCGCGCGATCCAGCACGCGGCCGGCGAGCAGCAGCGCCAGCAGCGCCGTCGCGCCGTCGAACCAGGTGAAGGGGCCGTTGCGCGCCACCTCGCTGACCGACATCGCCGTCGTCGCCAGCACGCCGAGCGAGACGGCGAGGTCCATGGTCATGCGCCCGGCGCGCAGCCCGGCGAGCGCATTGCGGTAGAACGGCAGGCCCGCCACCAGCACCACCGGCAGCGCGATCAGCGCGGCGACCCAGTGCAGCAGGTGGCGCGTCGCCTCCCCCATGTCGCTGCCGACCCAGACCGCGACCGAGACCAGCATCACGTTCATGGAGCCGAAGGCGGCGATGCCGAGGGCGCGGACCAGCGCGCGGCCCTCCGCGTCCTCGGTGGCGCGCAGGCAGGCGGGGGAGAAGGGCGCGACGCGGAAGCCGAGCCGCGCCAGCAGCGCCGCCAGGTCGTTGGCGCGGGATGGCTCGCCGCGCCAGGCCACGCGCAGGCGGCGGGCGGCGAGCGAGACGCGGGCGGAAAGCACGTCGGGCTCGGCGGCCAGCGCCTGCTCCACCAGCCAGACGCAGGCGCCGCAGGACAGGCCGGCGACCATCAGCTCCAGCGCGACCGTGCCGTCCTTCTGCACGACGGCATGCTGCGCGAAATCCACCAGGGGCGCCTCGACGGCGGGCCGCAGCGTGCCCTCGGCGACATCGCGCCGGCGGTAGAAGGCATCGAGGCCGAGGCCCCGGACCAGGGCATGCGCGCCCTCGCAGCCCGTGCAGCAGAAGCGCGCGCCGGCCGGTGCGGCCGCGCCGCAATGGGCACAGCGCGGCGGGACTGGCGTCGCCGGTGGCGGGGCTGCGACGGGTGCGGTGCGGCCGATGAGACTCACCGCAGCACCAGCCGCTGGCGGATGTCGAGGTTTCCGCCTGCCGCGCCGGCCAGGGTCAGCCGCGCCTCCCACTGCCCGGCGCGTGGCGCCTCCAGCGCGGCCTGCCAGCGACCCGGCGCCACCGCGACGAGCGCCAGCGGCAGCTCCACCCCCTCCAGCGGCGCCCGCAGCACGCCATCGAGGCGCCCCGGCACCGGCAGCCCCTCGCGGTCCGTCACCGCCACCCGCAGCAGGCCGGCCTCGGCCACCAGCTCGGCGCGCCAGCCCAGCGCATCCTGCCGCTCCGCCTCGGCCAGCACCGCGTTGTAGGCGCGGCCGCGGTCATAGGCGCCGCTGACCGTCAGCCCGGTGAAGGTGGAGATGGCGAGGAACACCAGCACGGCGTTCACCGCGACGACCAGCAGCATGCCGCCGACGAAGACCCAGGGGATCCAGAGGCTGCGCCGTGGTTGCATGACGGCCCCACTCATGGCTTCGGTCCCAGGAAGACGCTGGCCGTGCTCTCCACCGCGCGGCCCGTGCGCGGATCGACCAGGCGGAAGGTGACCGGCGAGGATTCCGCCAGCCGCAGCCCCGCCGGCGCCGTCACCAGCGCGCGCCACTGGGTGATGCCGTCCGGCCGCGTCGCCAGCAGCGGCCGGCCCTCGGCGTCCGTCGCGGCATCCTGCACCAGCAGCGCCAGGCCGCGCGGCCCGTCCAGCACCAGGGCGAAGCGCTCCGCCTCGTGCGTCTTGTTGACGAGCTTGAGCGCATAGGCGTTGCGCACCGCGCCGTCCGAGAGCCGCACGTAGAGCGGCGCGCGCTCCCGGATGACGGCGAGGTCCAGCGTGTCGCGCAGCAGCCAGGCGCCCAGCATCACCGCCACCACGGCGCCCAGCACGCCGGCATAGACGAAGGTCCGCGGCCGGAGGAAGCGCGGCGGGGTGCGCGCCGCCATGCCGCAGGCGTGCCGCCCGGGACCCGGGCGCAGCGGCTTCGCGGCAGCCTCGGACCGCGCCAGGTTGGCCAGCGTCTCGAAGGCGATCAGCCCCCGCTCGCGGCCGAGCCTGCCCATGACGTCGTCGCAGGCATCGATGCAGAGGCCGCAGCCGATGCATTCCAGCTGCTGCCCGTCGCGGATGTCGATGCCGGTGGGGCAGACGTTCACGCAGGCGCGGCAATCGACGCAGTCGCCGACGCCATCGGCCTTGGCCTTGCCGCGCGGCTCGCCGCGCCAGCCGCGATAGGTGACGACGAGCGAGTTCTCGTCCAGCATCGCCGCCTGGAAGCGCGGCCAGGGGCACATGTAGGTGCAGACCTGCTCGCGCGCCCAGCCGGCCAGCAGGTAGGTGGTGGCGGTGAACATCCAGAAGAAGAAATAGACCTCGGGGCTGGCGCCGCCGGTGAAGAACCGCGGGGTCATCTCCAGCGCGTCGTTGAAGTACATGATCCAGGCGCCGCCCGTGGCCATGGCGATGCCGAGCCAGGCGGCATGGGTGGCGGCCTTCTTCACCAGCCACTCGCGCGTCCAGGGATGCTGGTCGAGGCGCATGCGGGCGTTGCGGTCGCCCTGGATGCGCCGCTCCACCCACATGAACAGGTCCGTCCAGACCGTCTGCGGGCAGGCGAAGCCGCACCAGACGCGGCCGAACAGGCTGGTCGCGGCGAACAGGCCGATCGCCGCCAGCACCAGCAGGCCGGTGAGGTAGTACACCTCCTGCGGCCAGATCTCGATCCAGAAGAAGAACAGGCGGGCGCTGGTCATGTCCACCAGCACCGCCTGGTCCGGCAGGTTCGGCCCGCGGTCCCAGCGGATCAGCGGCACCGTGTAGTAGAGCCCGAGGCAGAGGATCAGCACCGCCCACTTGGCGCGGCGCACCGGGCCGGAGACCTGCCTTGGATAGACCTTCGTCCGGTTCGCATAGAGCGGCGCGGCCGGCGACGCCGCCGGCGGGCTGGCCGCCGGCGGCTTCAGGCGCTCGGTCGTCTCGACCTTGCTCATCGAGTGGATGCTCCGCGGCGCGCCGCGCTACTGCTCGCCGCCGCCCAGCGCGTGCACGAAGACCGCCAGCATGGTGATGGTCGCCGGATCGAGGCGCCCGGCCCAGGCCGGCATCACGCCCATGCGCGGATTGGCGACCTGGCGCATGACCGAGGCCTTGTCGCCGCCATACAGCCAGATCTGGTCGGCGAGGTTCGGCCCGCCCTGCTCCGGGACGCCGTGGCCGTTCGGCGCGTGGCAGGCGGCGCATTGCTCGTTGAAGGTTTCCCTGCCACGCCCGGCCGCCGCGGCATCTGTGCCGCGGTTCGACAGGCTCAGCACGTATTCCGCGACATCGCCGATCTGCGCCGGCGTCAGCATCGCGGCATAGGCCGGCATCTGGCTCGTCCGCGCGTCGTCGTCCTCGGCGTTGCGGATGCCATGGCGGATGGTGTGCTGGATGGCGTCGAAGCTGCCGCCCCAGATCCACTCGTCGTCGGCGAGGCTCGGGAAGCCGCCCACCGCGCCCTGCCCGCCCGCGCCATGGCAGGCGGCGCAGTTGTTGGCGAAGGCGATCCGGCCGCCGGCCAGCGCGAAGGCGCGCAGCTCCGGGTCCGCGGCAACCTGCGCCGGCGTCAGCGCCCGGATGCGCGCCAGCATCGGCTCCTGCCGCGCGCGCTGTGCCTCGAGCTGCGGCGCCAGCGCCTCGCGCGCCACCCAGCCGGAGGTGCCGCGCACGCCCCAGATCGGCAGCGAGGGATAGACGATCATCCACACGGCGGAGAAGGCGATGGTCGCGTAGAACACGTAGAGCCACCACTTCGGCAGCGGCGTGTTCAGCTCCCGCAGCCCGTCCCACTCATGGCCGGTGGTGTCGGTGCCCGTCAGATGGTCCTTCTCGACCTTGGTCGGCATCGCGGGGGGTTCCTATCGGCTGGCGTCAGGCGAGTCGCGCCTGCGGCGCGGGGGTGGCTCATCCCTGAGCGGGATGGCGCCGGCCTCCTTGTAGGCGGCACGCTTCGACGGGCGCAGCACCAGCGCCAGCATCCCGACGAAGAGCAGGAAGAACCACACCACCCAGAGCGCCCGGAGATGCGGGTAGAGGGAGAGCAGGAAGTCGGTCATCGGTTCGCGCCCTCCGTCACTGCTGCCGCAGCTGCTCGGGCGTCACGTCGCGGAACTGCACGAGCGTGCCGAGCATCTGCAGGTAGGCCACCACCGCGTCCATCTCGGTCACCACCGCGGGGTTGCCATCGAAGGCGGCCTGGCGGGCGCGGGCGTAGCGGGACTGGTAGCCGGCGGGGTCCGCCTCCGGCCGCGCCTGCGCCAGGAGGTCGGCGCGGGCATTGGCGATCATCTCGTCGGTGTAGGGCACGCCGACGGCGCGCAGCGCCCGCATCTTCGCCGCGATGTCGGCCGTCTCCAGCGGCCGGTCGAGGAAGGCGTAGGGCGGCATGATGCTGTCCGGCACCAGCGCGCGCGGGGAGCGCAGGTGCTCGGCATGCCAGTCGTCCGAGTAGCGGCCGCCGACGCGCGCCAGGTCCGGCCCGGTGCGCTTCGAGCCCCACTGGAAGGGGTGGTCGTACATGCTCTCGGCGGCGAGCGAGAAGTGGCCGTAGCGCTCGGCCTCGTCGCGGAAGGGGCGCACCATCTGGCTGTGGCAGGTGTAGCAGCCCTCGCGCACGTAGATGTCGCGCCCGGCGAGCTCGAGCGGCGTGTACGGGCGCATGCCCTCCACCCGCTCGATGGTGGTCTCCATGGTGAACAGCGGCACGATCTGCACCAGGCCGCCGATCGCCACGGTGATGAGGGTGAGCACGCCCATCAGGATCACGTTGCGCTCGATGATCCCATGGTCGCGGAGGAAGCGGAACATCCCTTGGCCCTCCCCTACTCGGCCGCGGCGGCCGGGGTGGCGCCAGCGAAGGCGGGCGCGCGGCGCGGCGCGGCCGCCTCCGCCAAGCCTTCGCTGCGCACCGTCATCCACAGGTTGTAGGCCATGATCAGCGCGCCGCTCAGGTACAGCACGCCGCCGAGCGTGCGGATCGCGTAGTAGGGATGCATCGCGGCGACGGTCTCGATGAAGCTGTACTGCAGGAAGCCCAGCTCGTCGTAGGCGCGCCACATCAGGCCCTGCATGATGCCGCTGACCCACATCGCGGTGATGTAGAGCACGATGCCCAGCGTCGCGATCCAGAAGTGCCAGGAGACCAGCTTCTCGGAGTAGAGGCCGCGCTTCCGCCACAGCACCGGGAACAGGTAGTAGATCGCGCCGAAGCTGATGAAGCCGACCCAGCCCATGGCGCCGGAATGCACGTGGCCGATCGTCCAGTCCGTGTAGTGCGACAGGCCGTTCACCGCCTTGATCGACATCACCGGCCCCTCGAAGGTGGACATGCCGTAGAAGCCGACCGCGGTGACGGAGAAGCGCAGCGCCGGATCGGTGCGCAGCTTGTCCCACGCGCCCGAGAGGGTCATCAGCCCGTTGATCATGCCGCCCCAGCTCGGCATCCACAGCATGACCGAGAACACCATGCCCAGCGTCTGCGCCCAGTCCGGCAGCGCGGTGTAGTGCAGGTGATGCGGGCCGGCCCAGATGTAGAGGAAGATCAGCGTCCAGAAGTGCACGATGGACAGCCGGTAGCTGTACACCGGCCGGTCGGCCTGCTTCGGGATGAAGTAGTACATCATCCCGAGGAAGCCCGCGGTCAGGAAGAAGCCCACCGCGTTGTGGCCGTACCACCACTGGATCATCGCGTCCTGCACGCCGGACCAGACGATGTAGGACTTGCCGCCGCCGGCACCGACCGGCAGCGCCGCGTTGTTGCCGATGTGCAGCATGGCGATGGTGATGATGAAGGCGAGGTAGAACCAGTTCGCCACGTAGATGTGCGGCTCCTCGCGCCGGATCAGCGTGCCGCCGAAGGCGATCAGGTAGGCCACCCAGACCACCGTCAGCCACAGGTCCACGTACCACTCGGGCTCGGCGTATTCCTTGCCCTGGGTCACGCCCAGCACGTAGCCCAGCGCCGCGGTGACGATGAAGAATTGGTAGCCCCAGAACAGGAACCAGCCCATGTCCTCGCCGCCGAACAGCCGCGCCCGGCAGGTGCGCTGCACCACGAACAGGCTGGTGCCGATCAGCGCGTTGCCGCCGAAGGCGAAGATCACCGCGCTGGTGTGCACGGGTCGCAGCCGCCCGAAGGTGGTCCATTCGAGGTCGAGGTTGAGCAGCGGCCAGGCCAGCTGGGAGGCGATGAGCACCCCCATCAGGAACCCGACCACGCCCCAGAAGACGGTGGCGATGGCGAAGGCCTTGACCGGCCCCTCCACGTAGCCTTCCGCGCGCACCGCCATGGTTGCGGCGGGCGAAAGGGCGGCGACGGTGCCCTCAGCGGCCATGCAAGTGATCTCCCAACTGCGCGCCGCCGCGGGCCGGCACGGATGTGCCACGCCCTGGTCGCGCCCTTCGCTCATGCAGCATCGGCCGCCGCGCGTCCTTGATCCGGATCAAGGGAAGGTCGGGCGGTTTGCGCCAGGATGCATGGGAGCCAGAGCCGCGGCCGAACGGTCGCGCACGCCGACGAGGCTCCCGGGGAGGTCGTGAGGGTCATGGGCGACGAAGCGGCTTTGTCCACGCAGCCACCCGCCGCGCAGCCACCCGCCGCGCAGCCGCCGGCCGTCGCGCCGCGCGGCCCGCGCGTGCGCCACGTCGCCACCGACCGGCCCTGGGCCTGGCTGACGGCCGGCTGGCGCGACATGCAGGCGACGCGCCCCGTCGCGCTGGCCTATGGCGGCGCGCTCACGCTCGCCGGCTGGGTGCTGGTGCTGCTGTTCTTCGAGGCGGGCACGCCCTGGGCCATCCTGCCGGCTACTGCCGGCTTCTTCCTGGTCGCCCCGCTGCTCGCCGCCGGCTTCTACGAGACCAGCCGGCGGCGCGAGGAGGGCGGGTCGCCGACGCTGGCCGACGCCCTCGGCGGGCTGCGCCGCAACGGCGCGCAGCTCGCCTTCATGGGCGTGGTGCTGCTGCTGATCCACCTGGTCTGGGTGCGCGTCGCCGGGCTGCTCTTCGCGGTGTTCTTCGGGCTGAACTTCTCGCCGAGCCTCGCCAACCTGCCCATGGCCCTGCTGCGGCACGAGGATTTCCTCGCCTTCCTGGTGATCGGCACCGGCTTCGGCTTCGCGCTCGCCGCCGCCACCTTCGCGGTCTCCGCGGTCTCCATCCCGATGATCATCGACAAGCCGGAGATCACGGCGCTGGAGGCGATCACCGTCTCGATCGGGGCGGTGCTGGAGAATTGGCGGCCGATGACGCTCTGGGCCGGGCTGATCGTGCTGTTCACCGGGCTGGCGCTGGTGCCGTTCTTCCTCGGGCTCGTGGTCGTGCTGCCGCTGATCGGGCACGCCACCTGGCACGCCTACAGGGATATCGTGATTCGCTGACGCAGGGCGCCGTCAGCCGAGAAGCAGGTCCGCCGCGAAGTCCGGCACGGGCCCGGACGGTACGGCCGGCACCACGTCCGGCGGCGGCGCGTCCCGGCCATGCAGCCAGGGCAGCCAGACCGGTGCCGAGGTCGTGGCATGCAGCAGCGCCACGTCAACTGCCACCTGCGCCCGGGACTCGCCACTGCCCAGCCTTCCCAGCTGCAGCGCCAGCTCCGCTGCCTCCGGGTCCCGCCCGGCGCCGTCGCGGAACAGGCCGGTGACGAACGCCGAGTCGCTGCCCGCCGCCACCCGCGCGCCGGCCAGTTCGACCAGCGCCGCGCCTGCCTCCAGCGCCGCGACGCCGGCCGCCACCGTGGCGGGCGCGACCTCCGGCCCCTCCAGGACGCGGAGCAGCGCCGCGGCCCGCGCCGCCGGCCCCGCCCCGTCCAGCTCCAGCCGCGCATCGAGGAAATCGATCCGCGTCACGGACGCCGGCAGGGCGGCCTCCGCCTGGCCCTGCACCGTCAACGGCCGCTCGCCCCCCGAAGCGGGGCCGAGGTCGAGCAGCGCAGCCCGCTCCCGCAGCACCACCGCCCGCTCCGCCCCCGGCAGCGCCACCGCGCCGCGCTCCTCGCCGGGCGCCAGCACGGGCGTGGGCGGCGGCGGCGCGCCCGGATCGAGGACCGTGATGTCGAGCGTGAAGCCGGCGCTCTGCCGCCCGTCGGAGACGGTGACGTACAGCGGGCGCAGGGGCATGTCATCGAGGCCGAGGCTGATCCCGTCGCGCAGCTTCAGCGTGGTGCCGCCCACCACCTCGAAGCGCCAGTCATCCTCCTCGGGCAGGGTGAAGAAGAAGGGCTCGCCCGGCGGCGTATCCGGGTCCGTCACGGCAAGGGTGCCGATGATGCTGCCGATCTCGCCGGCCACGACGCTGCCGCCCGTGGCGAAGGCCAGGGCGGCAGGCGGGGTGTCGTCGATGTCGAGCAGGGCGATGCGCAAGGTCGGCGAATCGCTGTCGATCCGGCCGTTCGCCATCCGCGCCTGCAGCGAGAAGACCAGCTCCGGCGCGGCGCCGAGCGCCAGGAATCCCTCGTAGTCGGCCAGCGCGTCGGGCCGCAGCGCAACGGTGCCGGTGAGCGGGTCCCAGCTCAGCGACAGGTAGGAGGCGCCCGGGCCGATCGCCTCGATGGATGCGATGCTGCCGCGGCTCGGCGTCACCTGGAGCTGGCCGAACCAGTCGCCGGCGCCGCTGTTCTCCGCCATCACGCCTGGCAAGGTTCCCGAGACGAGCAGCGCCAATTGATCCTCCGCCCCGCTCGGTGAGCCGCAGGGCGAGAATGCGGGACGGGCCTTGCTGCGAGGTGAACGGCTGCGACCAGCCTTGCCGCAAGGCGAATCGCGGCGGTGGGACGCCCGTCGGCCGGCCGCATGCGACCCCGCGGCGGGTGCGGAAGCGCGGATCGTCAGCCCGTTGTCGGGCACCGCCGACCACGCCGGGGACCGACATTGCCGGGCGCCGGGGGTCAGGGGTGAAGGGTCGGGCGTGAAGGGTCGGGCGTCAGGCACCAAGGACGCGCGCCGCCATGCCGATCAGCACCACGCCGTTCAGCGCGAAGAGCCCAGCGCCCACCGCCCTCATGGCCCGGCCATGCCGGCGCCCGAAGAAGCGCCCCGCCGCCGCCAGGCCGACGAGCGCCGGCACGGTGCCGAGCACGAAGGCCGCCATCGCCAGCGCCCCGGCCAACGCGCTGCCCGAGGCCGCCGCCGCCGCCAGCGCCCCGTAGAGCACGCCGCAGGGCAGCGCCGAGAGCAGCAGGCCGAGCAGCACGCCACGCCAGCCCCGCGGCGCCGCCAGCAGCCCGCCGACCCGACGGAACAGCGCCG
>JAIEOP010000303.1 GCA_019750465.1 Acetobacteraceae bacterium | reverse complement strand
GCGCGCGGCGGGGCGGCCGCCAGCAGCGCCGCCACCTCGGCGTCATCGAGCTGGTGGAAATCGCGGTAGAAGGCGCCGACCGCGCCCATGTGCGCCGGCTCCCGCAACGCCACCACCGCCACGCCGTCGGCGCGGAAGCGCGCCGCGACGTCAGCGGCGATCACCGGCACGGCCAGGACCACCCGTGCCGCGCCCGCGCGTCGCGCCGCGCGCAGCGCCACCGCGGCCGTCGCGCCGGTGGCGACGCCGTCATCCGCCACGACGGCGCAGCGCCCGTCGAGCGATGGCGGCGGCGGGGCACCGAAGCGCTCCCGTCGCCGCGCGATCTCCGCCAGCTCGCGCTCGCGCATCGCCTCGATGGCGGCAGGCGTCACGCCCAGCCCGGTGACGATGTCCTCGTTCAGCACCAGGATCGGCGGGTCGCCTTCGACGACGGCGCCGAGGGCGAGCTCGGGCTGCCCAGGCGCGCCGAGCTTGCGGACCAGCAGCAGATCGAGCGGCACGCCGAGCGCGCACGCCAGCGGCAACCCGACCGGCACGCCGCCGCGCGGCAGTGCCAGCAGCACGGGCGATGCGGCCGCGCATTCCCCCGCCAGCACCGACTGCAACCGCGGCGCCAGCGCCTTGCCGGCCGCCCGCCTGTCCTCGAAGGGCATCTCGTCATCCTCCACCCGGCCCGGCTTGCCGGGCGCCGGGACCGCGCGCAGGATCGTCCTCGCCAGTCCGCCATCCCGCAACGGGAACCGGTCGGCCCGGGGTGTCACGACGGCGCGCGCCCCCCGGACACGAGGAAACGTCCGGACGCCGTGCAGGGTCGCGCGCCATCGGGCGCGATGGCGCCGTGCGCGGCTGCCTGACAGCCTCGGCCCCCGCCCGCCGAGGAGAGTGCCATGGCCGCCCCGCCTTCCGCCCGCCGCGACCGGATCAGGCCGGTCTTCCCCAAGCTCGTCTCCATGACGAACGAGTACGTCTACGGCGATGTCTGGGAGCGCAAGGAACTGTCCAAGCGCGACCGCAGCCTGGTGACGATCAGCGCGCTGGTGGCGCTGGGCTGGCGCGACCAGCTGGAAGGGCACATCGCCCGCGGCCTGGCCAACGGCCTGACGCGGGAGGAGATCGTCGAGGCCATCACGCACCTGGCGATGTATTCGGGCTGGCCCTCCGCGATGACCGCCTCCCACGTCGCCTGCGACGTTTTCGAGGCGGAAGATGGGAAGAAGTAGGGGCGCGCGGCAATGACCACCATCGGCTTCATCGGCCTGGGCACCATGGGCGCCCACATGGCCGCGAACATCCAGAGGGCCGGACATCGGCTGGTCGTGCACGACATGCGGCGCGCGGCGGCGGAGCGGCTGCTCGCCGGCGGGGCGGAATGGGCCGAGAGCCCGAAGGACGTCGCGGCACGATCGGACGTGGTCTTCCTCTCCCTACCCGGCCCGCCGGAGGTGGAGCAGGTGGTGTTCAACTCCAACAGCGGCATCCTCGCCGGCGCGCATCCGGGCATGGCGCTGTTCGACCTCTCCACCGACAGCCCGGCCATGGTGCGGAAATTCCATGCCGCGCTGGCCGAGAAGGGCTGCCAGGCCTTCGATGCGCCGGTCAGCGGCGGGCCGGAGGGCGCGCGCACCGGCAAGCTGGCGATCTGGTGCGGCGGCGACCGGGCGACCTATGACCGCCTCAAGCCCATCCTCGACAGCTTCGGAGACCAGGCCGCCTATATCGGGCCGATCGGCACGGCGACGGTGGCGAAGCTGGTGCACAACATGGCGGGCTACGCCATCGGGCTGGCGACCGCGGAAGTCTTCTCCATGGGGGTGAAGGCGGGGATGGACCCCGTCGATCTCTGGGCCGCGGTGCGCCAGGGCGCGCTCGGCCGGCGCCGCACCTTCGACCGCGTCGTGGACCAGTTCCTGGTGAACCGGTATGATCCGCCAGCTTTCCAGCTGAAGCTCGCCCACAAGGACGTGTCGCTGGCGGTCGGCCTCGGGCGCGAGCTCGGCGTGCCGATGCACATCTGCGAGTACACGCTGGCCGAGATGACCAGGGCGCTGGAACGCCCGGGCTGGGCGACGAAGGACAGCCGCATCCCGATGACCCTGCAGCTCGAGCGCGCGGGCGTCACCATCGCGGGCGACCCGGCGCGGATCAAGGCGATCCTGGACGCCGAGAAGGGCGGCTAGGGCTATGTACGAGGTCTATGCCATCCGCTACGCCCGGCGCGACGCGCGGCGGGCGGAGCACTTCATCGGCGGCGATCCGCACGACGCGCCGATGCCGATGGACTACTTCGTCTGGGCGGTGATCGGGGCCGAGCGCAGCCTGGTCCTCGACTGCGGCTTCACCGAGGCCGTGGCGCGGCGCCGCAGGCGGGAGTGGCTGCGCTGCCCGGCGGACAGCCTGCGGCTGGTGGGCCTCGATCCGGAGACGATCGAGGACGTGGTGCTGAGCCACCTGCACTACGACCATGTCGGCACGTTCGACAAGTTCCCCCGCGCGACCTTCCATCTCCAGGAGCCGGAGATGCACTACGCCTGCGGCCGCCACATGCGCTTCCCGAAGCTGGCGCACAGCTTCGAGCCGGACGACATCGCCGGCATCGTGAAGCTGAACTTCGGCCGGCGCGTGCGCATGTACAACGGCCGCGTGGATCTCGCGCCCGGGATCGCGCTGCATCTCGTGAAGGGGCATTCCGCCGGGCTGCAATGCATGACGGTGGAAACCGCGCGCGGCCGCGTGGTGCTGGCCAGCGACGTGACGCATTTCTACGAGAACATGGAGGCGGGGCGCCCCTTCACCACGGCCTGGCACATCGGCGAGATGCTGGAGGGGTTCGAGACGCTGCAGGCCCTGGCCCCGTCGCCGCGGCACATCGTCCCCGGCCACGATCCGGAGGTGATGGCGCGCTACCCGCACCTGCGCGGCCAGGAGGGCATCGTCGCCTGTCTGCACCTGGAGCCTACTCGGTGATCGCACGCCGTCCGCTGCTGCTGGCACCACTTGCCGCGCCCGGCCTCGCGCGGGCGCAGGCAGCCTTCCCGCAGCGCCCGCTGCGCATGATCGTCGCCTTTCCGCCGGGCGGCGCGGCGGACCTGACCGCGCGGCTGATGGCCGAGCGGATGGCGCCGGTGCTCGGCCAGCCGATCGTGGTGGAGAACCGCCCCGGCGCCGGCGGCAACATCGCCGCCGAGGCGGTGGCGCGCGCCGCGCCGGACGGGCACACGCTGTTCCTTGGCGGCGCCACCATCCTGCTTGCGAACAGGTATCTCTACCGTGCCGCCATGCCGTTCGACACCTGGCGCGACTTCACCCACATCTCCCGCGTCTCGGTCGGCACGACGCTGCTGGTGGTGAATGCCGCACGTCCCTGGCGCAGCGCGCCGGAGCTGGTGGCGGCGGCCAAGGCGTCGCCGGGGCGGATCACCAGCGGCTCCTCCGGCATCGGCACGATCAGCCACCTGACGATCTCGAAATTCATGCGCGTCGCGGACATCGAGCTGAACCACGTGCCCTATCGCGGCCTGGTGCCCGGGCTGAACGACCTGCTCGCCGGCACCATCGACATGCTGTTCGACGGCATGCCTGCGCTCATGCCGCATGTGCGCGAAGGCCGGCTGCGGGCGCTCTGCGTGGGCAGCCAGGAGCGCGTGACCTATGTGCCCGGCATCGAGCACCTGCCGGGCATGCGGGAACTCTACCCGGGCTCGGACATGGACATGTCCTTCTGGTACAGCATCAACACCACCGCGGGTGCGCCGCCCGAGGCGGTCCGGCGCCTGCACGAGGCGACGCTCGCCGCGGCCCGCAACCCGGACTACGGCCAGAAGCTGCTGCCGCTTGGGTTCACGGCGGTCTGGGACGAGAGCCCGGAGGCGTTCCTCGGCTTCATGCGCGCGCAGGAGCCGATGTGGCGCGACCTGGTGGAGGTGAGCGGGGCGACGCTGGACTGAGGGCTGGTGACGACGGGAAGCGCCCTCTGCCGACGGAGGCAGGCGCATCCCTGCCGAGGTGGGGGTGGCTCGGCGGCGCCAACCCCCACCCCGGTCCTCCCCCGCGCGCGGGGGAGGAAGTCAGCGTTCCAGCCGGATCCCGCCGCGCCGCGCGACCTCCGCCCACAATGGCTTTTCGCGGGCGATCACGGCGCGGAATTCCTCCGGCGTCGAGCCCACCGGTTCCAGCGAGAGCGCGCGCAGGCGCTGCCCGATCGCCTCCTCCCGCGTGATCGCCGCGCATTCGGCGGCGAGCCGCTGCACGATTGCGGCGGGCGTCGCCGCCGGCGCCAGCAGCCCGGACCAGAGCGAGACGGTGAGGTCGTCGAAGCCCAGCTCCCGCATCGTCGGCGCCTCCGGCCAGGCCGGCAGGCGCTGCGGTGCCGTCACCGCCAGCACGCGCACGCGCCCCGCCGCATGCGCCACCGCGGCCGGGCCGGTATCGACCAGCGCCATGGTGATCTCGCCATTCGCAGCGGCATTCACCGTGTCCGCGCTGCCGCGATAGGCCACGTACTGGAAGCGCGTGCCGGCACGCTGGTTCAGCAGTTCGGTCGGCAGCTGGAAGCTGGCCGCGCTGGCACCGTAGTTCGCGCGTTCCGGAGTGGCGCGCGCGAAGGCGAGCAGCGCGGCGAGGTCGGCGAAGGGCGCGTTCGCGGCGACCACCAGCGCCAGCGGAAAGCTCGCCAGCAGCGAGACGGGGGCCAGGTCGCGCAGCGTGTCGTAAGGCAGGCGCTCGTAGGTGGCGGGGTTGAACACCATCGGTCCGCTGGCGCCGACCAGCAGAGTGTACCCGTCCGCCGGCGCGCGCGCGACCAGTTCCGTGCCGATGATCGCCTGCGCGCCGGGGCGGTTCTCCACCACGAAGGGCTGGCCCAGCCGTTCCGAGAGCCGCGCGCCGTAGAGCCGGCCGAGGATGTCGTTCGCCCCGCCCGGCGCATAGGGCACGACGACCCGCACCGGCCGCTCCGGCCAGTTCGGGCCCTGCGCCCGCACCGGGGCGGGCAGGCTGGCCACAGCGCCCGCCAGCGCGATCGCCGCGCGCCGCGTCCATTCCTCGGGTCCCATCATGGCGCTCCTCCCCGGTGCCAGACTTGGCACTGGGCGCGCCGCTGTCAAAGCCCGCCGCGCCTGCTACGCTCGCGGCTCCGAGGAGGACACGCCATGCCCGGACCGCTCAGCGGCTACCGCATCCTGGAATTCGCCGGCATCGGCCCGGGCCCCTTCTGCGGCATGATCCTTGCCGATCTCGGCGCCGAAGTGGTGCGCATCGACCGCGCCGAAGGCCCGCCCGGCTCGCGCCAGGATTTCGTCGGCCGCGGCCGGCGCAGCGTCGCGCTGGACCTGAAGAACCCTGCCGCGGTGCAGGCCGCGCTGCGGTTGATCGAGAAGGCCGACGCGTTGATCGAGGGCTTCCGCCCGGGCGTGATGGAGCGCCTCGGCCTCGGCCCCGAAGCCTGCCTTGCGCGCAATCCGCGCCTGGTCTTCGGCCGCATGACGGGCTGGGGACAGGAGGGGCCGCTGGCCCAGGCCGCTGGCCACGACATCAACTACATCGCGCTGACCGGCGCGCTCTGGTCCATCGGGCCGGCGGACCGCAAGCCGGTGCCGCCGCTGAACCTCGTCGGCGACTACGGCGGCGGCGGCATGCTGCTGGCGCTCGGCATTCTCGCGGCGCTGCT
The DNA here is from genome assembly GCA_019750465.1 of Acetobacteraceae bacterium. Taxonomy (GTDB): domain Bacteria; phylum Pseudomonadota; class Alphaproteobacteria; order Acetobacterales; family Acetobacteraceae; genus JAIEOP01. The sequence continues at coordinate 13,158 of JAIEOP010000303.1, read as the reverse complement.
GGAGGCGAAGGGCAGCGGAAGCGGCCAGGTGGTGGATGCCGCGATGGTGGATGGTGCCGCGCTGCTGATGGCGCCGATCTACGCCATGAAGGCGCGCGGAGGCTGGGGGCCGGAGCGCGGGAAGAACCGCCTCGATGGCGCGGCGCCCTATTACGACACCTATGAATGCAGCGACGGACGCTGGCTGGCGGTGGGCCCGATCGAGCCGCAATTCTGGGCGGAGATGCTGAAGCTGCTCGGCCTTGATGCCGCACGCTTCGAGAGGCGCAACGACCCGGCGCAGTGGCCGGCGCTGAAGGCCGAGCTCGCCGCGGCGTTCCGGACCCGTACGCGCGACGACTGGGCCAGGATCTTCGAGGGTACGGATGCCTGCGTCTGCGCCGTGCTCAGCATGGACGAGGCGCCACGCCACCCGCACATGGCGGCGCGCGGCACCTTCGTCGAGCGCGACGGCGCCATCCAGCCCGCCCCCGCGCCGCGCTTCTCGCGCAGCACGCCGGCACCGGGCGCGCCGCCGCCGCTGCGCGGCGAGCACACCGAGGCGGTGCTGCGCGACTGGGGCTTGCCCGAGGCCGACATAACGGCGCTGCGCGCGCAGGGCTGAGCGGGCCGATCGGCGAAGGGCAACGCCCGCATCCGCGAATCGACCCGGCGACACGCAATGAGGACACGTCAGATGGACACCAACCCAGCCCTGGAACCGCGCCGCCTGACCGGCCCGCGCACCGTGCTGAACGAGGGCCACGAGGCCTTCCGCGACACGGTCCGCCGCTTCTTCGACAGGCACGTCATCCCCTTCCACCGCCAGTGGGAGCGCGACGGCATCGTACCCCGCGGCGTCTGGCGCGAGGCCGGCGCGGCCGGCATCCTCTGCCCGCTGCTGGCCGAGGAATACGGCGGCGCCGGCGCCGACTTCGGCTATTCCGCCGTGGTCATCGAGGAGATCGCGCGCACCAACTGCACCGGCCCCGGCTTCCCGCTGCATTCCGACATCGTCGTCCCCTACATCGAGGATCTCGCGCGGCCCGAGCGGAAGCGCGAATGGCTGCCCGGGATGGCGGCGGGCGAGATCATCGGCGCCATCGCGATGACCGAGCCTGGCATGGGCAGCGACCTCAAGGCCATGCGCACCACGGCCAGGCGCGACGGCGACCACTACGTGATCAACGGGCAGAAGACCTTCATCTCCAACGGCCAGAATGCCGGCCTCGTCATCGTCTGCGCCAAGACCGACCCGAACGCCGGCTCGCGCGGCATCTCGCTGATCTGCGTGCCGGAGGGCACGCCCGGCTTCACCAAGGGCCGCAACCTCGAGAAGATCGGCCTGCACGCGCAGGACACCTCCGAGCTGTTCTTCGACGATGTCCGCGTGCCGGTGGAGAACCTGCTGGGCGAGGAGAACAAGGGCTTCGGCTACCTGATCCGCAACCTGCCGCAGGAGCGGCTGGTGATCGCGGTGCGCGCCGCCGCCGGCGTCGAGGCGATGCTGGAGAAGACCATCGCCTACACGAAGGAGCGGCAGATCTTCGGCCAGACCGTCTTCGACTTCCAGCACAACCGCTTCAAGCTGGCGAACGCCAAGGCCAAGGCGGCCATGCTGCGGGTCTTTGCCGATCACCTGCTGGCCATGCACCTGCGCGGCGAGCTGACCGTCGAGGCCGCGGCAGCGGGCAAGCTGCTGGGGGCGGAGATGCAGAACCAGCTCTACGACGACTTCCTGCAGCTGCACGGCGGCTACGGCTACATGGCCGATTTCGACATCGGCCGCGCCTGGGCCGATGCGCGGGTCGGGCGCATCTACGGCGGATCGAGCGAGGTGATGACGGAGATCATCGCAAGGACGCTCTGATCCCGTGATGCGTCCCGGCCGCCGGCAGGCCCTTGCGCGCCGGGCGCCGCCGCCCGATGTCGAGCACAACGGAAAGGTCCGGGAGGCCACCCATGTCGCAATTCTCTCGCCGCTCGGCGCTTGTCGCCGCGGGCGCTCTTTCGATGCCGGCGCTCGGCCGCGCCCAGGCGCGCTTCCCTGACCGCCCCATCTCGCTGCTCGTCCCCTTCCCCGCCGGCGGCACCACCGATGTGCAGATGCGCGCGCTGGCGGAGGCCGCGACCCGCGCCTTCGGCCAGCAGGTGATCACGGAGAACCGCCCCGGCGCCGGATCCACGCTGGGCGCCCAGGCTGTCGCACGCGGCCGGCCGGACGGCTACACCGTGGCGCAGCTCACCCTGCCCGCCATTCGCCTGCCCCTGATGCAGCGCATGGCCTACGACCCGGCGCGGGACTTCACGCCGATCCTGCACCTGACCGGCTACACCTTCACCGTCATGGTACGGGCGGAGAGCCCCTTCCGCACCTGGCAGGAGCTCGTCGCCGACGCGCGCGCCAACCGTGGCCGGCACCGGTGGGGCAATACCGGGGCGAACGGCACGCCGCACCTGACCATGATCGAGATCGCCGAGCGCGAGAAGCTGGAGGTCGAGCACATCCCCTTCCGTGGCGAGGCCGACGCCCTGCAGGCCGTGCTCGGCGGTCACATCGAATGCTCGACGGCCGGCACCGCCTATGGCCAGCTCGTGCAGGACGGCAAGCTGCGCTTCCTGAATTGCTGGACCCGCACGCGCATCCCGCGCTTCCCCGACGTGCCGACGCTGCTGGAGCTTGGCTATGACGGCATGGTGGTGACCTCGCCCTACGGCCTCGTCGCGCCGCCGGGGCTCGATCCCGCCATCCGCGATGCGCTGCATGCCGGGTTCCGCACGGCGCTGCACGACCCGCAGCACGTGGCGACGCTGGAGCGGCTCGACATGCCGGTCGAGTACCTCGGGCCGGCGGACTACGCCCGCTTCATCCAGGAAACGATCGTGGCGGAAGGCCGACGCATCGAGCGGCTCGGGCTGCGCACCGGATAGCGCGCCGCCGGCGCCGCTCAGGCCCCGCGCGTGTCGAGGTTGTCGATCGCCGCCAGCAGCATCGCCTCATCCGCCCGGGGCGGCACGCCCTGGAACCGGCAGGAGGCGAGCACCTGCTCGACGATGAAGCCTGGTTGGAACCCGGCCAGGACCATGCCGCGGGTGTGAGCGACCTCGTGGATAACGAAGGCGATCGCCGCCTCCGGCGCGGGCAGGCCGTGGCGTTCGGCGACACGGCGGAAGATGCCGGCGAACTCCACCTCGCTCGGGCCGCGCACCTCGATCTTGTAGGGGACGCGGCGCATGAAGGCCGGGTCCATCAGCTGGTGCGGCGCCATGTTGGTGGAGAAGATCACCAGCTCGTCGAAGGGCAGGGAGAAGCTCTTGCCGCTTTGCAGCTTGAGGTAGTCCACCCGGCTTTCCATCGGCACGATCCAGCGGTTCAGCAGCGTCTCCGGCCGCACCAGCTGGCGGCCGAAATCGTCGATGAGGAAGATGCCGTTCAACGCCTTCACGTGCAGCGGCGCCTCGTAGAAGCGGGTCACCGGATTGAAGCCGAGATCGAGCATCTCCAGCGTCAGCTCGCCGCCGGCCACCACGAAGGGCCGCGCGCAGGGCACCCAGCGCGGATCGAGGCCGCGGGCGCGGATGCTGGTGGGGTTGGCGGCGTGGAAGGCATCCTCAGGCGAGGGCATCTCGCGGTGGATGTCGGGATCGAAGACCCGAACGATCTGGCCGCCGATCTCGAAGGCATGGGGCACGTAGACCGTGGCCTCGAAGACCGAGCCCATGAGCTGCGCCACCGTGGTCTTGCCGTTGCCGGCCGGGCCGTAGAGCAGCATGGTGCGGCCGGAATTGATCGCCGGACCCACCTGGGCGATCAGCCGCTCCGCGCCCGCCAGGCCGGACAGCGCGCGCGCCACCGCCTCGGGCGGCACGCGCTCGGTGTTGATGGCCTGGCGGCGGATGCGGTCGGCGTACTCGTTCAGCGGGACCGGACAGGGCCCGACATAGCCGTTCCTGGCAAATGCCTGCTGCGCCCATTCCCGCCCGCGCACCGAAAGCGTGAAGCGCGGCTGCTGCGCCGCCATGCCGCCCGAGGCGGGACCGACACCCATGGCCTCGGTCAACATGCGGCTGTTGGCTTCCTGCATCAGGTCGCGCATCAGCCGCGGCGGCAGCTTCATCTCCTCGGACAGCCGCGTCACCGTGTCCACCGATCCCGTGGCCATGGTCTTGGTCATCAGGTCCAGCAGGTCGGTGAGCGGGATGCCGATGTCCCCGAGGCTCGCCGGCGCGGCGGGCAGCATGCCCATGGCGGCCTTGACCTGATCGGGCGCGACTTTGCCCATGGCGACCAGGATGTCGCCGAGCCGCCCATCCGCGCGGCGCTGCGAATCCGCCGCCTCGGCACGGCCGGATGGCAGAACGGCTCTCACCGCGGCGCCGGATCGAGCGTGCGGATCGAGGGAGCGGGAAGCAGTGCGCCTGGTCGCGTCATCTGGCCTCGGCGAGGGAAGGTGCCGGGACCAATTCGCGCCGCCGGCATGAAGGAAGGGTTCATGCCGCGCCGGCTCGCCTCACATCGGCTCGATCGGCGGCAGGTACCGTTCCTTCAGCAGCCGGCGCAGCAGCTTGCCAGCCTCGCTGCGCGGCAGTTCAGCGGCGAATTCCCAGCTGCGCGGGCGCTTCGGCCCGGCCAGGCGGTCGCGGCACCAGGCGTCCAGGGCGGCCGCGTCCGGCGCGGCGCCGGGCCGGGGCACCACCACCGCGTGCACCCGCTCGCCCATTTCGGGATCGGGCACGCCCACCACCGCCACCTCGGCCACATCGGGATGCACCGTCAGCGCCCCCTCGATCTCCGCCGGGTAGAGGTTGACCCCACCCGAGAGGATCAAGTCCGCCCGCCGGTCCGACAAATAGAGGAAGCCGTCCGCGTCCAGGCGCCCGAGGTCGCCGAGCGTCGCCCAGCCCGTCCGCGCGTCGTAGCTCGCCGCCGTCTTCTCGGCGGCGTTATGGTACGCGAAACGCGGCCCGCCGGCGAAGAAGATCCGCCCCGTCCCGCCGGCCGGCAACTCCCGCCCGTTGTCGTCCAGGATATGCACCGTCACGCCGTTCACCGGCTGCCCCACCGTTCCCGGCCGCGCCAGCCAGGTGTGGCTGTCCACCACGGTCGTGCCGATGCCTTCGGAGCCGGCGTAGTATTCATGGATGATCGGCCCCCACCAGTCGATCATCGCCCGCTTCACCGGGACCGGGCAGGGCGCCGCGGCATGGATCGCGCAGCGATGCGAGGAGAGGTCGTAGCGCCGGCGCACCCCATCCGGCAGCGCCAGCAGGCGCACGAACATGGTCGGCACCCACTGGCTGTGCGTGACGCGGTAGCGCTCGATGGCCGCCAGCGCCGCCTCGGGGTCGAACTTGGGCAGGATCACCGCCGTGCCGCCCTCGCTCAGCGTGCGTTGCACGTAGCCGTGCGGGGCGGCGTGGTAGAGCGGCGCGGGCGAGAGATAGACGGTGCTCTCGTCGAAGCCGTAGAGCGTCTTCCAGCTCATGTCCCACATCGGCTTGTCGCGGTCCGCCCAGGGGACCAACGGCCGCCTGATGCCCTTGGGCAGGCCGGTGGTGCCGGAGGAATAGAGGAAGACCTGCCCCAGCGGCCGCTCCTCGCGTGGCACCGACAGGTCCACCGCGGCCAGCGCCGCCTCGTAGCTGCCATAGCCTGGCAGGCCCTCGCCCAGTGCGACGCGGGGCCGCCCGTCCACCGCGCCCTCGGCAAGCAGCTGCGCCGCCAGCGGCGCCAGCGCCGGGCTCGCCACCAGCAGCCCCGCACCGCTGTCGCCCAGCACGTAGGCGACCTCCTGCGGGCGGAGATGCACGGAGAGCGGCACCCAGTGCAGCCCGGCGCGCCGCGCCCCTTCCGCCAGTTCCAGATACTCGGGCCGATTGTCGAGCAGCATTGCCACCGCGTCGCCCGGTGCCAGGCGGAGCCCGATCATCCAGCGCGCCACGCGCTCCGCCCGCGCATCGAGCGCGCCATAGGTCAGCGCCACCCCCTGCGCGGGAAAATGTGCGGCGACCTTCTCCGGGTGCCTTGCCGCCCAATGCGCCAGCGCCGCCATGTCGTCGCTCTCCAACCCGCCACACATAGCTTGCGGTCGGTGCCAGCGCCGTCAATCGATCTCGCCGCGCGCGACCCCGCCGGGCCAGCCGCCGCGCGCCGTTCTCCGCCCAGCCAGAGCTCGGCGGCCGTCCGATGCGGGGTGCGGGCGGCCTGTAGCAGTCGGCGCGTGCATGGGCCGTCGGCGGCACCTTTCGCGAGCAAGTGACCCGATCACCGCACCAGCGTCATCGATGAGCAAATACAACAAGTTCAAGCCTGTTGTGCAACCGTCATATCAAAAAGCGCCATCTTCGCCGGGAATGAGATAAACCTTGCTGAAATCTTACCGCAAACATACCATGTGGTGGGTGTATCCCAAATCAGATCGAATTGTGGCCATTGCGGTACGGAGGTGTTGTTCAGATGCGAAAGGCGTTTTCCTGCATCGGCGTGATCGCCGTACTGGCCACGACGGCATGCCAGCCGATGCCGGCCGGCCCAACGGCGTCGGAGGGTCTCTATAATTCCCTGGTTGCCCAGTGCTCGGCTCAGGGAGGCCGCGACCGCCGTGGCCAGGACGCCTGCGCCCAGGCTAACGCGCTTGCGCCGCAGGTTGCGAACGAGCGCAGCCAGCGAGATGTCCAGGCTGCTTCCGTCGCACAGAGCAACGCCGTCACGGCAGGTGTGGCAGCCGGCGCGGCCGGCCTCGTCGGCGGCGCCCTCATCGGCCGTGCAAGCGCACCGGGCTACTACGGCTACCCCTATTACCGCCGCTGCGGCCCCTGGGGCTGCTACTGATTCCACGCCACCGGGGCCTGTCGCCGTGGCGAATTCCTGCCGCGGGCACGCGGATAGGCGGGGACGTTTGACCTCTCCGGCGGACTGGCTGACGCTCGCGTCTCCATCGAATCGCGGCGAAGGGACCCAGGGATGAACCTCAAGGACACGGTCGCCCTGGTCACCGGCGGCGCCTCCGGCCTTGGCTTGGCCACCGCGCGGCGCCTCGTCGCCGGCGGGGCGCGGGTGGTCATCACCGACCTGCCGACCGCGCCCGGCGAGGCGGCTGCCAGGGAGCTCGGCGGCGGCACGCGCTTCGCCCCGGCCGACGTGACGGACAGCGACGCCCTCGGCGCCGCGGTGGCGATGGCCGAAGGGATCGGGCCGCTGCGCATCCTGGTGCACTGTGCCGGCCGCGGCAGCGCCGGGCGGGTGGTGGAGCGCGACGGCAGCCCGATGCCGCTGGAGAAGTTCGAGGCGATCATCCGAGTCAACCTCATCGGCACCTTCAACGCGCTGCGCCTGGCCGCCGCCGCCATGGCAAAGGGCGAGCCGGCCGATGGCGACGGCCGCGGCGTCTGCATCCTCACCGCCTCGGTCGCCGGCTACGAGGGGCAGATCGGCCAGACCCCCTACGCCACCAGCAAGGCCGGCGTGATCGGGTTGACGATCTGCGCCGCGCGCGACCTCGCCAGCCGTGGCATCCGCGTCTGCACCATCGCGCCGGGCATCTTCGACACGCCCCTCCTCGGCGGACTGCCGGAGAATGTGCGCGAGGCGCTGCACGCCTCCGTGCCGCATCCACCGCGGCTCGGCCTGCCGGACGAATATGCGCAGCTCGCGCTCTCGATCATCGCCAATCCCTACCTGAACGGTGAGACCATCCGCCTCGACGGCGCGCTGCGCATGGGACCGCGCTGAGACCGGGCGCCGCGCACCATGATCGACGATCCTGAACGGGTCGGGCGGCTGCTCGAGGTGCTGCGGGCCTGCCTGCCGGTGCCGACGCGCCTGACGCCCGAACTGGTCGCAGCGCTGCGCGCGCAGCAGGGGATGGCGCTGCCTGATCCGCATTGCCGCATCGTCGTTCTGCATTACCTGGGCGACGAGGGCGGCATCGCCTGCGGCGTGCTGATGCTGGCCGACGAAGACGGCGAGGTCGGCGAAGCGCCGACCATCGAGGCCGCAGGCGACACGCGGAAGCGCATCTTCGCCTGCATCACCCATCTGCGGCTCGACCCCGGGCTGCCCTTTGCCCGCGACGTCGCCGCGTGCCGACGGCGTCGCGTCAAGAAACTGCGGCAGGCGCACTGAGCCGCGACGAGTCGCGCGGCATGTACCATGTCGTTGCGCGCCATGATGCAGGCTGGCGCCGCGCGAACGCGGATTGCACGGAATCCATGCGCGACGCGTTCGCGCTGTGGCAGGCTCCATGAGCGCCCGGCGTACCGGGCGCACCAAGGGAGAACGCCATGAGCCTGCCCATCAGCCGCCGCCATCTGCTGGCCGCCGGCACCGCCGTCGGCCTCGCCGCCGGACTCGCCGCGCCGCGCCCGGCGCAGGCCGCCGCCCCCATGCTCGGCACCCTGCCACCGGCCTGGCACCGCTTCAAATGGGGCGCCTTCGAGGCTACCGTGATCTCCGATGGCCACCTGCCGCTCGGCAAGCCGGCCGACAGCTTCGTCGGTCCCGGCGCCGGCGACATCCCCGCCATGCTCACCGGCGAGTTCCTCGATCCCAGCGCCGCGACGCTGGAGCAGAACATCCTGGTGCTGAACACCGGGCGCCAATTGCTGCTGTTCGACACCGGCATGGGCGAGAGCATGGGTGCGCAGTCCAGGATGTTCGGACCCACCACGGGCCGCATGCTGGCGAACCTGCGTGCCGCCGGAATCGATCCCGCGCAGATCGACATGGTCGTCGCCACCCACGCGCATTGCGACCATGTCTGGGGCCTGGTGGACGAGCGCGGCGGCCGCGTCTTCCCGAACGCCCAGGTGGCGATCAACGAGGCCGACGTGAAATTCTGGACCGACGACGCGAACAAGCGCGGCCCGGAGTTCATGCCTGTCTTCATCGACGGCGCGAAGAAGAACCTCGACGCCTACCGCGACCGGCTGGTGATGGTGCGCGACGGGCAGGAGGTGGTGCCCGGCGTCACCGCGATCTTCACCCCGGGCCATACGGTGGGCCACACCTGCTACGCCGTCGCGTCGGAGGGCCGCACCCTGGTGAACACCGGCGACCTGGCGCACCACCAGGTGCTGCTGCTGCGCCAGCCGCTGATGGAATTCGCCTACGACACCGACCCGAAGCGGAGCGCGCAGACGCGTGCACGCATGCTGGACCGTCTGGCGACCGACCGCCATGCGGTGCTGTCCTATCACTTCCCTTGGCCGGGTCTCGGCCATGTGCGCAAGCAGGGCGAGGGCTACGCGTGGGTGCCTGCGCCAATGAATGTGACCAGCCTCGGCTGAGACGGGACGGTACGGCCGCGGCGTCACGACGCGCCGCGGCTTCGGCCCGCGGCGCGCCCCTCGTGATGACCGGGTGGGCCGTCGCGGAAGCGGTCCAATGTATTGCGTTCTGTTCCATCGTGCTCGACACTTGTCGCTTGATCCACGCTTCTCAAGCCGGGTGCGGGCGTTGATGCCAGACACTGCGCAAGGATTGGGCTTGGCCATGGGCCAGAATGGCGATGCCGTGGTTGGCGCCGCTCATCCGGAGCCAGGCTCCGACATCACGTGGACCATCCTGCCCAAGTGCCGCATCGCGGAGGGCGTGGCGGTGGACCTGGTGGCGATGCACGCGCGTGCCGGCGTCGCCATCCTGGAGATCGGGCCGCACTGGACGCCGGAGGCCGTTCCGCTGCTCCGCGCCACGCTGGCCGCGTCGGGCTTCGATGCGGCCTGCCCGGGCAACCTGCCGGTGATCCATCGGCGGCTGCGTCCGGAGGACGTGCCGCTGCTGCGCGACCTGCTGGCGGAATCCTTCCTCTGGCAGCCGCCGCTGACCCTCGCGGAGGACAGCGACTGGATTGCCCGCCTGCGCGGCGCGCTGGCCGGGTTGGGAGAGGCCGGACCGGCGGTCGAGGCTCCTGGTCCCGAGCCGCGCGCAGCCGGCCGCCCGGCCGATGAACCACCACCTTTCGACGATCCCCCGATCCGGCGGGCAGACCCGCCGACGGGGCTGGCGTTTCCGGCGGGAGCGCCTGCGAATGGTCCGGCGCGATCGCCGATGGCGGCACCGGCCAGCGTCGCAACCCCGGCGGCCGCGCCCGTCGCCGCGGGCGGGCGGAGCCGTGCGGTGATCCTTGCGCTGGCCGGGATCGGGGCGCTCGGCGCGTTGGCGCTGGCGCAGCAGGATCTCTTGCCGGGCCAGGCCGTGCGTGAGGGCCATGGGGTCGGCCGGGCCGCGCCGCCACGGGGAGGGGCCGCCGCCCTGGCCACGGCGCCGTCCCCGGCGTCCCGTGATCCGTCCGGAAGTCCTGCGGTCGCGCCGGTGGAAAGGGACGGCGGCGCCGTGGCGGTGACGGAGGCCTCGCCCCCGGCGCTGCGGGAAGCGCCCGCGGTGCCGCGCGTGCCGGCGGAGATCGCCAGGCCCGACGACGTCCCTCGGCTGTCGGGTTCCGGATCCGGGACGATTGCGGCGGCGGCGCGGACGGACCGGCCGGACACTGCACATGGGTCCGCCGCTGGAGCGCAGCCGGAGCCGCCGGCAGCCGAGGCGGCGGCGCAGGCCGGCACGGCGGCCGAAACGACGGACGGCACGCCAATGGCCACTGACATCACGGCAGCGGATCATCGGCGCCCGGCTGACGGTGCCGGCATCATCGCGCCCGTCGCGCCGCCGGCCTCCAGCGCGCGGGGCCCTGATGGCGGGGCAACCATTGCCTCGGTTGCGACCGTGGAGCCGGCGACAACGGGTGCCACCGAAAGCAGCATCCCGACCTCGGCGTCCGGCACGGCGCCCGCCACGGCCGCAGCCGCGCCGATGGCCGCGTCGCCCCCTGCTCCGGCGGCACCCGACGCGCCGCCGGATCGCGACCCGGCCGATGGCATGGCACCGGCCGTCCCGACGACCGCGCTGGCCATGGCGCCAGCCGTTCCGGTGCCCGTGCAGGCCCCTGATCCGGTATCGACCGGCGCTCCGAGCAGGGCCGGTGACGCGACCTCCGACGTCGCACCCGCTCCGCCCCCGCAGGCCGATCCGGGACCCGCTGCGGCGCCTGCAACAGGACCAGCGCCGCCCATGGCCGCACCGTCCCTCGAACCGGCCTCAGCCGGCATGGCAGGGAGTTCTGACCTTGCTGCATCGATTCCCGCGCCGGAAGCGCCGCCGGCCGGCGTTCCGATGACCGGCGTTCCGATAACCGGCGTTCCGATGACCGGCGCGGGACCTGGCACGGCACCGGCCGGTTCCGTCGCTGTGCCGGCCCTCGACGCGGCACCGGCCGTCGCGCCACAGGCAGCCGACAACGCCGCGCCCAGTCCCGCGCCCGATGGACTATCGGACGGCGATGCGACATCCCGCGCGTCACCGGGTCCGTCGCCGGCCACCCCGATATCCATGGCGCCTTCTGAAGCGGCGTCGGCCGCAGGTCCACGCGCAACCGACGACGCCGCGCCCAACGTCGCGCTCGGCACGCTGCCGGCAGGCGATCCGGCACCGCCCCCCGCCATGCCGGCCGCCGCCGCGCCACCGGTCCCGATCGCCAGCGTGCCGCCCCCCGTCCCATCCGCAGCCCTTGCCATGCTGCGCCGGGGCGAGGCGCTGCTGGCGCTCGGCGACCTCTCCGGCGCGCGGCTCTTCTTCGAGCGTGCCGCCGAGGCGGGCAGCGGCCGCGCCGCGCTGCTGCTCGGCAGCAGCTTCGATCCGCTCGCCATGGCCGCGCTCGGCGCCCGCGGCATGGCGCCGGACCCCGCCGCGGCGCGCCGCTGGTACGACCGCGCCATCGCCCTCGGCGAGGCGGAAGCCGAGGCGCAGCGACGGGCCCTCGACAGCACACCACAGGACGCGCCGCGATGACGACACAACCCGACCGGCGCGGCGCCACGCGCCGCCGCGCCCTGCTGCTCGGCGCCGGCGCCGCCATCGCCCCGGCCGGGGGGCTCGCACAGGCACCCGCGCTGCCGCGCGCAGGCACGGGCCCGGCTGCGGCGCCCACGCTTTCGACGCAATCCCTCGCGGCGCTGACGGCGCGCGCGAATGCCGGCACCGTCGGCGTGATCTCCGGCGGCATCGACGGCACCTATGTCCGCATCGCCGCCGACCTGTCGGCCGTGCTCGATGACGGCGAGGCGCTGCGGGTGCTGGCGATCCTCGGCAAGGGCTCGCTGCAGAACCTCGCCGACATCATGCTGCTGCGCGGCGTCGATATCGGCATCGTGCAGTCCGATGCGCTGGCCTTCGCGCGGCGCCAGCGCCTGCTGCCGGGCCTCGAGACGCAGATCCAGTACATCGCCAAGCTCTATGACGAGGAGGTGCACATCCTCGCGCGGCCCGGCATCGGCTCGCTCTCCGAGCTCGCCGGCCAGGCGGTGAACGTCGATGTCCGCGGCAGCGGGACGGCGATGACCGCCGGGCTGCTGTTCGAGACGCTCGGCATCGCCATCCGCCCCGAGCACGACGTGCAGGACACGGCGCTGACCCGCCTCGGGGCGGGCGAGATCGCGGCCCAGGTCTTCGTCGCCGGCAAGCCGGCGCGGCTGTTTGCCGGCGTCCCGCCCGGCTCCGGCCTGCGCTTCCTGCCGGTGCCGGCCACGCCGGCGCTGCTGGAGACCTACCTGCCCTCGCGCCTCGCCGCCGCCGACTACCCGGCACTGGTGCCGGAGGGCACGGCGGTGGAGACCATCGCCGTCGGCGCGGTGATGGCGGTCTATGCCTGGACGCCGGGCATCGAGCGGCACCGCAAGGTCGCCCGTTTCGTCGAGGCGCTGAACGCCAATTTCGGGCGCTTCCTGGTGCCGCCGCGGCATCCGAAATGGCGCGAGGTGAACCTCGCCGCGCAGGTGCCGGGCTGGACCCGCTTCGATGCCGCCGCGGGGCCGCTGCCGCGCCGCCGCGGCTCGCGCGAGGAGCGGCAGGATCCCTCCTGACCGCGCTGTCTTCCCCGATCGCACCGCCTGGGCTATCGCCCATTGCCGGACGCACAGCAGGATACATCCCCATGGCCCTGGCGGAATTGCGCGAGGCGGAGGCGCCGCCGGAGATCGCGGCAATCTACGCCGCGCTGCGCGAGGCCAGCGGGGTGCCGCTGGTCAACCTGATCTGGCGCCACCTGGCGACGCTGCCCGGCGTGCTGCCCTGGGCCTGGGCAGCCACCCGCGGCGCGCTGGAGGGCGGCGCGGTCGCCGCTGCGCGCGCCC
>JAIEOP010000274.1 GCA_019750465.1 Acetobacteraceae bacterium | reverse complement strand
GATGCTCTCCGCCCTGCCCGGGCCGCCCTGGATGCTGCCGGACCCGGTTTTGTCCGAACGGCTCGGCAGGATCATGCGCGACTGGGCGGAAACCCTGCCGCGGCAACGGCCCGCTCCACGGGACCTCGCCCTGGCGCGCCGCCTGCTGCGGGTCTTCGGCGGCGCGCGGCGCATCCATCCGGGGCTGGTGCCGGCGTGACCCCCGCGGCCACGTGTTGCACCGCGAAAACCGCCGTGATTTGGCGCGGCTGCGCGCTGGGGCTAAGCCCGCGCATCATGACCGCCCCGCGCCCCATCGCCTTCTTCGACATGCAGGCGCAGCAGCGCCTGATCCGCCCCGACCTCGATCGCCGCATCGCGGCGGTGCTCGACGGCGGCCGCTTCGTGCAGGGGCCGGAGGTGGACGAGGTGGAGCGCGCGTTGGCCGCCTATGCCGGCGCCGCGCATTGCGTCGGCGTCTCCTCCGGCACCGATGCCCTGCAGATCGCCATGATGGCGGAGGGGATCGGCCGCGGCGACGCGGTGTTCCTGCCGGCCTTCACCTACACCGCCACGGCCGAGGTGCCGCTGGTGCTCGGCGCCACGCCGATCTTCGTCGATGTCGATCCCGTGACCTTCAATATCAGCCTGGCCGACCTGGAACACCGTATCGCGCTGGTGGAGCGCGAGGGCCGGCTGCGCCCGCGCGCGGTGATCGGCGTCGATCTCTACGGCCTGCCGGCGGACTGGCCGGCCATCGAGGCGATCTGCGCGGCGCGCGGCATGTTCGCGCTGGACGACGCGGCGCAGGCCTTCGGCGGCGTGCTGCACAACCGCCGGCTCGGGACCTGGGGGGATGTGACGGCGCTCAGCTTCTATCCCACCAAGACGCTCGGCTGCTACGGGGATGGCGGCGCGCTGCTGACCGATGACTCGGACCGCGCCGAGCTGTACCGGTCGCTCCGCACCCATGGCGAGGGGCGCACGCGCTACGAGGTGCTGCGCACCGGCATGAACGGCCGGCTCGACACGATCCAGGCCGCGGTGCTGCTGGCCAAGCTGCCGCTGCTGGAGGGGGAGCTGGCGGCACGGCGGCGCCTGGCCGGACTCTATGCGGCGCGGCTGGCCGGGCGGGTCGGGGTGCCGGCCGAGGCCGCGGGGGCCACCAGCGCCTGGGGCATCTACACGGTCATGCTCCGCGACGCGGCGCAGCGCGCGGCGGTGCAGGCGGCGATGGGGGCGGCCGGCGTGCCCTCGGCGATCTACTATCCGCGCCCGCTGCACCACCAGCCTGCCTATGCGGCCCATCATGCGGGCAGCCTCGGCGGCGGGCCGCCGCCGCTGCCGGTCAGCGAGTCGCTTTGCGAACGCGTGCTCTCGCTGCCGATGCACGGCTACCTGGACGAGGCCGGGGCGGCGCGCGTCTGTGATGCGGTGCTTGCCGGGGTTTAATCCGCCCGCCGCCGATCCCTGTTGAATTCCCGTCCGCCGCCGCGCTTCCATGGCCGGTGAACGCGTGACGGAGGGTTCGGCCATGCGCCGGAGATCCTTGCTGCTCGCCACCGGCGCGGCCGCCATGGCCGGCGCCCGCGCGGTGCGCGCGAATGCGGAGCCGGTGGACGTGCTGCTGGTGCTGGCGGTCGATGTCAGCCGCTCGGTCGACGAGGACGAGGCGAAGCTGCAACGGGAGGGCTACCGCGCGGCGGTCGCCGACCCGGCGGTCATCGAGGCGATCCGCGGCGGCATGATCGGCGCCATCGCCATTGCCTATGTCGAATGGGCGGGCGCGGAGTACCAGCGGCTGGTGCTGCCCTGGCAGCGCCTCGGCACCGCGGCGGATGCCGAGCTGTGGTCGGAACGGCTGGCGGAGGCGCCGCGTGCCTCGTTGTCCTGGACGTCGATCTCGGGCGGCATCGACTTCTCGCGCCGGGTGATCGCGGACGCGCCGTTCGAGGCGACGCGCCGGGTGATCGACGTCTCGGGTGACGGCGTGAACAACAGCGGCGGCCCGGTGGAGGTGGCGCGCGACCGGGCGGTGGCCGAGGGCATCACCATCAATGGCCTGCCCATCGTGAACGACCGGCCGACCTTCGGGCGCATGCCCCCCGTTCCGCTCGATGAGTACTACCGCGACAGCGTGGTCGGCGGGCCCGGCGCCTTCGTCATCGTCGCCGAGGATTTCGTGAGCTTCGGCAAGGCGGTGAAACGCAAGCTGATCCGCGAGATCGCGGCGCTGGCCGGGCCGGGGATCGGCTGAGCAGCGATTCGTAGGGTGCCGCACGGAGGGCCCGCTTGCCGCTCCTTGCCGCGGTTGTTGGCGGCGCGCTGGACGGCGCGGCGTCCAAGGCATCGCGGTTGGGGAAGGCCTGGCGTGCCACGTGGCGGCACTTGGGATCCCGCCGGACCGGTTCGGTATCGTTCAATTCCAGCGCGCGGCGTGGCGGTCGCTCGATGCCGATCCGCGTGCGCGCAGCGAGCGCCGCCGTGCTCGCCTTGCTGATGTGCACCGGGCCGTTGTCCGGCACCAACACGACGCGCCTGGCGTCGCGTCCCGGCCACGGCACCAAGCGGCGGCCGAGCCGTTGGAGCAACCCGATGACGTCGGCGCCGCGCTTGGCCGGCGAAGTGTGCGGGATCAGTTCGCGGGTGCTCGCGTCGAGCGTGCCCAATCATGGCGATCTTGCGCGATTGCCCGGGCGCCGCGACGCGCAGGCCGGCGCCGTGCTCAGCCCCGGCATGGGCGAGGTACGGCTGGGTCAGCGCTTCGGATTCGTCGGCATGGAGCAGCACGATGTCGCCAGCTCTGGCCTGGGCCTGCCGCAGCCGCAGGCGCAATCCGACGCGATCCTCCGCATCCGCGTGCTGCCGGCACCATGCGGCATGTGGCGGGGCGGTGCCAGCGCAACCCCTTGTTTCGGGCTCCAGTTGCGGCATCTAAGCGAAGATGCGCCGGCTTGCCATGCTCCTCCTCGCCGCGTCGGCGGGCCTGCTGCCGATCGTGGCGGCGTCCGGCGTGGCGCAGGCGCAGGGCCAGGTGCCGGCATCGGCGGCGCCCTCGCTGGAAGCGTCCGGCTGGACCCATGCCGAATGGCACGGCATCCGCCCGGCCCGCTGGCGCGCGCTGCCGGGCGACGGTGTCGCCGTCGAGGGCAGCAGCGCCGGCAGCTTCGTCTGGCGCCGTGTCCCGCCGGGCCAGCCGCCCACCTGCCTCACCTGGCGCTGGCGCGTGGACGAGGGGCCGCCGCCGATGGACCTGACGCGGCGGGGCACCGACCGTGCGCTGAGCATCGCCGTGGGCTTCAGCGGCTGGCCGCCCGGCGTCACCGCGTGGCAGCGCGCGCAGCATGCCATCGCCCAGGGCCAGGCCGGCGCGCACGTCCTGCCGCGCAGCGTGCTGATCTACACCTGGGGCGGCACGGGGCGGGAGCCGCCGGTCTTCACCAGCCCCTATGCCTCGGGCCTCGGCAAGATCCGCATCCTGCGCACCGCCGATGCACCCCGCGGCCTGTGGCTGGAGGAGCGGGTGGACATCGGCGCCGACTGGCGCGCGGCCTTCGGCGCCGAGCCGCCGCCGCTGCAGGAAATTGTCATCGGCACGGATGTGGACGACAGCCGCTCGCGCGTCTCGGCGGCGGTGCAGGGATTGCGCTTCGTGCCCTGCCGGTAGGGCCGCTTGCCGGACCGGAACCATCCGCCGCGCTTGCGTTCAGACGCGGAAGGGGAGCCAGGCCCGATGCGTGACGCGCGGGGAGCGACGGGCCGCGGGGCTGGCGCCGCCGATCATTTCGAGACCGACATCCCGGGCCGCCTCGATCGGCTCCCCTGGAGCCGCTTCCATTGGCGCGTCGTCATCGCGCTGGGCGTCACCTGGGTGCTGGACGGGCTGGAAGTCACGCTGGCCGGCAGCCTGGCCGCCGCCATCCACGAAAGCCCGAGCCTTGGCCTGACGCCGACCCAGATCGGCCTCGCCGCCTCGGCCTATCTGCTGGGCGCCGTGCTGGGCGCGCTTGGGTTCGGCTGGGCGACGGACCGGTTCGGCCGCCGCCGGCTCTTCTTCGCCACGCTGCTGCTCTACATGGTGGCGAGCGTCGCCACCGGCCTGTCCTGGAATGCCTGGTCCTTTGCGCTGTTCCGCGGCCTCACCGGCGCGGGCATCGGCGGCGAATATGCCGCGGTGAACTCGGCGATCCAGGAGCTGATCCCGGCGCGGCTGCGGGGCCGGATCGACCTCGCGGTGAACGGCACCTTCTGGGCCGGCGCGGCGATCGGCGCGGGGGCTTCGCTGGTGCTGCTGGACCCGGCGGTGATCGACCCCGAGATCGGCTGGCGCGCCGCCTTCGTGATCGGCGGCCTGCTCGGCGTGGTGGTGCTGCTGATGCGCCGGGCCCTGCCGGAGAGCCCGCGCTGGCTGATGCTGCACGGCCGGCCCGGCGCGGCCGACCGCGTCATGCAGGCCATCGAGCACTCCGTGGTCGCGGGGCGCGGCGGCGCGGCGCTGCCGCCGCCCACCCATGGCCCGCTGACCATGCGTCGGCGCCGCCACACCGAGCTCCGGGAGGTGGCGCACGCCATGCTGCGGCTGCATCCGCGGCGCACCGTGCTCGGCGTGACGCTGATGGCCTGCCAGGCCTTCTGCTACAACGCGCTCGGCTTCACCTATGCGCTGGTGCTGACCACCTTCTACGGCGTGGCGTCGCGCGAGGTGGGGTGGTTCATGCTGCCCTTCGCGCTGGGCAATTTGTGCGGGCCCCTCGTGCTGGGACCGCTGTTCGACAGCATCGGGCGGCGGCCGATGATCGCGCTGACCTACGGCCTCTCCGGCCTGCTGATGGCGCTGACGGCGCTGGCCTTCGGCGCCGGCCTGCTCTCGGCCTGGCAGCAGACGGCATGCTGGACGGTGGTGTTCTTTTTCGCGTCCGCCGCCGCCTCCTCGGCCTATCTCACGGTGGGCGAAGCCTTCCCGCTGGAGATCCGGGCGGTGGCGATCGCGCTGTTCTTCGCCTTCGGCACCGCCATCGGCGGCATCGCCGGGCCGGCATTGTTCGGCGCGCTGATCGAGGGCGGCTCGCGCGGCGGCGTCGCGGCCGGCTACGGGCTGGCGGCGGCGCTGATGCTGCTGGGCGCCGTGGTGGCCTGGCGCCTGGGCTTCGCCGCGGAGGGGCGCGCGCTGGAAGCGGTGACGCGGCCGCTCTCGGCGGTGCCGCGGGATTGAGCGCCCCGCCCCCGGTTACCCCCGCGCCGCGCCGTGCTTTAATCGCCGGGACGAGAGAGGTGGCATCGGATGGCGGTCAGCCGGCAGGAATTCCGCGACGCGATGGCACGGCTGGGCGCGGCGGTGAACATCATCACCACGGACGGGCCGGCCGGCATCGGCGGCTTCACCGCCAGCGCCGTGTGCAGCGTGACGGACGAGCCGCCGACCATCCTGCTCTGCATGAACCGCAACGCCTCCGCGGCGCCGCGGCTGAAGGAGAACGGCACGGTCTGCATCAACGTCGTCGGCACCTCGCAGCGGGATGCGGCGATGGTCTTCGCCGGCGTCACCAAGTGCCCGATGGAGGAGCGCTTCCTGGCCGGCACCTGGACGCGGCTGGCGACCGGCGCGCCGGCGCTGGACGGCGCGCTGGAATCGCTCGACTGCCGCATCACCGAGATCGTCGAGAAGGGCACCCACCTGGTGATCTTCGCCGAGGTGGAGGCGATCCGCCTCGGCGCCGAGGGCGAGCACGGGCTGATCTATTTCGGGCGGGACTACCACGCGGTGGGCAAGGCGGCCGAGGGCGGCTGATCACCACTCGCCGAGGAACACGCCCGCCCGCTTGTAGCTGTCGGTGAAGCGCTCGGCCTCCGCCCAGGTGATGGTGGTGCGGCGCTTCAGCCCCTCGAACCAGGCGAGCAGCCGCGCGCGCATCTCCGCGCGCACGGCCTCCTGCGCCGCATCGGCGCCGAGGTCGTGGAATTCCTGCGGGTCGGCGGCGAGGTCGAAGAGCTGCGCGCGGAAGCCGCTGGACCACTCGATGTATTTCCAGCGCGCCGTGCGGACCATCCAGGCGTGGTGCTGGCCCGAGGGCAGGCCGAGCCGCCGGCGCGCGCCACGGAAGGTCCAGTCCAGCTCGCTGAAGGCGGCGTCGCGCCAGGTGCCCGCCTGCCCGCGCGTGGCGGGCAGCAGCGAGCGGCCCTCGATCAGATGCTCGGCGGGGTCGCAGCCCAGCGCGTCGAGGATGGTCGGCACCGCGTCGATCGCCTCCACCAGCCGCGCATCCGTCGTGCCGCGCGTGGCGTTCGCATCCGCAGACGGGTCGTAGAGGATGAAGGGCACCCGCTGCACGCAGTCGTGGAACAGCTCCTTCTCGCCAAGCCAGTGGTCGCCGAGGTAGTCGCCATGGTCGGCGGTGAAGATCACCAGCGTGTCGGCCCAGCGGCCGAGCCGGTCCATCGACTCCCAAACGCGGCCAAGATGGTCGTCCACCTGGCGGATCAGCCCCTGGTAGGCGGGGCGGACGGTGCGGATGGTCTCGTCGCGCTGGAAGTTCTCCGACACTTCCTCGGCCTGGAATTCGCGCATGACCGGGTGCGCCGAGGCCGAACGTTCGTCCGCGTGGCGCTGCACCGGCAGGCACTGCTCCGGGGTGTACATCGCGTGGTAGGGCGCGGGCGCGATGTAGGGCCAGTGCGGCTTCACGTAGCTCAGGTGCAGCACCCAGGGCGCGTCGCCCTGGCGCGCCATGAAGTCGATCGCCATGTCGGTGGTGTAGGCGGTCTCGCTGTGCTCCTCCCGCACGCGGGCCGGCAGGCCGGCGTTGCGCATCTTCCAGCCCGAGCGCGGCTGCCCGTCCGGCCCGACCGCCGCGATCACGTAGTCCGTCCAGGGGTCGCGGCTGTCATAGCCGCGGGCGCGCAGCCAATGGGCGTAGGCGCTGTCGGGCTCGGCATGGTGGCCGTCATGGCGGCCGTCGACCAGGGTGAACCCGCCCTCGCGCAGCAGCACCGCCAGCTCGTTCTGGCCGTCGAGCGCCAGGCGACGCATGCCGCGCGCATCCGGCAGCACATGCGTCTTGCCGGCCAGGGCCAGGGTGCGCCCGGCCTCGCGCAGGTGCCAGCCCAGCGTCACTTCGCCGACCGGGAGCGGCACGCGGTTGTGCGTCGCGCCGTGCGAGGCGACGTAGCGGCCCGTGTAGAAGGACATGCGGGAGGGACCGCAGATGCCGCTCTGCACGAAGGCATTGGGAAAGCGCAGGCCGCGCTTCGCCAGCGCGTCGATCGAGGGCGTCTGCAGGAACGGATGGCCGGCACAGGACAGGTGGTCCCAGCGCAGCTGGTCGCACATCACGAACAGCACGTTGCGGATGGCAGACATGCGGCGCTGGCCCCTGGCGTTCCCTCCCGACTAGGATAGCGGCCGGGGCCGGGGAGGAAAGCGATGCGCGGGAATGCCTGGGGACGCCGCGCGCTGATGGGCACGGGCGCGGCGCTGGCCCTGCCCGCGGCGGCCCGTGCGCAGGGCGGCGAGGCCTGGCGCATCATCGCCAATTTCCCGCCCGGCGGGCTGCTGGACGGCACCGCCCGGCTGCTGGCGGACCGCGCGCAGCGGGAGGGCCGCACGCCCACCGTGGTGGAGAACCGCAGCGGCGCCGCCGGCGCGATCGGTGCCGCCGCGGCCGCGCGCGCCGCGCCGGATGGTCGCACCGTGCTGGTCAGCATCGACACGCCCTTCACCGTCAACCCGCATCTGTTCCGCGACCAGGGGTTCGATGCGGTGCGCGACCTGGTGCCGGTGGCGCTGCTGAACTCCTTTCCGCTGGCGCTACTGGTGCATCCGTCGAACCCGGCGCGCGACCTCGCCGGCTTCCTCGCGGCGGCGCGGGCGCAGCCGATGTTCTATGCCTCCGCCGGCATCGGCTCGCCCGGCCACCTGGCGATGGAATACCTGCGCCAGGTCACAGGCCTGCCCGCGACCGCCTTCGAGCACGTGCCGCAGCGCGGGAACACGGAGGCGCTGACGGCGCTGCTCGCCGGCACGGTCGGGGCCGGCTTCCTGGCCATCGGCGGTGGGCCGGCGCTGGTGCGGGAGGGGCGGCTGCGCGCGCTGGCGGTCTCCGGCCCACGGCGCGACCCGGCGCTGCCGGGGGTGCCGAGCGTGGCCGAGAGCGGCTTCCCGGCCTTCGACGTGCGCATCGCCAGCCTGCTGCTGGCGCCACGCGGCACGCCGGCGCCCGCACTCGAGGAATGGGGCAGGCTGGCGCGCGCCATGCTGGCGGAGCCCGGGACCGCGCCGCGCTTCGCCAATTGGGGCGTGCAGGCCGAGGACGGCAGCGCCGCCGCCGCCGAGGCCTGGCTGCGCGACGGCCGGGAGCGCTGGGGAGGAGTGGTGCGCAGCGCGGGGATTCAGGCGCAGTAGGGCGCCGGGATCACTCTGCGGGATAGAGCTCGCGTAGCGGCAGCGCGGCGATGCCGATCTCGGTCAGGGCGAGCGCGGCGTCGAGGCCTTCGACGGCGGCCTCCTCCCAGCCGGCCGGCGTGCGGCGCATGATCGTGGCCCACGGCCGGTCCTGGGCGAGCATGACATAGACCTGGATGGAGGGCGTGGCGGCGTACTCCGCGGCCTTGACCGTGCGGTCGAAGGCCGCGGTGGACGGGGAGAGCACCTCGAAGACCGCGACCGGATCGGGAAGGATGTCCGTGTCCAGTGGGAGCGGGTCCGCACAGCTCACGATGGCATCCGGATAACGGATGCGGTTCTCGGCAACCTTGATCTTCACGTCCCCGCGGAAACCACGGCACGGTCGCTGGAGGCGGCGGTCCAGCGCCACGACCAGGTTCATGCCCATGACGCTGTGCCGCAGGGTCCCCCCCGTCATCGCCACGGGCTGCACGCCGTCGAACTCATACCGCAGCTCCTGCCCGCGTTCCCAGTCCAGGAACTCCTCCAAGGTCCAGGCCAGGGAGCTGAGGTGCGCGCTCATGTCGCCTCCATACCACGGCGGCGCGGACAATTGCGAAAGGCCCGGGGGCGTCCCCCCGGGCCTTTCCATTGCGTCAGCCTGTGTCGGCCGAGGCAAAGCTCAGGAAGCCATCCCCGCAGTGGCGGAGACGATGATCCAGGCTGCCGGCAGGACACTCGGCATGTGGCAATGAGACACTGGATCACCTCCTTTCGGTTGTTGACGACAGCGGCCAGGGTGACGCGCCGACCGCGATTCGGCAAGCGGAAAGCGCCGGCCGCAACGGAATTCAGATCTCGCTGTAGCTGCCGTTCTTCCAGACGTAGAATACATAGTCCGGCACGGTCACGTCGCCCTTCGGGGTGAAGCTGATCGGCCCGAGCACGGTCTGCCAGGGCCCCTGCGCCTTCAGCGCCTCCGCGATGCGGCGCGGATCGAGGCTGTTGATCTTCCGCGCCGCATCCGCCCAGATCTGGATGGCGGCGTAGGTGTATAGGACGTAGCCCTCGGGGTCGATGTTGCGCGCACGGAAGCGCTGCACCACCTCGGCCGCCGTCGGCCGCTTGCGCGGGTCGGAGCTGAACGTCATCAGCGTGCCCTCGCCGGCCGCGCCGGTGATCTGCCAGAACTCGTTGGTCACCAGCGCGTCGCCGCCGATCAGCGTGACGTTCATGCCGCGCTCCTTCGCCTGGCGCAGGATCAGCCCGCTCTCGGTGTGGTAGCCGCCGATATAGACCACCTGCACGTTGGCCTGCTGCAGGCGGGAGACGATGGCCGAGTAGTCGCGCTCGCCCGGCGTGTAGGCGGCGAACAGCGTCTCCTGCATGCCGTTGGCGTTCAGCGCCTTCCTGGTCTCGTCCGCCAGCCCCTTCCCGTAGGCCGAGTTGTCGTGGAGGATCGCCACGCGCTGGCCCTTGAAATTGTCGGCGATGTGCTTGCCGGCCACCTGGCCCTGCTGGTCGTCGCGGCCGCAGGTGCGGAAGGTGTTCCAGCCGCCCTCGTCGGTGAAGCGCGGGTTGGTGGAGGCGGGGCTGATCTGCAGCACGCCCTCCTCGCCATAGACCTTGCTGGCGGGGATGCTCGACCCCGAGCAGAAATGCCCGGCGACGAAGCGCACGCCGCGGCCGGCGAGCTGGTTGGCGACGGAGACCGCCTGGCGCGGATCGCAGGCATCGTCGCCGATCTCGAGCGCGAGCTGGCGGCCCAGCACGCCGCCGCCGGCGTTGATGTCGGTGACCGCCTGCTCGGCGCCGGCCTTCATCTGCGCGCCGAAGGCGGCGTACTGGCCGGTCATCGGCCCGGCGGTGGCGATGCGGATCGGGCCCGTGGCGCCACCCGTGGTGCCCTGGGCGCGGGCGCTGCCCGCCGCGACGGCCGCCAGGGCGCCGCCGAGGAACACGCGTCTCGCGAACATGCTGCTCTCCCCTCGATTCGGGCCCGCTCTCCGGGCATCCAGGCAACACCCTAGGCAGGCGGCCCGGCAATGTCAGCCCTCGGGACCGTTACGCCGCCTCGCCGAGATAGGCGTCGCGGATCTCCGGCCGGGCCAGCAGCGCCGCGCCCGTGCCCTCCATGGTGATGCGTCCGGTGACGAGCACATAGCCCCGGTGCGCCAGGCGCAGCGCCAGGTTGGCGTTCTGCTCCACCAGCAGCACGGTCAGGCCGGCCTCCCGGTTCAGGCGGCGGATCGCGCCGAAGATCTGGCGCACCACCAGCGGCGCCAGGCCGAGCGAAGGCTCGTCCAGCAGCAGCAGGCGCGGCTTCGACATCAGCGCGCGGCCGATCGCCAGCATCTGCTGCTCGCCGCCCGAGAGCGTGCCGCCGCGCTGCGCCAGCCGCTCCTCCAGCCGCGGGAACAAGGCGAAGACCTGGCGCATGCGCGGGCCGGGATCGTCCTTCGAGAGCGCCTCGGCACCCATCAGCAGGTTCTCCCGCACGCTCATGCGCGGGAAGATCCGCCGGCCCTCCGGCACCTGGGCGATCCCCCGCCGCATGATGGCGTGGGTCGGCAGGGCGGTGATGTCCTCGCCGTCGAACCGGATGCGGCCCGCGCGGGCGCGGGGATCGCCGCAGAGTGTCATCAGCAGCGTCGATTTGCCCGCGCCGTTGGCGCCGATCAGCGTGACGATCTCGCCCGGCATGACCTGCAGGGAGACATCGGTCAGCGCCTGGACGGCGCCGTAGCCGGCGGAGACGGCGGTGATGTCGAGCAGGGGGGTCATGGCGACGACTCCCTCCCCCGTAAACGGGGGAGGGAGTGTTCGCCCCCCTCATGCCGCCTCATCCTCGTCGCCCTCACCCAGATACGCCGCGATCACCCGTGCATCGGCCCGCACCTGCTCCGGTGTGCCGTCGGCGATCAGCTTGCCATGATCGAGCACCACCACTCGGTCCGAAATCCGCATCACCACTCCCATGTCATGCTCGATGAGCAGGATGGAGGTGCCGCCGGCGCGGATCTCGAGCAGCAGGCGGGACAGCTCCTCCGACTCTCGCGGGTTGAGCCCCGCCGCGGGCTCGTCGAGGCAGAGCAGCGCCGGCCCGCCGGGCGGATTCACGCACATCGCCCGCGCGATCTCCAGCCGCCGCTGCGCGCCGTAGGGCAGGGCGCCGGCCGGGTCGTCGGCACGGTCGATCAGGCGCGTCGCCGCCAGCCAGCGCTTCGCGGTCTCGATGGCGGCGCGCTCGGCTGCCGGGTAGCGCGACAGGCCGAGCACCGCGCCGATGCCCCAGCCGGTCGCCGCCATCAGCCGGTTGTGCTGCGCCACCAGCAGGTTCTCCAGCGCCGTCATGCCGGGGAACAGGCGGATGTTCTGGAAGGTGCGGGCGACGCCGGCCCGGGCGATGCGGTGGCCGGGCAGGCGCTGCAGCGCGGCCGGTGCGGCGCCCTGCGCGTGCAGGCGGATCACGCCGGCGCTCGGCCGGTAGAAGCCGGTGATGCAGTTGAACACCGTGGTCTTGCCCGCGCCGTTCGGCCCGATGAGCGCGGTGACGGCGCCGCGCGCCGCGGTGAAGGAGATCCGGTCCACGGCGGTCAGCCCGCCGAAGCGCATGATCAGCGCCTCGACCTCGAGGATGGGGCCGCTCACTGGCGCATCCTCGTGAGTGGAAGGCGTCTGCCGAGGGGTGGTTGTCTTCCCCTTCCGGCGTCCTGCCGCGACGGCCTGTGTCGCCCGCCGCTCGGCGATCCCCGTGAGCCCAGCCACGCGGCGGGTGCCGGAAGGCCCTGGCGGGCTGCAGGCCGATGCGCCAAGGGCGGCCGCCCAGAGCGCCGGGCAATGAGCAACCCGCCGGGCCTCCCGATCGGAGCCGGCTTGACCCGATCCGACAGGAGGGAGGGATGCGATACGCTGTCGGTCCCGACCGGGGCAGCACCGAGCCCGGCGTCTGCGTCCTTGGCGATGAAGCAGGCCGCGCGGCAGCCCGCTTCATCGCCGCCCGCACGGTCCAGGGCCTGGCCGGGCTTCGCCGGCGGCTCGCCCGCTTCGGCAGCCCGGCCGAACTGCCCATTGCCAGCGAGCGCCCGACCGGCCTGCTCGTCGAAACCCTCGTCGAGACCGGCCATCCGGTCGTCCCGATCCGCCCCAATGCGGTTGGGGCCGCATGCCCGCGCCACCGCATGAGCGGCGCCAGGAGCGACGGCGCCGGCGCCTTCCTGCTCGCCGGCCTGCTGCGCACCGACGGCCACCGCCCCGCCCCGCCGCGCCCGCAGCCCGACGCGATCCGTGCGTTGCGCGCCCTGGTCCGCGGCCGCGATGGCCTCGTCGCCACCCGCGTCCAGCTCGCCGGCCAGATCCGCAGCACCCTCGACGGCGACTGGCCGGATGCGGCGACGGTGTTCGCTGACATCGACGGCCCGATCGCACCCGCCTTCATCCGCCGCTGCCGGACCCGGGCCGCCCTCCTCGCCAGCCAGGGCGACAGTAACCGGCGCAGCCCGGCCGAGCTCCTCGCCCGCATCGCGCCCGCCGTCGCCGCGCCGCCCGAGGGCCGCATCGTCATGTGCTTCCCGCACGCCGGCACGGTCTGCGCCGCCCAGGTCACCGCTGCGCGCAGCCTCGCCCGCGCCCGGTGCCGCGTCCGCCGGCAGGCCCGGCAGGACCGCGCGACCCACGGCCCCGGACGACACGACGCCGCCGCCGAAAGCGCCGCCCGACACCTCAGCGCCGGACGCAGGGGGACTCATCCCCCGAACATCCGGCGGATCGCCGCAGGGTCCACGTCCTCGATGGTGGCGGGCGTCCACTTCGGCGCACCGTCCTTGTCCACCAGCACGCTGCGCACGCCCTCGCGGAAATCGGGGTGGCGGTGCACCACCACGCGGGTCAGGGCCAGCTCCATCTCCAGGCATTCGTCGAGCGTCGCGCCGGCGCCGCGGCGGATCAGCTCCAGCGAGACGAACATGGAGGTCGGCGACATCCGCCGCAGCACCGCCGCCTGCTCCGCCGCCCAGTCGGTGCCCTCGACGGCCAGCGCATCGAGGATCCCGGGCATGCTGTCCCTGCCGAAGCAGCGGTCGATCGCAGCGCGATGCTGCGCGAAGGAGGCCTCGGGCGGCACCTCGGCGAAGCGCGCCACCACCCCGGCATCGCCCGTTTCCACGAGCGCGGCACGCAACGCCGCCAGTCGCTCCCGCGGCACGAAGTGATCGGCAAGGCCGGCATGCACCGCATCCGCGCCGCGCAGCCGCGCCCCGGTCAGCGCCAGCCAGGTGCCGACCGCCCCCGGCAGCCGCGGCAGCACGTAGGAGGTGCCGACATCGGGGAAGAGGGCGATCGCCGTTTCCGGCATGGCCAGCAGCGCGCCCTCGGTCACCACGCGCGGGCCGTTGTGCACCGACAGCCCGATGCCGCCGCCCATGCAGACGCCGTCGATCAGCGAGACCCAGGGCTTGCCGAAATGGGCGATGCCGCGGTTCACCGCGTATTCCTCGGCGAAGAAGCGCTCGACCTCAGCGGTGTCGCCGGCGATCGCCAGCTCGCGGATGCGGCGCACGTCCCCGCCGGCGCAGAAGGCGCGGCCGCCCGCCCCTTCCAGCACCACCAACCGCACCGCCGGGTCGGTCGTCCAGGCATCCAGCGCCGCCTGGAAGGCGCGGATCATCGCGAGGTCCAGCGCGTTCAGCGCCTTCGGCCGGTTCATCAGCAGCGTGCCGGCGGCACCCTCGCGACGGGCGATGATGGTCGGCTCGGCGGTGGTGGCTTCGGACATCGGCGGCGCATCCCGTGTGGTCGGCCGCGCGGTTACCCCCTGGCCGCGGCGCGATCAACCTTGCGGGGCGTCCGGACCCTTCGGCTTGAACCGGCTCAGGACATAGAGCGTCAGGGTGGTGAAGGCGCAGATCGCGACCGCCACGTCATAGGCGCCGAGCCCCACGCCCAGCCCGATCGCCCCGGTGGCCCAGAGCGAGGCGGCGGTCGCGGTGCCATGCACCTCGCCGCCGCCCTTCAGGATGGCGCCGCCGCCGATGAAGCCGATGCCCGTGATGATGCCCTCGGCGATGCGCGCCAGGGCCTCCGGCTCGGAACGGATCACCCCTTCCGTCGCCTGGATGAAGCCGCAGGCCGCCACCGCCACGAGCGGAAAGGTGCGCAGCCCGGCGCTGCGGTCCTCTCGCTCGCGGTTCCAGCCGATGACGAAGGCAAGGATATAGGCGATGCCGAGGTCACGCAGATGTGGCAGGAAGGCGAGCCCGCTGACCGCCGGCACCAGGTCCTGCGGGTTCATGGCACCGCAGCCGACATTTTCACCGCCTGGAGATCAGCCCGACCACGGCGGCGGTCAGCGCCGCCCCGACCAGCCCCTTCTTCATGCTGCCGCTGCGCAGGACCGGCAGGATCACCGCCGCGCGCGCAGCCTGGTCGCCCACCTGGCGCAGCGCGTCGTCGCGGACATGCTCGGCCTCGACGGCGACAGGATCGGGCCCGCCGCGCGCCGCGAGCCAGCCCAGCAGGGCAGCCAGCACCAGGTCGATGCCGGCGACGATCAGCGCCGCCGCAACCGGCCCCTGCCCGTCGGCGATCCAGGCGAACAGCGCCATGTGCAGCATGAACAGCAGCAGCAGCCCGAAGACCAGGGCGCCGGCGCCGAGCCCGGCGCGGATCGCTACAGCGCGGCCGGTACGGCGCCAGCGCAGGCCCTCGGCCTGCGCCGCGATGCGCAGCAGGCTGAAGATGCGGGTCATGCGCGCCTCACGCAGGCCCAGCGGCGGCCGATCGATGCCTCAGCGGCCATGCTGCGCCACGCCCTCACCCTGGTCTGCCTGCGTTGCACCACTCATCGGTCGTTGTGGTAGACATAGGTATGGCCGCCCATCAGCCTGCCGAGCAGGTAGCCACCGACCGCGGCGACCACGACGGCGACGAGAGGCCGCTCGCGGACCGTTTCGGACAGCGCGTCAGCCTGGTCTTCCACCATCTCGCGCGCGCGGGAAGCGTAGTCCTGCACCTGGTCGGCGGCGCCGGCCAGCGCGGGGGTCACGCGCTCGGACATCAGGCGCTCGACCTGGGCGCGCAGCTTCGCCAGCTCCTCGCGCGCGTCATCGGAAACGCGCTCGGCACCGGCCTTCGCTTCGGCGGCTGTGCGATTTGCGGCCGTACGGACCTCCTCGCCGACCTTGCCGGCGGAAGCGCTGGCCTGGTCGCGCAGGGTACGGGCGTCGTTGGAAAAGTCGTTGGCGGCGCTGCCCATGGCAGGGTCCCTCCTTGCTGAGCGGAAACGTTGGTGGTCGAACGCCGACCGGCCCGCGATGGTTCCGGCGGCGCCGCGCACGGGATCGGGAGGGTTTGAAAAGCCTGGTCCCTCACCACTTGCCGGCCGGGCCGATCGCCATCCGCACCCCAAGGGAGAGAGTCATGTCCATGCATCCAGGCCGCCGGCTGCTGCTGCGCGGCGCGCTGACCGTGGCCGGCGCCGCCCTGGCCGCACCGCGCCGCGGCCTCGCCCAGGCACCGGCGGCCGCACCCGCGGCGGCGCCCTCGGGTCCGTTTTCCCTGCCGCCGCTGCCCTACGCGGCGGACGCCAACGAGGCCGCGATCGACGCCCGCACCATGGAAATCCACCACGGGGCGCATCACCGCGCCTACGTGAACACCCTGAACGCCGCCGTCGCCCAGGCACCGCAGCTTGCCTCGCTGGAATTGGACGCGGTTCTGGCAAATCTCGGCCAGGTGCCGGAGGCGGTGCGCACCGCGGTGCGCAACAATGGCGGCGGGCACGCCAACCACAGCATGTTCTGGCAGATCATGGGCGGACGCGGCGGCCAGCCGGGCGGCGAGCTGATGGCTGCGATCGGGCGCGACTTCGGCGGCTGGGATCGGTTCCGCGCGGAGTTCGAGCGGGCCTCGACCACGCAGTTCGGCTCCGGCTGGGCCTTCGTGACGGTTGCGCGGGAGGGCGGACTGGCGATCGTGCAGAAGCCGAACCAGGACACGCCGCTGATGGATGGGCATCGCGTGCTGATGGGCAACGACGTCTGGGAGCACGCCTACTACCTGCGCTACCAGAACCGCCGCGCCGAGTACGTGCGCAATTGGTGGAACGTGCTGGACTGGGGGAAGATCGAGGCGCGCTACGCCGCCGCCAGGGCGGGCACGCTGAAGATCTGACCCGGCGCCTACCACGCCCGGATCGGTGGAACCGGGTCGCGGGGGAGGGGTTGACCGAGCCATACCCCCGCACCGGATCCCCACCCATGCCGACGCCCCGCCTGAAGCCGCTCGACCGCCAGGTCATCCTGATCACCGGGGCGAGTTCCGGCATCGGCCTCGCCACCGCGCGCCTGGCCGCCCGGCGCGGCGCCGCCGTCCTGCTGGTCTCGCGCAACGGGGCTGCGCTGCGCGGCATCGCCGAGCAACTGCGCGAGCAGGGCGGCCGCGCCGACTGGGCGGTGGCCGACGTTGCCGATCGCGACGCGCTGGAGGCGGCCGCGCGCAAGGCGGAGGAGGTGTTCGGCGGCATCGATTCCTGGGTGAACGACGCCGGCGTCTCGACCTACGGCAAGCTGGAGCAGGTGCCGGTCGAGGATCAGCGGCGCCTGTTCGAGACGAATTACTGGGGTGTCGTGCACGGTTCCCTGATCGCCGCGCAGGCGCTGCGCCGGCGTGGCAGCGGCGCCATCGTGAACATCGGCAGCGTGCTGTCCGACCGCGCGATGATCTTCCAGGGCGCCTATTCCGCGTCCAAGCACGCGGTGAAGGCGTTCACCGACACGCTGCGGATGGAGCTGGCGCATGCTGGCGCGCCGATCAGCGTGACGCTGATCAAGCCCTCCGGCATCGAGACGCCATTCCAGGAACATGCGCGCAACCTGCTCGGCAGCCCCGGCACGCGGGTGCCGCCGCCGGCCTACGACCCAAGGCTGGTCGCGCGCGCCATCCTGCATGCCTGCGAGCACCCCAGGCGCGACATCGTCGTCGGCTTCGGCGGCCATGCGATCGCCCTGATGGGGCGTTTCCTGCCGGGAACGACCGACCGGGTGATGCAGGCCGTCGGCAAACCCATCCAGGCATCGGGCCGGGCACCGGCGCCGGCACGGGCAGACAACCTCCATGCGCCGCGTGGGGATGGCACGGAAAAAAGCCTGAACCGGCCGGTGGCGCCGGTGCGCCGGACCAGCCTGCTGCTGGAATCGCAGCTGCACCCCGTCACCACCGCGGCGGCACTGGCCGGGCTGGGCGCGCTGGTGGCGGGCGCGCTTGCGGCACGGCGCCTGGCGGAGGGACGGGACCTGATGCACATCAGGCCACGAGATGGGCGCCACGCAGGACGGAACTGGCCGACCTGACCTGGACCGCCATGCGGGCAGGGGCGGTCAGCGCGGGTCAATCTTCCTCGTCCTCGTCCTCGTCCTCGTCCTCGTCGTCCTCCTCGTCCTCGTCGTCCTCGTCGTCGTCATCATCATCGTCGAAATCGTCGTCATCGTCATCGTCATCGTCGTCGTCATCATCGTCATCGTCTTCGTCGTCGAAGTCCTCGTCCTCATCGTCGTCTTCGGGGCCGGCACTGGCCGCCGCCCAGGCACGGCATGTTGCCAGGTCGGGCAGGCCGCCTGCCATCGCCGTGCCCGGCAGCAGGGCAAGCGGCACCAGGATCGGGCGTTGCTCGCTCGCCGCGATCACGTCGCTGAACCTCATCGAAGTCTCCTGTCTAGCGTCCGGCGTCCGACGGCATCGGGCCGACCGACCCGGCGGGCGTGCTGAGCCCGCCGGGTTCTAGGGCAACGGCGCGGCGCCGCCACCGCATGGGGGCGAGAATTCGCATCGCCGCCGTGGCGGGCACCGCGGCAGCCGGCAACGTCCCCGGCAAACGCCAAGCGGGGAAGGCTCCGGCGACCGGCACCGCCCACCGCCTCGCCCGGCGCTCTGAGACCGGCCTCGGTGCGCCGCGCGACTCAGCCCGGCTGGTCAGGAGAGATCACCGAACAGCCACTGCGGCCGCGCATGCGGTCGCAGAGCTGCTGCGCGGCGCTGCGCGACAGGCCCATCACCCGAGCGCGGTAGAGCGTGCCGCGCCCCTGCGCCACGGGCTGCACCACGGCCCGCCCATCGCGGCCGCCGTTGCGGGCGGTCGAGGCCGCGCTGCGCGCCTGCGATTCGGACGAGAAGGCACCGACCTGCACCCCCCAGCCAGCGCCCGCCGCTGCAGGCGCCGCCGGCCGGGCCGCCGCGGCCGGTGCCGTGAGCGTCGCCGCCTGTGCGGTCCCCAGCACGCCAAATCGCCCACGGTGCGCCGCCGCGGGCGGCACCGAAGCCGCGGCGGTCAGCACCGGTCGGGCCGGCACCAGCTCGGCGCGGCCGGGCCGCGC
>JAIEOP010000126.1 GCA_019750465.1 Acetobacteraceae bacterium | reverse complement strand
GCGCGCATGCACCGGGGCCGGCAGCGCCGGCGCGCCCGCGAGCGGCGCCTCAGGCATCGGCAGCGAAGACCAGCACGCGATCCGCGGGCACCGTCGCGTCCAGCACCGCGCCCGGCAGCGCGCCGAGCGTGCGCACCAATCCCGGCGGCAGGTCGGCCTCCAGGCGGTGCCGGCCGGCAAATTCCAGCGACAGCCGGCAGACCGGGCCGAGGAATTCCAGGTGCGTCACCGTCACCGGGAAGGCGCGCTTCTGGCTGCCGGCGGCGCCGAGGCGCACATCCTCGGGCCGCAGGAAAACCTGCACCCGCGTGCCGTACAGCAGCCGGCGCGCCCCATCCGCCTGCAGCCGCAACCCGTCATCCATCGCCTGCACGCTGCCGGGGGGCGCATCCACCACCGCGTCGAATTGCGTGCTGCGCCCGACGAAGCCGGCGACGAAAGGCGACGACGGCGCGCGGTAGATCTCCTCCGGCGTGCCGATCTGGGCGATGCGGCCGCGGCTCATCACCACCACCCGGTCGGAGACGCCCATCGCCTCCTCCTGGTCGTGGGTGACCATGATCGTCGTCACGCCAAGCCGGCGCTGCAGCGCCCGGATCTCCTGGCGCAGGTGCAGCCGCACGATGGCATCCAGCGCCGAGAGCGGCTCGTCCAGCAGCAGCAGGCCCGGCTCGTTCGCCAGCGCGCGGGCCAGCGCCACGCGCTGCTGCTGGCCGCCCGAGAGCTGGGCCGGGAATTTGCGCACGTGCTCGCCGAGGCCGACGAGCTGGACCAGCTCCTCCACCCGCTGCGCCCGGCGCGGCCTGGGCCAGGCCGGGCCGCGCAGTCCATAGGCGACGTTCTCCGCCACCGTCAGGTTCGGGAACAGCGCGTAGCTCTGGAACACGATGCCGAAGTCGCGCGCCGCCGGCGGCAGGCCGGTGATGTCGCGCCCGGCCTGGGTGATCCGCCCGGAGGTTGCCGGATCGAGCCCCGCGATGGCGCGCAGCAGCGTGGTCTTGCCGCAGCCCGAGGGGCCGAGGAAGGACACGAACTCCCCGGGCGACACGCTCAGGCTGACGCGTTCGAGCGCCAGCGTCGTGCCGAAGGACTTCGACACCTGCTCGACGACCAGATAGGGCGGCGCGGCCTCGTCCGTCGGCGCGTCGACCGCGGGCTGGACCGCCGTGTCGGGCGTGACCATCGGGAATGCGCCTGCCGCCGGCGCCTAGTTGCGCGGCGCCGACTTGCCGTCGAAGCGGCTTGCCCACTCGCGCAGGATCTGGTCGCGCCGCGTGGCGATGGCGCGGAAATCCTGGCTCACCAGGCGCTGCTCGAACTCGGCCGGATAGCCGCGCACCGCGGGCCGCACGCCGGGCAGCGCGAGCACCGCGTACCAGCGGCCATAGAGCTCCATCGCGGCGCGGGAGACCGCGTAGTCCGCCAGGCGCCGCGCCGCCTCCGCGTTGCGCGTGCCGCGCAGGATGGCGGTGCCTTCCAGGTCGAAGCCGACGCCGTCGGTCGGCACGATGATCTCGATGGGCGCGCCCTGGTTCTTCAGGGTCACCGCGCGCATGTCGAGCGAGATGCCGACGCCGTACTCGCCGCGCGCCGCGTTGTTGCAGGGCGCGCTGCCGGAATGGGTGTAGACCTGGATGTTGTCGTGCAGCCGGGTCATGAACTCCCAGGCGCCCTGCTCGCCCTTCGTGCCGATCCAGCCGGCGACGGTCAGGAAGCCCGTGCCGCTGCTGTTCGGGTTCGGCATGGCCAGCTGGCCGCGGAAACGCGGGTCCAGCAGGTCCGCCCAGGTCGAGGGGCGCGGCAGGCCGCGCTGCTGCGCCACCACGGTGTTGAAGCAGATCGCCGAGACGAAGGCGTCCATGCCCGTCCAGGTCATCGGGCTGCGCTCGGAGCGGAAATTCGGCCGCAGCGCCTCGGCGCCCTGCGGGGTGTAGGGCTCCAGCATGTCGATCCCCTCCATCTGCAGCAGCGAGAACACCGAGAGGCCCCAGATCACGTCGGCCCGCGGGTTCTGCCGCTCGGCGATCAGGCGCGCCGTGATGACGCCGGTGGAATCGCGCACCCAGGCGATCTCGATGTCGCGCAGCGCCGCCTCCGCGGCCTGCTTCAGCGGCTGCAGCTGCTCGTTCTCGAGCGCTGTATAGACGGTGAGCCGCGTGCGCTGCTGCGCCTCCGCCGCCAGGGGCAGCAGGCTGAGCGAGAGGGCAAGGGCGAGGGCGCGGCGCAGCATGGGCGGGCCTTTCCTGGGGGTGACGGCGTCGCTCGCGTCGCTGGGCCGGCCGGCGCCGCCCGTCGGCGCGGAGACCCCTCTAGCCGGCCTTCGGCGACATTTGCGTGACACTGAAGTTACAGGCACGTGGCGGTTTCTCAAGGTCGCTCGCCCCTGGCAAGCCGGGCCTCGATCTCGGCCACGGCCGCGGGCAGGTCGGCGATCGAATCGATGACCAGGTGCGCGCCGCCCGCGGTCAGCGCCTCCGTCGCGCGTGCACGCAGCGCCGCACGCCCCTCCGGATCCAGCGCCGCCAGCCCGGCCTCGTCGAGGCCCGCGATGTTGCCGGTGAGCGCGACGCCGATGGCCCAGCACCCGGCATTACGGGCCTCGCCAAGCCCGGGCGGAGTGTCGTCCAGCTTCACCACGGACGCGGCTGGCCAGACACCCATGCTCGCCATCGCCCGCCACATCTGCAGCGGTGCCGGGCGACCTTCCGGGAGGTCACCGGCGCAGACCGTGACGGCGGGCCTGAAGCCCTGGGCCGCGGCAAGCGGTGCCAGGCGATCGATGATCGGGCGGGTGTAGCCGGTGGTGGAGCCGATGCCGATGCCGCATGCCGCGCACCACTCCAGCGCCGCCGACGCGCCGGGGATGGTGCCGTCGCGGATGTGGTGGGAAATCTCGGCGGCGTAGTCTCCGGCATGTTCAACGAGCCATGACCGGGGTTCGAGGGTCGGCGGAGACCACGCCATGGACAAGGATTGCGGCAAGGCGCCTGGCGATCAGGCGTTGTTCGCCGGAGAGGCCTGGTTCGACCCGATCGAGGCCGGCCTGCGGGGCCGGATCCGGAGCCTGATCGAGGAGCTGGTCGAGCAGGAGCTGGAGGCGGCGCGCAGGACATCCCAGCAGAGTGCATGGCCGCCACAGGCCGTTTGTCCGCTCGGGACCCGCGCGCGCAACCCATCCGGGCCAGCAGCCGCCGTGCCGCGCCAACAGGCCGGACACACCACCGCAACCCGGGTCTTCCCCCCAAAAAGCCCCCCTTGCACCGGAGGGGCCGTCCACACAGGCAATCTACCGGCCCATCCTGCTGCGGATGGTGGCGCGCATCACCGCCGGCCCCGAGCGGGTCCGGCACCCGCCGGAAGCCGTGCTCGCCGCGCTGCGCTCCATGCACCGGATCTGCGGCGGCCTCGCCCGCATCCGCCGCGACATGGAGCCGGCGTGACCGGCACCCCCGCCCGGCCCGGCCCGCCGGTCTCCGCCGCCTCGCGGCTCGCCACGGGCGCCGCACCGGCCTCCACCGCGTCGTCGCCCTCTTCTGGCCCGAGGAGGCGGGGCAGTGCCGTCATGCCCTCCTGGTGTCTTCGTGCCTTGGCGTTCCTGGTGTTGAAAGACTGCCGCGGCCTCCCCAGGGCACCGGGCGGGGACGGGTTGGCGGCATCGCGGCGCTGCGGCACGCTCCCCCCATGAACGCCCCGATCCATCCCCCCCTGGCCCGCACCGACATCCGCCTGCAGGTGATGTGGAACCGCCTGCTCTCCGTGGTCGAGGAACAGGCGCGCGCCCTGGTGCGCACCGCCTTCTCCACCTCCGCGCGCGAAGCCGGGGACATCTCCGCCGGCGTCTTCGACCTCGATGGGCGGATGCTGGCGCAGGCCGTCACCGGCACGCCGGGCCACGTGAACTCCATGGCCCGCAGCGTGGTTCACTTCCTGCGCGAATTCCCGGCGGAGACGATGCGCCCCGGCGACCACTACATCACCAACGACCCGTGGAAGGGCACCGGGCACCTCTACGACATCGTCATCACCTCGCCCGCCTTCCACGACGGCAGGCTGGTCGCGCTGTTCTCCTGCACCACCCATGTCGTCGATATCGGCGGCGTCGGCCAGTCGCCGGAGGGGCGGCAGGTGCATCACGAGGGGCTGTTCATCCCGCTGCTGCCGCTGGTGCGGGAAGGTGCCTGGGACGAGAGCCTGATCAGGCTGGTGCGCGCCAATGTGCGCGAGCCGGTGCAGGTGGAGGGCGACATCCACGCCCTCGTCGCCTGCAACCTCGTCGGCGAACGGCGCCTCTCCGCGATGATGCGGGAACACGGCATCGCCGATCTCGACGAGCTCGGCCATCACATCATCGGCCGATCCCGCGCGGGCATGGCGGCGGAGATCGCCGCGCTGCCGCAGGGCACCTGGCACGCGGCGATGCGCACGGACGGCTTCAACGGCCTGCCCATCGACCTGCACGCCGCGGTCACCATTGCCGGCGACCACGTGGCGGTGGACTGGACCGGCAGTTCCGGCGCGTCGGACTTCGGCATCAACTGCCCGATGTGCTACACGGAGGCCTATACCGCCTTCGGCGTGAAATGCGTGGTCGGCGCGACGATCCCGAACAATGCCGGCACGCTGGATGCGGTGCACGTGACGGCGCCGGAGGGCACCATCGTGAACGCCCCCTTCCCGGCGGCGGTGAACGCGCGCTCCAC
This sequence comes from Acetobacteraceae bacterium, assembly GCA_019750465.1. Classification (GTDB taxonomy): domain Bacteria; phylum Pseudomonadota; class Alphaproteobacteria; order Acetobacterales; family Acetobacteraceae; genus JAIEOP01. The sequence goes on along the minus strand of JAIEOP010000126.1, from coordinate 13,990 downwards.
CATCGGCCACATGCTGCCGGACGTGGTCTATGGCGCGCTGCACCAGTGCATCCCGGGCCGCGTGCCGGCGGAGGGCACGTCGAACCTGTGGAACCTGAAGCTCGGGGCCGGGCACGGCATCACCGGGCCGACGACGCGGCCCTTCATGGTCACCACCTTCCATTCGGGGGGCGCCGGCGCGCGGCCGACGCTGGACGGGCTCTCCGCCACGCCCTTCCCCTCCGGGGTCAGGAACGTGCCGGTGGAGATCACCGAGACCGTGGCGCCCGTCGTGATCTGGAAGAAGGAATACCGCGCGGGCTCCGGCGGCGCCGGGGCGCAGCGCGGCGGGCTCGGCCAGGTGATGGAGGTGGAGCACCGCCACGGCGAGCCCTTCGGCATCTTCGCCACCTTCGAGCGCGTGCACTTTCCCGCCCGCGGCCGCGAGGGCGGCGAAGCCGGGGCGCCGGGGCGGCTCAGCCTCGCCAATGGCACCGTATTCAGGGGCAAGGGCTTCCAGGTGGTGCCGGCGGGCGAGCGGCTGGTCGTCGAGATGCCGGGTGGCGGGGGGTACGGCCCGCCTGCGGCGCGGGACCCCGCAAAGGCGGCGCGGGACCGCGCGCTCGGCCTGGTGGCGGAGGAGAAAAGCCAGCGCTTGCACGACGGCGCATCGGGGCGGAGAGTCCCGGCACGGGCCGAAGACCCGGAGAGGGAACCGTCATGACCGTCCACCGCCGCATGCTTGCCGCATCCGCCATCCTGCTGGCCGCCGGCCCGGTGCTGGCCCAGGGCACCGGCGAGCAGGCCGCCGTCGCCCGCGCCGTCGATGCGCTCAACAAGGCCATGGTCGGGCGCGACAAGGCGCAGCTCGAGGCGCTGTCGGCGCCGCAGCTCAGCTACGGCCACTCCGCCGGGCGCATCGAGAACCGGCAGCAGTTCATCGACAACCTGATGACCGGACCCTCGCAGTTCCGCTTCATCAACCTCTCCGAGCAGACCGTGGAGGTCTCCGGCAACGAGGCGATCGTGCGTCACCTCTTCGTCGCCGAGACGCAGAACCGCGACGGGCAGGTGACTCCGGTGCGCATCGGCGTGCTGCAGGTCTGGCAGAAGCAGGGCGCGGACTGGCGGCTGCTGGCGCGCCAGGCCTACCGGCTGTAGCGCCGTGAAGCTGCCGGGCCCCAGCCACCCGATCACGATTGCGCCCAACCCGAGGCGCGTGCGCGTGACGCTCGGCGGCACGGTGGTCGCCGAGACGGCGCGGGCGCTGACCCTGCGGGAGGCCGGCTACGGGCCGGTGCAGTACATCCCGCGCGAGGATGCGCGCATGGCGCTGCTGACAAGGACGGACCGCTCCACGCATTGCCCCTACAAGGGCGATGCGGGCTACTACTCCATCGAGGCCGGCGGGCGCCGCGCCGAGAACGCGGTCTGGAGCTACGAGGCGCCGTTCCCGGCAGTGGCCGAGATCGCGGGACACCTTGCCTTCTACCCGGACCGCGTGGATGCCATCGATGAAGACTAGTCAGCAATGCGCCGGCGCCGCGCGGTCCGCGGCGCCGATCAGCTCGAAGGCGAAGGGCTGCGCCGCCGCCGGATCCACCCGCACCAGCACGGCGCGGATGTCCCGGTCTCCCGGGACCAGGACGCGCGTGAGGTTCGGCGCATCCGCCACGGGCTGGTCCTTCAGCCAGAAATGGCTGTCGCCATGCAGCACCAGGACGGGGCGGCCGAACCGGCGCGCGCCCTCCGCCAGGGCGCGGCGGGTATCGGCATGCCCGGCTTCCGTGCCGCGGCCGCAGCGCTGGCGGTACCAGAGGTCGGCCTGCAGCGCGACGACGATGGCGCGGCGCCCCTCGCGGATCGCCAGGTCGAAGCCCTCGTTGATCCAGGCAATGTTGGCGGCGTTGCGCACCGGCCATTCCTCCGCCGCACCGGGCGGCGCCGGGCGGCCCTCCTGCGGCCGGTTGTTGTCGGAGCCCGTGACATGCGCCGTGAGGAACATCACCCCGTCCCGCTCCCAGCGCGCATTCTCGACGAAGGGCGCGTGCGCGGGGGAGAGATCGGCCTGGCGCGTCAGCGGCATCGGCGCGCGGCCCAGGCTGCGCGGCGCGGCGAAGAAGCGTTCGCGGATGCGGCGCAACAGGCTGATCGGGTCGTGGCGGCCGGCGCGGTCCTGCCAGCAATCCGTCCATTCATTGTCGCCCGGCGTATAGATCAGCGGCCCTTCGATGCGGCCCATCCAGTCCAGGGTGCGGTCGAAGACGATGGCGTCGGTGCAGTGCTCCCCGCCGCCCTTGGTGTCGCCCAGGAAGATGGTGAAGGCCGGGCGGGCGGCATTGATCGCCCCGGTCAGCGCGACCACCCGGGCGAACTCCTCGCTGCAGGTCTCGGCGGTTCGGCAATAGGGCATGTCGCCGAAGGCGGCGAAGCTGAAGCCTTGCGCCCGGGCAGGGGCGGCTGCGCCGAGCAACAGCAGCAACAGCAGCAACAGCACCATCAGGCGAACGGGGACTGTCACGGAAGGCCTCTTCGAACGGGTGCGGAACGGGCAGCTTGCACAGCTGCCGCCGCCCGTGCCACCGCGATGCGGTTGCATCGCCCCCGGCAAGGGGCTACCGGCCCGCCGTGCCCGATACCCCCGCCCCGGCGCCGCATGGCGCCGCCGCCCCGTTGCGGGCGGTGGATTTTGATTTCGCGCTGCCCGAGGCGCTGATCGCGCAGGTGCCCGCGCGGCCGCGCGATGCCGCGCGGCTGCTGGTGGTGCGCACCGACCGGCCGGAGGATCGCGGCATGCTGGACCTGCCGGCGTTGCTCGGTCCGGGCGACGTGATGGTGGTGAACGATACGCGGGTGATCCCGGCACGGCTGCGCGGGCGGCGCGGCGAGGCACGTCTGGAAATCCTGCTGAACCGCTGCGACGATGCCGGGCTGTGGCAGGCGATCGTGCGCAACGCGCGGCGGCTGCGCGCGGGCGACCTCGTGGTCATCGAGGGCGCCGGGGAGCTCTCGGCGCGGGTCGTGGAGAATGCCGGGGACGGAACGGTGACGCTGGACTTCGGCGCCGGTCCGGCGGCACTGGCGGCGGCACTGGACCATGCCGGGCAGGTGCCGCTGCCGCCCTACATCGCCCGCCCCGACGGCCCGACCAGGGCGGACCGCGCCGACTACCAGGCCATCTTCGCCGAGCGGCCCGGTGCCGTGGCCGCGCCCACCGCCAGCCTGCACTTCACGCCGCGCCTGCTTGCGGCGCTGGAGGCGCGCGGGGTGCAACGTGCGACGGTGACGCTGCATGTCGGCGCCGGCACCTTCCTGCCGCTGCGCGGCGAGGACCCGCGCACGCACCGGCTGCACGCGGAATGGGGCGAGCTGACCGGGGCGGCCGCCGCCACGATCAACGCCGCACGGGCGGCGGGGCGGCGCATCGTCGCCATCGGCACGACGGCGCTGCGCCTGCTGGAGACGGCGGCGCGGGAGGATGGGCAGGTGCGGCCCTTCCGCGGGCTGACCGACCTCTACCTGCTGCCCGGGCATCGCTTCCGTGCCGCCGACCTGCTGCTGACGAATTTCCACCTGCCGCGGAGCACGCTGTTCATGCTGGTCTGCGCCTTCAGCGGCACGGCCCGGATGCAGGCGGCCTACGCGCATGCCATCGCCGAGCGGTACCGCTTCTACAGCTATGGCGATGCCTGCCTGCTGGAGCATGCGCCATGACGCTGCGCTGGGAAATGGCGGGCCAGGATGGTGCGGCCCGTGCCGGCGTGCTGCACACGGCGCATGGCCCGGTCGAGACGCCGGTCTTCATGCCGGTCGGCACCGCCGGCACGGTGAAGGCGATGACGGCGGACAGCGTGCGCTCGACCGGCGCGCGCATGGTGCTGGGCAATACCTACCACCTCATGCTCCGCCCCGGGGCGGAGCGCGTGGCGCGCCTCGGCGGGCTGCATCGGCTGATGGACTGGCAGGGGCCGGTCCTGACGGATTCCGGCGGCTACCAGGTGATGAGCCTGAGCGAGCTGCGCGAGATGGACGAGGGCGGCGTCACCTTCCGCAGCCATCTCGATGGATCGAAGCACCGCCTGACGCCCGAGCGCAGCGTGGCGATCCAGCGCCTGCTCGGCGCCGACGTCACCATGTGCCTGGATGAATGCACGCCCTTCCCGGCGACGGAGGGGCAGGCCGCGGACTCCATGCGGCTCTCCATGCGCTGGGCCGCACGGTGCCGGGACGCGTTCGTGCAGCGGCAGGGGCATGGGCTGTTCGGCATCGTGCAGGGGGGCGTCTACCCGACGTTGCGCGCCGAGAGCGTCGCCGCGCTGACGGCGATCGGCTTCGAGGGCTACGCCATCGGCGGCCTCGCCGTCGGCGAGGGCCAGGCGGCGATGTTCGCCGTGCTGGACGTGACGGCGCCGCTGCTGCCCGTGGCCACGCCGCGGTACCTGATGGGCGTGGGCACGCCGGCGGACCTGGTCGGCGCGGTGCGGCGCGGCATCGACATGTTCGACTGCGTGATCCCGACGCGGTCCGGCCGCACCGGGCGCGCCTATACCAGAAGCGGCGTGCTGAACCTGCGCAATGCGCGGCACGCGGAGGATCCGCGGCCGCTCGATCCGGCATGCGGCTGCCCGGCCTGCGCGAAGCATTCCCGTGCCTATCTGCACCACCTGATCAAGGCCGAGGAGATGCTGGGCCCGATGCTGCTGACCTGGCACAACATCCAGTACTACCAGGACCTGATGCGCGGGATGCGCGCCGCGATCCTGGACGGGCGCTTTGCAGCGCATGCCGCGGTGCTGGAGGCGGGCTGGGCGGCGGGGGACACCGCTGCCGATCCCGCTGACGACCGGGAGGCGTTGCGATGAGCACCGAAGCCAGCACCGACATCTCTGGCCTTACGCTGCTCGGCCGGCATACCGGCGGCGTGCCCGAAAGCCCGGAAGCGGCGCTGCTGGAGCGGGTGCCGAACCCGCATCCCGGGCAGCGCACCTGCGTGCGCTTCACGGTGCCGGAGTTCACCTCGCTTTGTCCGCTCACCGGCCAGCCGGACTTCGCGCACCTCGTCATCGACTACGTTCCTGGCGACTGGCTGGTGGAGAGCAAGTCGCTGAAGCTCTACCTGGCCAGCTTCCGCAACCACGGCGCCTTCCACGAGGCCTGCACCGTGGCGATCGCGCTGCGCCTGGTGCAGGCCATCGCACCGGCCTGGCTGCGCATCGGCGGCTACTGGTATCCGCGCGGCGGCATGCCGATCGACGTGTTCTGGCAGTCCGGCACGCCGCCCGAGGGAGCCTGGATCCCGGACCAGGGGGTGCCGCCCTATCGTGGGCGCGGGTAGCGCCGGCGTGGCGTGGCGCCTGCCAAGGCGGTAGGGAGGCCGTATCCCGGACATCGGATGCCGCCCCTGCCTGCCCCAACCCTGCCCGCCGCATCGTCGCGCACCCCTCCTCCACAGGCGGACACGGCGGCGCGCGACGCCATCCGCGCCGAAGCCAGGCGCCTCGGCTTCGACGCGGTGGGCTTCACCGAGGCGCGTCTGCCGGGGCAGGCGCGCGCGCGCCTCGATGCCTTCCTGGCCGAGGGCCGGCACGGGACCATGGCCTGGATGGAACCGCGCGCTGCGCAGCGCGCCGATCCGCGCGCGCTCTGGCCGGAGGCGGTCAGCGTCATCTCCCTCGGCCTGTCCTACGCGCCCGGCGAGGATCCGCTGGCCGCCCTGGCCCGGCGCGACCGCGGCGCGATCAGCGCCTATGCGCAGGGGCCGCGCGACTACCACGACGTGGTGAAGGCCCGCCTGAAGGCGCTCGGCCGCTGGATGGCGGGGCGCTTCGGGGCCGACCTCAAGGTCTTCGTCGATACCGCGCCGGTGATGGAAAAGCCGCTGGCGCAGCAGGCGGGTCTCGGCTGGCAGGGCAAGCACACCAACCTGGTCAGCCGCGCGCATGGCAGCTGGCTGTTCCTCGGCGAGATCTACACCACCCTCGCCCTGCCGCCCGACATGCCGGAGCGGGACCATTGCGGCAGCTGCCGAGCCTGCCTCTCCATCTGCCCGACGGATGCCTTCCCCGCGCCCTATCGCCTCGATGCGCGGCGCTGCATCTCCTACCTCACCATCGAGCACGAGGGCCCGATTCCCGAGGAATTCCGTGCCCCGATGGGCAACCGCATCTACGGCTGCGACGACTGCCTGGCGGTCTGTCCCTGGAACAAATTCGCCCGCGCGCATGTGGAACCCGCCTTCGCCCCGCGCGCCGCGCTGACCGCACCAAGGCTGGCGGAGCTGGCCGCGCTGGATGAGGCGGGCTTTCGCGCGCTGTTCAGCGGCAGCGCCATCAAGCGCATCGGCCGCGACCGCTTCGTGCGCAATGTGGCGATTGCCATCGGCAACAGCGGCGACACCGCGTTGCGCGCGACGGCGCAGGCGCTGGCGGAGGATGCCGACCCGGTGGTGGCGGAGGCGGCCCGGTGGGCCGTGGAGAGGCTGGGTTCATCACCCCCACCCACCCGCGCTTCGCGCAGGTCCCTCCCTCCCCCGCTCGCGGGGGAGGGCTGGGATGGGGGTGGCCCTGCCGCCCGGACCGCCCCCGCATGACCGCGCCCGAACCGGCCCTCGTCCTCTTCTCCGGCGGCCAGGATTCCGCGACCTGCCTTGCCTGGGCACTCGACCGCTTCGCCCATGTCGAGACGCTCGGCTTCGACTACGGGCAGCGCCATCGCGTCGAGCTGGACTGCCGCACGGCCTTTCTTGCCCGCCTCGGCGCCCAATTCCTGGCCTGGGCGCCACGCCTGGGCGCCGACCACGTGCTGGCGCTGGAGGCGCTGGCCGCCGTCTCCGACACCGCGCTGACGCGCGAGACGGAGATCGCCTTCCAGGAAGACGGGCTGCCCAATACCTTCGTCCCCGGCCGCAACCTGGTGTTCCTGACCTTTGCCGCCGCCCTCGCCTACCGCCGCGGCCTGCGCCACATCGTCCTCGGGGTCTGCGAGACCGACTATTCCGGCTATCCGGACTGCCGCGACGACACCATCAAGGCCATGCAGGTGGCGCTGAACCTCGGCATGCAGCGCCGCTTCGTGCTGCACACGCCGCTGATGCGGCGCGACAAGGCGGCCACCTGGGCGATGGCGCAGCGGCTCGGCGGCGCTCCGCTGGTGGAGGCCATCGTCGCGGACACGCACAGCTGCTATCTCGGCGACCGCACGCGCAGCCATCCCTGGGGCCGCGGCTGCGGCACCTGCCCGGCCTGCGAGCTGCGCCGCAAGGGATGGGATGCCTGGACGGCGCAAGGGAGCTCCACCCGTGGATGACACCGCGCGCCGCCGCATCGAGGGCGCGATCTTCCTCGTCGCCTTCGGCCTCTGCATCCCGGCGGCGAATTGGCTGATCGGCAATGCCGGCACGGTCTGCGTGCCGAACGGCCCCTGCCTCATCCCGGTGGCGCCGGGCGGGCTGATGGCGCCCTCCGGCGTGCTGATGATCGGCCTCGCGCTGGTGCTGCGCGACCTGGTGCAGCGCCGGCTCGGCCTGGGCTGGGCGGCGGGGGCGATCCTCGCCGGCGCGGCGCTCTCGGCACTGCTGGCGCCGCCGGCGCTGGTGATCGCCTCGGCGCTGGCCTTCCTGCTGGGCGAGGCGGCCGACCTCGCCGTCTACACGCCGTTGCAGCGGCGGCGGCTGGTGCTGGCGGTGCTGGCGAGCGGCGCGGTGGGGCTGGTGGTGGACAGCCTGGTTTTCCTCTGGGTCGCCTTCGGCAGCCTCGACTATCTCGCCGGCCAGGTGGTGGGGAAGGCGTGGATGGTGCTGCTCGCCCTGCCGCTGATCCACTGGCTGCGCCGGCGCGATGCGCGTCTCGGTCTGCAGCCCGCCTGAAGGAGGATGCGATGCCCCGGCTGCTGCTTGCGATGCTGCTGGTTCTCGCCACCGTGGCGGCCTGCGCCGCGGTCAAGCCGGACGAGGTGCCGGGCGGCTACGGCACGCCCAACCGCGGCCGCGGCGCCTGACCGGACCCCTTTCGCTTCCGCTGCTGCCGCCCATCTGGGCAGGATGGCCCCGCTCCTGCGACTGCTCTCCCTGCTCGCGCTGCTCGCGGCCGCCGCCTGCGGCGGCGTGATCCAGCCAGCCACCTCCCCGCCCACCTATGGGCGCATCAGCGCTGGCGGCGGCGCGTGATGCGCAGTCACCCCGGCGCGCCAGGCCAGCGCGGCGTCTCGTAGAGCCAGGCCATCGCCTCCCGCGCCGTGACGGGATCGCGGTCGGCCAGCCACTGGTCGCGCAGTTCGGCGCGCACGCCGCCGGCGTGGTAGATGTCGCCGAAGATGCGTGCCGTGATCTGCACCCGGCCGGCGCGCAGCACGCGGTGCGCCTCGTAGGCCGGCAGCGCCGCCGCGATGTCGCCGCCCTGCGCGCCGATCTGGTCGGCCAGGCACACCGCATCCTCCAGCGCCATGTTCGCCCCCTGCGCGAGGTATTGCAGCATCGGGTGCGCCGCGTCGCCGAGCAGCGCCACGCGGCCCTGCGTCCAGCCGCGCTTCGGCTCGCGGTCGCAGAGCACCCAGAAGCGCCAGGTCTCGATACGCTCCAGCAGCGCCCGCACCTCGGGCCGGGTGCCCTCGAAATGCCGCCACAGCAGCGCGGTGTCGCCGGCCTCGTCCCAACCCTCGTGGTAGTGGCTGGAGTGGAAGACCGCGACCAGGTTCATCAGCTCGCCACGGCGCAGCGGGTAGTGCACCAGGTGCAGCCGCGGCCCGGCCCAGAGCTGCACCACGTCGCGTGGAATCCCCTCCGGCACGGCTGCCATCGGCAGCACGGCGCGATAGGCGATGTGACCGGAGACCGCCGGCGGCCCATCGCCGACAAGCTGCGCGCGCACCTTGCTCCAGAGCCCGTCGCAGCCGATCAGCGCGGCGCCGCGCGCGGCGGGCACGGCTTCCTCGAGCTGCACCGTCACTCCGCCCGCGTCCTGCACGTAGCCGGTGACGGTGTGGCCGGTCTCCAGCGTGACGCCGGGCGTGGCGCGGCAAGCCTCCAGAAGCACCTGCAGCATGTCGCCGCGATGGATGACGGCGTAGGGCTCGCCGTAGCGCTCGCGCATGCCGTCCAGCGGCACGCGGGTAACCTCGTGGCCGTGCACGGCGCAGCGCATGACAAGCGCCGTCGGGAAGGCCGCCTGCGCCGCCATGGCGTCCTGCACGCCGAGCCGGTCGAACATCGCCCAGATGTTCGGGCCGAGCTGGATGCCGGCGCCGATCTCGCGGAACTCCTCCGCCCGCTCGAACAGCCGCACCGGGTGGCCGGCGCGGCCCAGCGCCAGCGCCGCGCCGAGGCCGCCGATGCCGCCGCCGGCAATGACGATCGGCTCGTGTGCCATCAGGCTGTTGCCTCCGCGATGCTCTCCGGCGTGAAGGGCAGCCGCCGCACGCGCACGCGGAGCGCGTCGTGGATCGCGCCGGCGATCGCAGCGATGGTCGGCCCCATGCTGGCCTCGCCAGCACCGAGGAAGGGCAGCTCCGGCCGGTCGATCATCTCGACAGCCACCTGCGGCACCTCGGAGAAGCGCAGGATCGGATAGCCCTCCCAGGAATCGCTGGTGATGCGGCGCCGGTCGAATGTCACGCGCTCCAGCAGCGCCACGGAGGCGCCGTGGATGGCGCCGCCCTCGAATTGGTTGGCGATGCCGTCGGGGTTCACCACCTCGCCCGCGTCGCCGGCGATCCAGAGGCGGCGGCAGAAGATGCGCTCGCGCGCCTCGATCTCGGCCACCACCGCGGCCCAGGCGCCGCCGTTCTTGTATCGCGCCGCGGCGATGCCCATGCCCCAGCCCTCGCGTCGCGCGCGGCCGCGCCAGCCGGCCATGGCGGCGGCCCGTTCCAGCACGTCGCGCGAGCGCGCGTCGTCCAGGTGGCGCAGGCGGTAGTCGAGCGGGTCCTCGCCGGCGAGCGCGGCCAGCTCGTCCATCACCGCCTCGATGGACCAGACATTGATCAGCGCACCGAGGCCGCGCAGCGCCGAGGTGCGGACCGGCATCTCCAGCAGGCGCCGCAGGCCGATGCGCATGGACGGGATGCGGTAGAACGGCACGCCGTTGCGCTGCGCGCCACCGCCGCTGGCCAGGGGCGGGTTGATGGAAGGCTTCACCGGGAAAGGATCGGCAAGGTAGCTGGCGGCGACCAGCGTCGGATTCGGATCGCGCCCGGGGCGGCCGGAATGGCCGTTCGAGGTGATGCGGCTGCGCCAGCCGACCAGCGTGCCGTCGGCCGCCTGCTCGGCCTCGATCTCCACCAGCATGGCCGGCGAGAAGGGTGCCCAGCCCAGCTCCTCCGCGCGGGTCCAGAACAGCCGCAGGGGCCGGCCCGGCACGGCGCGGGCGATCAGCGCAGCCTCCAGCGCCACGTCGTCGGCGCCGTTGTGGCCGTAGCAGCCGGCGCCCTCCATGTGGCGCACGACCACCTTGTCGGTCGTGGTGCGCAAGGTCGTCGCCACATCATCGCGCAGGTTGTACACGCCCTGGGTGTGCGACCAGATCTGCACCACGTCGCCGTCCCAGCGCGCCACGGCGCAGGAGGGCGCGACGGAGGCGTGCGCAATGTAGGGGCGGTGGAAGCGCCGCGTCACGCTGCGCACGGCGGCGCCGACGCCGCCATCCGCGATCCGCTCCACCACCACGGTGGATTCGCCGCGTGCCCCCGCCTCGTCGAGCCACTCCGCCAGCGCGTCGGCCTCGGGCAGCGTATCCGTCTCCTCCCAGGTGCTGCGCGCCGCAACCCGCGTGGCCAGCGCCTCGGCTTCCCATTCCCGCTCCGCGATCACGGCGAGGAAGCTGCCGTCGCGCACGACCTGCGCGCCGGGCGGCACGGCGACCTCCCCCACCCCACGCAGCGCGGCGCGGCGGGAGGGCGGGCGCACCACGCGGGCATGCAGCATCCCGGGCAGGCGCAGGTCGTTCACGAAGCGCGCGGCGCCGAAGACCTTGTCCGGCAGGTCGAGCCGCGCGATGGACCGTCCCGCGACGCGACGCGCCGCCGGTGGCTTCGGCTGCGCATCCGCCGGCGCCTCGGTCTTCAGCAACCCGGCCCCGGCGAGCGACCAGTAGCTGCCGATCTCCGCTCCGTCCGGCCCGAGGAAGCGGCCATCCTCCACCGTGATGCGCTCGATCGGCACGCCGGTGCGCTGGGAGATCACCTGCAGGAAGATCGCGCGCGTCGCGGCACAGGCATGCCGCACCGCGCTGCCGCCATCCTGGATGGAGAGGCTGCCGGAGGTGACACCCTCATTCGGGCTCTCGCCCGTCGTGGTGCGTGCCAATGCGATGCGCGCCGGTGCGACGTCCAGCTCATCCGCCGCGATCTGCGTGAGCGCGGTCAGGATGCCCTGGCCGATCTCCACCTTGCCCGGCTTCAGCGTGACCACGCCGTCCGCCGGGAAGGCCAGCCACTGTGACAGGCGACGGTTGGCATGCATGCTGCCAGGCAGCTTCGGCCTGCCGTCATCCGGACGTGCGCCGGGGGAGAAGCCACTCATGCCGCGACGCTCCCCATCGCCTGCGCCGCGCGGCGCACCGCGCGGATGATCCGGTTGTGGCTGCCGCAGCGGCAGAGATGCGGGTCGAGTGCCGCCTTTATGGTCGCGTCGTCCGGGTCCGGATCGCGCGCCAGAAGCGCCGCCGCGCTCACCAGGATGCCGGAGAGGCAGTACCCGCATTGCCCTGCCTGCTCGGCCAGGAAGGCCGTCTGCAGCGGGTGCGGCGCGTCCGGCGTGCCGAGCCCCTCCACCGTCGTCACCGCGCGCCCGGCGACGCTGCCGGCGGGCAGCGTGCAGGCATAGGCGGGCGCGCCGTCCAGCAGCACCATGCAGGAGCCGCAATCCTCCGTACCGCAGCCGAAGCGTGGGCCGGAGAGGCCGCCCGGGCCGCGCAGCGCGTGCAGCAGCGTCACCTCCGCCGGCATGTCCAGCGCGACCGCCGCGCCGTTGAGGGTGAAGGCGACCATGCGTCTCTCCTGCTTCAGCCCGCCGTGATGCCGGCCATGCGGATCCACTCCCGCTGCCGCTCGATGTCGGCGCGCAGGAACGCGGCGAAGGCGGCGAGCGTCATCGGCATGGGCAGCGCGCCGCCGCGGACCATGGCATCGCGCGCGGCGGGCGTCTCCAGCAATCGGTTCAGCTCCGCGTTCAGCCGCTCCAGAACCGCCGTGGGCGTGGCCGCCGGTGCCATGATGCCGAGCCAGATCGAAGCCTCGTAGCCCGGCAGCGTTTCCGCCACCGTCGGCAGCTCCGGCAGCAGCGGGCTGCGCTGCGGCCCGGTGGTCGCCAGCCCGAGCACGCGGCCGGTGCCGATCTGCTCGCGCATGGTGGGGATGGCGTCGAACATGATCGGCACCTGGCCGGCGATCAGCGCCGTGCGCGCCTCGTTCGAGCCGCGGAAGGGGATGTGGTTCACCCCGATGCCGGCCATGGCGCGGAACACCTCGCCGGCAATGTGGTAGGGCGTGCCGGGGCCGGAGGAGGCGTAGTCCAGCCGGCCCGGCTCCGCCTTCGCCTTGGCGATCAGCTCCGGCAGGGTCCGCACGCCGAGCGAGGGGTGCACCGCCAGCACGTGGTGCGCGATGTTCAGGGCGCCGACCGGCGCCAGGTCGCGCAGCAGCGCATAGGGCCGCTGCGGAATCAGCGTCTCGTTGGCGGTGTGGGTGTTCGACATCACCAGCAGCGTGTGTCCGTCCGGCGCGGACTTCGCCACTGCCTCCGTGCCGATCACCGCCCCGGCGCCGGGCCGGTTCTCCACCACCACGGGCTGGCCCAGCGCCGCGGACAGGGGCTCGGCCAGCAGGCGCGCGGCCACGTCGGCCGAGCCGCCGAGGCCGAAGGGCACGACCAGCCGCACCGGCCGGCTCGGCCAGGCGGCCTGGGCGCGGGCGTGCCCGCGCAGGCCCGGCAGCAGCGCGGCGGTGGCGATCAGGCGGCGGCGATGCATGGACGCGGCTCCCTTCCCCGCCCCGCCCGGCATCGTGCTGCCGGCGGGACATTGCGCAAGGCTTAGCCCCGCGCCATCTGCCCCGCCAGAAGGGTCCGCCGGAAGGACCCGGCGGGGAGGCCACGGCATGATCGACATCACCGTCAACGGCGAAGCGCGGCGCCTCGACCTCGATCCGGAGATGCCGCTGCTCTGGGCGCTGCGCGACCATCTGGAGCTGACCGGCACCAAGTATGGCTGCGGCATCGCCCAGTGCGGCGCCTGCACCGTGCATGTGGATGGCGCGCCGGTACGGTCCTGCCAGACCCGGATCGGCGACCTCCAGGGCAGGCGCGTCACCACCATCGAGGGGCTGCATCGCGAGGGCCGCCATCCGGTGCAGCTTGCCTGGATCGAGGCGCAGGTGCCGCAATGCGGCTACTGCCAGTCCGGCCAGATCATGAGCGCGGCGGCGCTGCTGGCGCGGACGCCACGGCCGACCGATGCCGAGATCGATGCCGCCATGGCCGGCAATCTCTGCCGCTGCGGCACCTACCAGCGCATCCGCGCCGCGATCCGCGCGGCGTCGAGCCGGGCATAGGGGAGGCAGCGCCATGACCGCCATCCTCGACCGCCGCGCCGTGCTGACGGCCGCCGGTGCCGCGCTGCTGATCCCGATTGCCGCCGGCGCGCAGCAGGCGCCGCCGGGACCGCCGCCCACCGCAATTCCGCCGGGTGACAGCCCGAATGCCGGGCCGGGCCGCGTCACGGCCTTCCTGCGCATCGGCGCGGATGGGCGGGTGACGGTGCTCAGCCCCATCGTCGAGATGGGTCAGGGCACGCACACCGCGCATGCGCAGATCGTCGCGGACGAGCTCGGCGTGCCGCTCTCTGCCGTGGGCGTGGAAGTGGCGCAGCCGGAGGGTCCGTTCCGCTACACCCCGGTGAACGAGCAGTATGCCGGTGCCTCCTGGGGCGTGCGGCTGGTGCAGCCCCGGCTGCGCCGCGCGGCCGCCCAGGCGCGCGAGGTGCTGATCGGGGCCGCGGCGCAGCGCCTGGGCGTGCCGGCGGAC
>JAIEOP010000115.1 GCA_019750465.1 Acetobacteraceae bacterium | reverse complement strand
ATCGCGGCGTGCAGCGGCCCGGCCACCTCGTGCCGCCGCGCGGGCTTGCCGGCGGCGGCGTCCCGCACCGCGTCGCGCCACCATTGCAGCCGCATCAGCGCGATCAGCGGCGTACGCGCGGCGGCGCGGGCGCGCGCCAGCTCGTGGTTGAAGGCGATCAGCGCGAACAGTGCCTCGCGCCGCGCTGCCGGGGCGAAGAGCGCGCAGAGGAAGCGGTCCGGATCCTCGGCCCGCGCGATCGCAGCAGGGGGCGAGAGCGGCGGGTCGCCGGTACGCTGGGGCATCGGCGGCTTATGGCGCGGCCCCGCGCGGTTGCGAACCGGCGCCGCGGCGCGTCACGCCGCGTTTGCTTGACTGGCCCTGGACCCCCGCCTAGCTGTCCGGGGCGCCCTCGGCATGCCGGGCCGCGATCCAGACCGAATGCGCGGCCGCGCAGCCCGCCCGCCCGCGCTCCACGACACGGGAGAGAGACCATGGCCTTCAGCCTGCCGCCGCTGCCCTATTCCGCCAATGCGCTCGCCGGCCAGAACATGTGCCAGGAGACGCTGGAGCTGCACCACGGCAAGCACCACAATGCCTATGTCGTGGCGCTGAACGGCCTGATCGAGGGCAAGGGCCTCGCCGGCAAGTCGCTCGAGCAGATCTGCGCCGAGGCCGGCAAGCAGGGCGCCGATGGCCTGCCCGTGCTGAACCAGGCCGGGCAGCACTGGAACCACATCCTGTTCTGGCAGGTGATGTCGCCGAAGGGCGGCGGGGACAAGCTGCCAGGCGCGCTGGAGGCGAAGATCACCCAGGACCTCGGCGGCCTGGCGCAGTTCCGCGAGGCCTTCAAGCAGGCCGGCGTGACGCAGTTCGGCTCGGGCTGGGCCTGGCTGGTGATCGGCACGGACGGCAAGCTCAAGGTCACCAAGACCCCGAACGGCGCCAACCCGCTGAGCACCGGCGAGGGCCAGCCGATCCTCGGCTGCGACGTCTGGGAGCACGCCTACTACCTGGATTTCCGCAACGTCCGGCCGAACTACCTCGACAACTTCCTGAACAAGCTGGTGGACTGGGAGGTCGTCGCCACCCTGCTGCAGCAGGGCGGCATGAAGTCCGGCCAGAGCGCCTGACGCAGTTCTTCTCCTCCCCCGCTGGCGGGGGAGGGTCGGGTGGGGGGTGGCGCACTGCCCCCGCCCCGGAGATTAGGCACCCCCACCCCAGCCCTCCCCCGCCAACGGGGGAGGGAGTCGAGGCCACGGCCGTGGAAGGACTCCTGAACCACCCCTGGATCAGCCGGCGGAAGATCGACGTGGTCGAGTACCACCGGATGGGCGCCGCGGGCATCCTGCATGAGGACGACCGTGTCGAGCTGATCGAGGGGGAGTTGATCGCCATGGCGCCCATTGGCGATCACCATGCCGGCACGAGCATGACGCTCACGACGCCGCTGGTCCGGGCGGTTGGGGATGACGCGATCGTCTCCGTCGGGAACCCGGTCCGACTTGACTCCTACAATGAGCCGCAGCCGGATTTCGCCCTGCTGCGGCCGCGCCCGGGCGGCTATACGCGGCGCCACCCCGGCCCGACGGACGTGCTGCTGCTGATCGAATTGTCGGACGGCACGCTGCGCTTCGACCGCACCGTGAAGCTGGCGCTCTATGGTGCGCACGGCATCCGGGAATTCTGGATCGTCAACCTCGGCCAGGGCGTGGTCGAGGTCTGTCGCGGCCCGCGCCCCGACGGCTACGCCAGCGTGGAGACCTTCGGGCCGGATGCGGTGCTGGCGCCGGAGGCACTGCCCGGCCTCACGCTGCGCGTGGCCGACATCCTGCCGTAGCACCCCACCCCCCCTCGCCGCGCATCACGCCGCGCCCGACCGGAGCCGCGGGCGGCGCGACCGGATCAGCCCTTCGCCGTCTCCTTCGCATCGTTCGCCGCCACCGGCTTGAAGATGTCGCCGATCGTGCTGCGCAGCACGTTCACGCGCACGTTCGGGGCGATCTCCACCTCCACCTCGTCCACGCCGTCCTTCACCTTCGTCACCTGCGCGATGATCCCGCCCGCGGTCAGCACGCGGTCGCCGCGCTTGATCGCCTTGAGCATCTCGCGGTGTTCCTTCTGCCGCTTCTGCTGCGGGCGGATCAGCAGGAAGTAGAACACCACGAAGATCAGCAGCAGCGGCAGGATCTGCATGGCCAGCGCCATGCCGCCGCCGGCGGCATCCTGCGCATAGGCGGGGGAAATCAGCATCCCTGTCGTTTCCGTCATGTGGGGGAGTGGCGGCGCACCCTAGCCGCCGGCCCCGGTGCGTCAAGGGCGGCGGGCCGTCCGCCCCTTCACGCCCGGGGCGCGCCGCCCTACGCCCCACCCCGACCCTTGATCCTGCCCGGACTGGTGCTGATGACTCTCGACACCGCGCTTCTCACCCGCATCGCGGAGGCGCTGGAGCGCCTTGCGCCGCCGCCGCCCGCACCGCCCGCGCCGACCGGAGCCGAGGCCTTCGTCTGGCATCCCGGGCCGCCCGCCGCGTTGCAGCCGGTGCCGCGGGTCAGCCGCGTGGACATGGCGCTGCTGCGCGGCATCGACCGCCAGCGCGACATCCTCGGCGAGAACACGCTGCGCTTTGCCCGCGGCTTCAGCGCGAACAACGTCATGCTCTGGGGCGCGCGCGGCATGGGCAAGTCGTCGCTGGTCAAGGCCGCGCATGCCGAGGCCAACCGCGCCCACCCCGGCAGCCTCGCGCTCATCGAGATCCACCGCGAGGACATCCGCACCCTGCCCGAGCTGCTGAACATCCTGCGCGCCCATCCGGGGCGGCGCTGCCTGGTGTTCTGCGACGACCTCTCCTTCGAGCGCGAGGACGCCGACTACAAGGCGCTGAAGAGCGTGCTCGACGGCGGCATCGAGGGGCGGCCGGCCAACGTGATCTTCTACGCCACCTCCAACCGCCGCCACCTGATGCCGCGCGACATGATCGAGAACGAGCGCAGCACGGCGATCAACCCGGCCGAGGCGGTGGAGGAGAAGGTCTCGCTCTCCGACCGCTTCGGCCTCTGGCTCGGCTTCCACAACTGCGACCAGCCCACCTACTTCGCCATGGTCGAAGGCTACGCCAGGGCACTCGGCCTCGACGCGACCGAGGAAGAGCTGCGGCGCGGCGCCAACGAGTGGTCCGTGACGCGCGGCGCGCGCTCGGGCCGCGTGGCCTGGCAGTTCATCCAGGACCTGGCCGGTCGGATGGGCAAGCCGACGGGGAACTGACCGGCTCAGGGCCGCCCGCGTGGCCAGCAGCGCGGCGCCCGCTCCTCGGGCGGCAGCGCGCGCAGCACCGGCGGCGCCATCCAGGGCACCAGCGCCGGCTCCGGCCAGGGCGCCACGTAGTGCGACCAGTCGGTGGAGTCGTCGAACACCGACTGGTGCGCCGCCTGCGGCACGGCGCAGTCCGGGCTCGCCGGCCAGGCGGGGCGCGCGGCCAGCAGGCTCGCCTCCATCACCGCCCCCGCCACGGCCAGGGCGGCGACCCCGCGCAGCGCCAGCCAGGCCGGGCGTGACCGCGCCCGAATCGCCGGCACCAGCAGCGCCGCCCCGGCCGCGACGGCCAGCACCGCCAGCGGCGCCATGCCGCCGCGCGAGGCCATCTCGTTGCCCGGCCCGAAGACATAGGCGGGCAGAACGCCGAGCAGCGCGACCGCGGCGCGGAACGGCCAGCCGCCGCGCAGCAGCAGCGCAACCGGCACCGCCCAGGGCAGGACCTCGATGACCAGCAGGAGCAGCCAGCGTGCCGCCGCCTCCGCCGGCGGATGCAGCGCCAGCAGCGCGCCATGCGGCACCTGCCCGACCCCGGCGGTGAGGTAGAGGCAGAGCGGCAGGGCGAACCCGGCGGCCAGCCAATTGCCCGGGGCGGCCAGCACGCCCCGCCACGCGCCCCGCCACGCGCCCCGCCACGCGCCCCCGGGCGCCAGTGCCGCCAGGGTCAGCAGCGCCGCGCCGGCCGCGCCGATCGGGCTCCAGAAGGCGGCGGCCGCCAGTGGCAGCGCCGCCAGTCGCGGAAAGTCCGGGGCGCGGGCATGGCGCAGCAGCAGCAGCGTGGCCAGCCAGGCCGGCAGCGCGTGGTTCGGCGCCCAGAGCACGGCCGTGACATGGCCGGAGTACTGGAACAGGCGGTTCCACCACTCCCCGCCGCGGCCCCAGGAAGCCAGCAGCCCCGCGCCCGCGTGACCGTCCAGGACCAGGTTGGGCAGGATATCGGCGCCGTGGAACAGCACGAAGGTGCCCCCCAGGACGGCAAAGGCCCGACCCGGATGGAGCGGCAGCAGCGCGCGGCCGAGGCCGGCGAGCAGCGCCAGCACCAGCCCGAGCCCGGCGCCGCACCAGGCCCAGAGCAGCCCCTGGGCCGCCCGCAGGCCCAGCCCCTGCCCGGCCAGCCCGGCCGGCAGGAAGAAGCCGAGCGGCGCGCGCAGCAGCCAGGCGGTGCCGTCCGCCTGCCTATAGCCCACCGGCCAGGGCCCGAGGGCCAGGTCGCGCAGCACGGCGTCCCGCACCTGCCAGTCGGCGGTGCTGTAGAGCAGGTGATGCGCGCCGGTGGCCGCGGCCCAGGCCAGGCCGAGGCCGAGGCAGAGCGCCGTCATGCGCAGGCCGAGCGGCCATCCGCCCGCCCAGCCGGGCGCCAGGGCCAACGCGCCGAATCCCGCCAGCACCGCCGCCGCCGCAGCTGTCGGCAACGCCCAGCCGCCGAGGAAGAGCAGCCCCGGCAGCATCAGGTAGAGGATGACGGCCAGCGTCAGCCAGTCCGGTGCGGCATGGCCCAGCAGCGCTTCGAGGTCCGGTGCCGCCGTGACGCGCGCTGGCGCGCTCGGCGCCGGCATGTCGCGCCGGGCGAGCGCAGCGGTGCCGAGGAGCGTGTCGGGACTCATCGCCGTGACGCGGCCTGGTGGCGCGTGGCGGTACGGGGAAAGCGGTGCATGCGCTCCATCGCAGGTGGCCGGCCGATGCTGTCGGGTGCGTTTCCGGCAAAACCGGGGCAGGAGGGCCGCCGCGTCGTCACGTCCGCGTGCTGCGCAGGCGGCCGTCAGCGGGCCGTGCCCATCGGTTGCCCGGCAGACGGCGTCAGCGCGCGATGCGCGACAGCCCGCCCATCCAGGGCAGCAGCACGTCCGGCACCAGCACCGAGCCGTCGGCCTGCTGGTGCGTCTCCAGCACCGCGATGAGCGCGCGCCCGACCGCGACCCCCGATCCGTTCAGCGTGTGCACGAAGGCGGTGGCGGACTTGCCCCCGGCGCCCTCGGCGGGGCGATAGCGCGCGTTCATCCGCCGCGCCTGGAAGTCCCGGCAGTTGGAGCAGGAGGAGATCTCCCGCCACGCCCCCTGCCCCGGCAGCCAGACCTCCAGGTCGTAGGTGCGCGCGCTGGCGAAGCCGGTGTCGCCGGCGCACAGGAAGACGCGGCGCCAGGTGAGGCCGAGCTCGGTCAGCACGCGCTCGGCGCAGCGCGTCATGCGCTCGTGCTCGACGTCGCTGTCCTCGGGGCGGGTGATGGAGACCAGCTCGCACTTCTGGAACTGGTGCTGGCGCAGCATGCCGCGCGTGTCGCGCCCCGCGCTGCCCGCCTCGGAGCGGAAGCAGGGCGTCAGCGCGGTGACGCGGATGGGCAGCGCATCCGGCGCCAGGATCTCGCCGGCGGCAAGGTTGGTCAGCGGCACCTCGGCGGTGGGGATCAGCCAGCGGCCATCGGTGGTGCGGAACAGATCCTCGGCAAACTTCGGCAGCTGCGCGGTGCCGTAGAGCGCGGCGTCGTTCACCAGCAGCGGCGGCGAGACCTCGGTGTAGCCGTGCTCGTCGGCGTGGAGCGAGATCATCCACTGGCCGAGCGCGCGCTCCAGCCGCGCCAACGCGCCCTTCAGCACGGTGAAGCGGCTGCCGGCGAGCTTCGCCGCGGCAGCGAAGTCCATCAGGCCGAGCGCCTCGCCGATCTCGAAATGCTGCCGCGCGTCGAAGGGCAGCACGGCGGGGGTGCCGTGCTGGTGGAGGACGAGGTTGGCGGTCTCGTCGGCGCCATCGGGGACGTCGGGGTCGAGGATGTTGGGGAGGGATTCCAGCAATCCCTTCAGCTCCTCCTCACGTTTCGGGACTTCAAGCGCGGCGGCTTCATCGATATCGGCATTGACGCTGTTCAGGAGACGCTCCGTCTCCGCTGAATCGCCCCTAGCCTTCGCTTGGCCGATCGCCTTGGATCGTTCGTTGCGGCGGCGCTGTGCATCTTCAGCGAGTGCGATGGCGTCCCTGCGCCACTTGTCCGCTTCGAGAACCCGCTCAGACATGGGCGGCGACCCACGCCGCGCGAGCGACCCATCAAAGGCCGCCGGATCCGCCCGGATCGCACGAATATCATGCATGGTGCTGGTCCGCTGCCTTCAATCCAACTTCGCCAGGCCCTTGGCGAAGGAGTAGACCTCATCGACGGTCCAGGACGATCCGTCGAACCAGAAGCGCAACAGGCCCTCGCGGTTGAGCGCGACCCAACGCTCAACTGCGTCCTGCCCGGATCGGGCATCGCGCGCCGACAGGCCGTGATTGATCACCCGCGGCGGCTGTTCGAGCGTGACCGTGAGGCAGGGCGCATCCGGTCCCGGCCGCTGCGGATACCATTTCACCCGCGGCCCATGCGGTCCCTGCATGCTGGAGACGTAGATGGTGCCGTCCACGCCGGTATCGCCGCGCGGCAGGTTCACCATCTCGAACACCTCGTCATCAGCGGTCTCGATCCGCGCGAAGTCCGCGGCATCCGGCTGCGCGGTCATGCCTTCGCCCCCTTCTCGTTATCCTCGTCAACCTTCGGCGTCATCCACCGCGCCGCCAGGATCGAGATCTCGTAGAGCAGGATCAGCGGGATCGCGAGGCCGAGCTGGCTGATCACGTCGGGCGGCGTCAGGACGGCCGCCGCCACGAACATGCCCACGATCGCGTAGCGCCGCCCCTTGCGCAGGCTCTCCACGTTGAGGATCCCGACGCGGCACAGCAGGGTCAGCAGCACCGGCAACTGGAACGCGATCCCGAAGGCCAGGATCATGTGCATGACCAGCGACAGGTATTCGCTGACCTTGGCTTCGAGCTGCACCGGCAGGGCGCTGCCGTCGGGCGGCGTCTCGAAGGAGATGAAGAAGCTCCAGGCCAGCGGGAAGATGAAGTAGTAGGCCAGCGCCGCCCCCGCCACGAACAGGAAGGGCGAGGCGATCAGGAAGGGCGCGATCGCCTTCTTCTCGCTGCGGTAGAGCCCTGGCGCAACGAACAGCCAGAGCTGCGTCGCCCACATCGGGAAGGAGAAGAACACCGCCCCGAAGAACGCCACCTTCAGGTAGGTGAAGAAGGCCTCGTAGAGCGCGGTGAAGATCATCCGCCGGTCGCCGCCGCCCTGCCGGTGCAGGATGTCGGCCAGCGGCTGCGCCAGGAAGGCGTAGATCTGGGAGGAGAAATAGTAGCAGACCGCGAAGGCCAGCACGAAGGCGCCGACCGACCACAGCAGCCGCTGGCGCAGCTCCATCAGGTGGTCGATCAACGGCATCGGCTTGTCGTCGATCGTGTCCTCGATTTGGCTCGCCACGGTCTTCTTTCGTTGGGGCGTCACGGGTTGCGCGGCCGGGCCGGCGCGCCGGCGGCGGCGGATCAGGAGGTAACAGCAGACGCCGAGCGCCACAACGAGCGCGAGCACAGCCCAGAGATAGGGTGCGCCGGGATCGGCCAGCCGCGCGGCCGGAGGCAGGCTCCAGGCGCTGCCGGGTTCGCCCTGGACCCCGCCGCCCATGCTTCGCCGCCGCTCAGCTCTTCTGCGGGTCCGCCGTGACCGGCTGCGGCGGCAGCGGTGCGGCCGCCGCCACAGGATCGGGCGCGGCCGCCGGAGCCGGCGGCCAGGCCGGCGGCGGCGCTGGCGCGGCGGCCGCCACCACGACGGAGGGTGGGGGCGGCACGGCGGCCGGCGGGATGAAGGCCGGCGGCGCAGGCGGCGCCATGCCGGCGGAGGCGCCCTCCATCGCCGCGGGGTCGGGGGCGGGCGTGGTCACCACCGGCGGCGGGTTCGCCCAGTCGGACTTCAGCGGGTCGTCCTGGAAGGTGCTGCGGATGGTGCCGTCGGCATCGACGTTCCTCTCGATCTCGGTGCGCAGGTCGAAATTGCGGATGTCGTTCACCGCGCTGCGCACCTCGTTGATCTGGTTGCGCACCTCGTCGAGCTTGGCCTCGCGCACCAGCTCGTCGGCATGGCCCTGGAACTCGGCGGCCATGCGGCGCAGCTTCTGCACGCCGCGCGCGACGCCGCGGATCGCCTCCGGCAGATCCTTCGGGCCGATCACGACCAGGGCAACCACGCCGATCAGCGCGATCTCGGACCAGGCGAGGTCGAACATGTCCTTCCCGACCGCGACACCGGCCCCCACAATGAGGACGCTTCGGCCGCGAGGTCGCCTCCGTTAGCAGGAACACCCCCAAGCGACAATCGCAGGGGACAATCGCGGCGCACCACGCGCGGCCCGCCCCGGCGGGGCGCGCGGTGTCCCGCCACCCGGATCTAGGGAGCCTCGGGTGGAAATACGAAGGCCCGCTCCGGGTCCATCGCAACGGTAACCCGCTGTCCACGCGCCAGCCCCACCCCAGGGGGGGTGCGCGCATGCAGGTGCAGCACGCCGCCCGCACCGTCCGCGACCGCGAGATGCACCAGCGTCGTCGCCCCGAGCAGCCGGCTCGCCTCCACCTCCGCCATCACGCCGGCCGCGGCCAGGGTCATGACCGGGGCCAGGTTGGCTCCGGCGCCGCCGGTCGCGAGGGCCAGGCCGCGCGCCGCCTGCGGGCCGCCCCGCCCGTCCGCCACCAGCCGCAGCCCCTCCGGCCGCAGCAATACCTCGGCCGGGCCATCCGATACGCCCGCGGGGGCGGGGAGCGCGCCCAGCACCGTCTCCGCCCGCCCGCCGCGCACCAGCGCCGGCAGGCGGTTCACCTCGCCGAGGAAGGTGGCGACGAAGGGGTTGGCGGGATGCAGGTAGAGCTCCCGCGGCGTGCCGAGCTGCATCACCCGCCCGTCCCGCATCAGCGCGATGCGGTCGGCCATGAACATCGCCTCCTCGGCGTCGTGCGTCACGATCATGGCCGGGATGCCGGCGGTCTGCAGCACGTGCAGGGTGTCGTCGCGCACCTGCTCGCGCAGCCGCGCATCGAGGCTGGCGAAGGCCTCGTCCAGCAGCACCACCTGCGGCCGCGGTGCCAGGGCGCGGGCCAGCGCCACGCGCTGCTGCTGCCCGCCCGAGAGCATGTGCGGCCAGGCGCGGGCATAGGTTTCCAGCCCGACCCGGGCCAGCGCCTCGGCCACCAGCCAGGCCCGCTCGCCCTTCGGCGCGCGCCTGAGGCCGAAGGCGACGTTCTCCTCCACCGTCAGGTGGGGGAACAGCGCATAGTCCTGGAAGACGAAGCCGACATGGCGCTGCTCCGGCGGCACCTCCCGCCCCGGCTCGGCCACCACCTCGCCGCCCAGCTCGATGCGCCCGGATTGTAGCGGTTCCAATCCCGCGACGAGGCGGAGCAGCGTGGTCTTGCCATCGCCGGAGGGGCCGAGCAGGCACAGGATCTCGCCGCGCCCGACCTCGAGGTCGATGCCGCGGAGCACGGGCTTCGGCCCATAGGCGTGCTGGATGCCGGCGAGGCGGAGGGTCATCTCGGGAGAGGGCTATAGGGCCTTCCGCTGCCCCCGGCACCTGCCGGCGCCGGCGTTCAGCGGTTCGGCGCGCCGCCGCCCAGCGGCAGCGTCGGCTCGTTCACCAGCTCCTCGCGCCGCGGCAGGTCGGAGAGCGCGCGCAGCCCGAACTGCTCCAGGAATTTCGGCGTGGTGCCCCAGAGGCTGGGCCGCCCCGGCACCTCCTTGCGGCCGCGCGGCGCCACCAGCCCCATCTCCAGCAGGCTCTCCAGCGTGGCCTGCGCCAGGGCGGCGCCGCGGATCTCCTCGATCTCGGCGC
Source organism: Acetobacteraceae bacterium (assembly GCA_019750465.1). Taxonomy (GTDB): domain Bacteria; phylum Pseudomonadota; class Alphaproteobacteria; order Acetobacterales; family Acetobacteraceae; genus JAIEOP01. The sequence goes on along the minus strand of JAIEOP010000115.1, from coordinate 8,712 downwards.
GGGTGACGGGTTGGTGATAGGCGATGATGGCCAGCGTCTCCATGGCCGCCCGCGGCAGGCGGCGCGGCACCTCCACCACCCGGGTGAGCGCCGGGGCAAGGTCGGGGCCGGTGCGGAAGGCCCAGCCGCCGGCGACCTCCACCAGCCGCACGGGCTGGTTGGCGCGGCGCTCGGCGAGGGCGGCCAGCACGGCGCCGGCCTCGCAGCCCGGCGGCAGCACGGGCTGGAGGCGGGCCGGCGGCACCGGCCGGTCGGAGGCGAAGACCAGCGCCTCCGCCAAACGCAGCGCCTGGTCCCAGTCGGCCGGGTCGGGCGCGGCCGGGGTCTCGAAGGCGGCAGCCGGGGTATCCGGCACGCCGCCCGGCGTGGCGCCCTCAAGCGGCCCGGACATGCGCGACCTCCTCCTCAGCGGCGCGGCGGCGCACCATGATCGGGCCGAAGGCGCGGTCCTGGCGCAGCTCCACCGTCCCGCCACGCGCCGTCTCCAGCGCCGCGAGCAGCGTGCTGGCGAGCGCCGCGCGGCGCTCCACCGCGTCCAGCTCCGCCAGGCTCTCCGGCAGGAAGCGCTGCAGCACCGCCCAGTCCGGCAGCCTGCCGATCACCCGGCCGAGCCGCGCGATCGCCTCCTGCACCGTCCAGAGCCGGCGCGGCTTCGGCGTGTAGGGCCGCCGCCCCAACGCCCGGCGCCGCGCCGCGGCATAGGCCTGCAGCAGCGCCGGCAGCTCGGCCGCGATGCCGGTGCGGTCCTGCACGGTCAGCGATTCGGCGGCGCCGCGGCCGAAGACCTCGCGGCCAAGCTGGTCGCGCCGGCCCAGCCAGGCGGCGGCGGCGCGCATGCGCTCCAGCTCCGCGAGACGGTCGGTCAGCGCGGCAGCCAGCGCCTCGGCGTCGGGCTCCTCCCCGGCCTCGTCGGGCGGCAGCAGCAGGCGGGATTTCAGCCAGGCCAGCCAGGCGGCCATGACCAGCCAGTCGGCCGCCAGCTCCAGCCGCACCGCGCGGGCCTCCTCGACCACCGCCAGGTACTGGTCGACCAGTGCGACCAGCGAGATGCGCGCGAGATCAACCTTCTGCGCCCGCGCCAGGTCCAGCAGCAGATCGAGCGGCCCCTCGAAGCCATCGAGGCGGAGGTGCAGCGCGAGGGTTGGGCCCGGCTGGTTCATTCTCAGCCGTTCCCCGTCAGCCACAGCACGAGGCCGAAGCCCCGCAGCACCACGTTGCTGAGCACCCATCCCACCGGGTCGACGCCGTCCGCCACGCGCGGGAGCACGAAGACGAGGCCGAGCACGAGGAGGATCCCGAAGGGCTCCAGCCGCATGAACGGCAGCGCCAGCGGACGCGGCAGCAGCCCCGCGAGGATGCGGCCGCCGTCCAGCGGCAGGATGGGCAGCAGGTTGAACAGGCCGAGCACCAGGTTCGCCAGGATGGAGAGCAGGAGGAACCGATAGACCCCCTCCACCGAGTCGGCCGAGAGCCAGGGCGCCAGCAGCGCCTCCGCGACGTGGATCAGCCCGCCCGCCAGCAGCGCCAGGCCGAAATTCATCGCCGGGCCGGCGGCAGCCACCATCATCATCCCCTGGCGCGGCCAGCGCAGCCGCCAGATCGCCACCGGCACCGGCTTGGCCCAGCCGAACATCCCCTCCACCCGGCCGATGGTGAGCAGCTGCCCGACCAGGAGGATGCCCGGCACGATCAGCGTCCCCACCGGATCGACATGCCGGATCGGGTTGAGGCTGAGCCGCCCCTGCTGGCGCGCCGTGTCGTCGCCGAGCGCCAGCGCGGCATAGCCGTGCGCCGCCTCGTGCAGGGTGATCGCCAGCACGGCGGCGAGCACCGCCGCGACCAGTTCCGGCAGCCAGGCGATCACGGCGCACGCGGCCCACGGAAACGCCTCACGCCGCCGCCGCCAGGTGCGAATCGCGCAGCCCCGCCAGCACCGCGGCATCCAGGAAGGGCTGATACGCCGCCGCGGCCACCGCCCGCGCCTCCGCCATCCGGGCGGCCGCGGCATCCGACAGGGCAGGGCAGTCGGCCAGCACCTCCGCGGTCTCGGACAGCACTCCGGAGCAATGCAGCGCCAGGTCGCAGCCCGCCGCGATGGCGTGCTGCGCCAGCGCGCCGGGCGCCCCGCGCAGCGCCTTCATGCCGAGATCATCGGTGACCAGCACACCCTCGAAGCCGATGGCGCGGCGGATCACCCGACCGATCACCTCGTGCGACAGCGTCGCCGGGTGCCGCGGGTCGAACGCCTCGTAGAGGATGTGCGCCGTCATCGCCCAGGCGCCGGTGCCGGCCAGCGCGGCGAAGGGTGCGCAGTCCTCGGCCAGCGCGTCGCGGTCCACGGCGACGTGCGGCAGGTCCAGGTGGCTGTCCACCAGGGCGCGGCCATGGCCGGGGACATGCTTCACCACCGGGATGCAGCCGGCCTGGTGCAGGCCCTCGATCCAGGCACGGCCGAGCCGGGCCACCTCCGCCGGATCGGCGGAGAAGGCGCGATCGCCGATCACCGCGTGGGCGCCCGGCAGCCGCAGGTCCAGAACCGGGGCGCAGACCACGTCGAGCCCGACCGCCCGGCAGGCGAGGCCGAGCAGCGCCGCATTGGCCCGCGCCGCCGCCTCCGGCAGGCCGGCGAAATCCGCGGCAGGCGGGAAGGCTGGCCAGTGCGGCGGCCGCAGCCGCGCCACCCGGCCGCCCTCCTGGTCGATCAGGATGGGCAGGTCCTCGCCCAGCAGATCCCGGGCGGCCGCGGTCAGGGCGCGCAGCTGCGCCGGGTCCGCGACATTGCGGGCGAACAGGATCAGCCCGGCCGGAGGCCGGTCGCGGAACAGCGCGATCTCCTCGGCGCCGAACGCGGTCCCGGCGAGACCCACGACTGCGGCGCGCGGACGGGCCAGGCTGGCCATCTCAACCGCCCCGCGCCGGCGTCGCCGTGCCGGGTACCACCGCGCAGGCACCACCGACGCCCCGCACCGCGTCGCACAGCGCCTGGGCTGCCGGGGCATCGGGCAGGCCGCTCGTGCGCAAGCGCCACAGCGGCGCCTGCTCCGCCCCGCGATCGAGTCGGATGACTTGCGGCTGGCGGCCCGCAAGCGCGGGCAGGCGGCGCTGCAGCCTCGCCCACTCCGCCCGCGCCGCCTCCTCGCTGGCCAGGGCGCCGAGCTGCACCTGCATGCGGCCGGTCGCCGCCGGGGTGGTTGGCTGCGCGGCCGGCGGCTGCGGAGCTGGCTGCGCGGCCGGTGCGCTGGCGGTTGCCGGAGGTGTGTTCGTCGCGACCGGCAGCGGCGGCGGCAGCGCGGCCATGCGGTTGCCGAGGCTGGAGGGGGCAGCGGGCGCACCCGGGCCGGCGGCGGGAGAATCCGTCATGCCCTCGACACCGGGGATCGGCGCCGGCGGCGCAGCCTCGCGCCGCAGCAGGTCGAGCTGCGGCGCCTCGGGCTGCGGGGCGAGTGTCGCATTGGCGCCCTGCTGGCGCTCGGCGGCACGGCGCACGGCCAGGGGCTCCAGCACGAGCTGGTCGGTATTGGGCACGATGAGGCCACCCGGATTCTCAGGCCGGACCTTGATGGGGCGGCTGTCCGGCTCGAGCACCGGTACGCCGCGGGGCCCGCCCAGCCCGCCGACACCGCCCATGCGGCCGATCCCCCAGACCACGGCGCCGCCGACGGCAACCACGCCGAGCAGCCCGCCGGCGATCAGCAGCACGCGCGCGGCCGGTGCGGCGCCGCGATCCTCGCGCGCCACCCGGTAGGATGGAATCGTGACGTCGCTCACCTGATGCCCCCGCTCACCCGGATCCTCCGGGCCTCCCCTTGCGGCAACCACGGTCCGGGCGACGCGGCCTCACCGCATCTCCTCGACCGGGGTGACCCCCATCACCGCGAGGCCGGATCGGATGACACCCGCGGTGGCCGCGACCAGCGCCAGCCTCGCCCGGGTCGCTTCCGGCTCATCCCCCCGAATGAACCGCAAGGTCGCGTCATCCCGGCCCCTGTTCCACAATACATGAAAGTCGGACGCCAAGTCATGGAGAAAAAAGGCGATCCGGTGCGGCTCGCGGGCGATGGCCGCAGCCTCCACCGTGCGCGGCCAGGCGGCCATGCGGCGGATCAGCGCGAGTTCGGCGGGATCGCCCAGGGCGTCCAGCGGCGTGGCGGCGAGCTCCGCCACCGGCGGGTCCCCGGCCTGGCGCAGCACGCTGCGGCAGCGCGCATGCGCGTACTGCACATAGAAGACCGGGTTGTCGCGCGACTGCTCCAGCACCTTGTCGAGGTCGAACTCCATCTGCGCATCGGCCTTGCGCGTCAGCATGGTGAAGCGCACCGCGTCGCGGGCTTCGCCCGCGCCAGCGACCTTTTGGCCCACCTCCTCGATCAGGTCGCGCAGCGTCACGTAGGTGCCGGCGCGCTTCGACATGCGCACCGGCTTGCCGTCCTTCACCACGTGCACGACCTGGGCGAGCACCACGTCGAGGCCGACGCGGCCATCCGAGAGCGCGGCGACGGCGGCCTGCATGCGCTTGACGTAGCCGCCATGGTCGGCGCCCCAGACGTGCACCAGCTCGTCGAAGCCGCGCTCGATCTTGTGCAGGTGGTTGGCGATGTCGTTGGCGAAATAGGTGCCGGAGCCGTCGGACTTGCGCAGCGGCCGGTCCACCTCGTCGCCGAACCGGGTGGCGCGGAACAGGGTCTGCTCGCGCGGCTCCCAGTCCTCCGGCGTGCGGCCCTTCGGGGGGTCCAGGATGCCGCGGTAGATCAGGCCCTTGGCCTGCAGCAGCGCCTCCGCCTGCTCGACCTTGCCCTCCGCGACGAGCTGCGCCTCGGAGACGAAGACGTCCTGGTGGATGCCGAGCAGCGCCAGGTCGTCGCGGATCGCCTCCATCATGCGGGCGACGGTGAAGGCGCGGACGGTGTCGAGCCAGTGGTCGGGGCCGAGCATGCCGTGGCGGTGGTCCGGGTCTTCGGAGGCGAGGCTCGTGCCGAAGCGGTCCCGCAGCGCCTCGCCCACCGGGATGAGGTACTCGCCCTTGTATTGCAGCCCGCCGGGGACGAGCCCGGCGAACTGCTCCTCGGTCAGCGTGGTGCCGAGGGCCTGGAGGTAGCGCCAGTAGGCGGCGTAGCCGAGCGCCTGGACCTGCGCGCCGGCGTCGTTGATGTAGTACTCCTTGGTCACCTCCCAGCCGGCCTTGGCGAGCAGGTTGGCCAGCGCGTCGCCCACCACGCCGCCGCGGGCATGCGCGACATGCATCGGGCCGGTGGGATTGGCGGAGACGTATTCGACGTTCACGCGGCGGCCCCGGCCGGCGGCGCCGTCGCCATAGGCGACTCCCGCGGCAAGGATCACGGGGAGTTGCGCGCGCAGATGGCCCTCCCGCAGACGGAGGTTCACGAAGCCCGGCCCGGCGGGCGCGGCCTCCGCCACCTCGGGCAGGGCGGCGAGCGCGGCGGCCAGCGCGGCGGCGAGCTTCGGCGGCGGCTGCCGCGCCAGCTTGCCGACGACCAGCGCGGCATTGGTGGCCATGTCGCCATGCGCGGCGTCGCGCGGCGGCTCCATCTGGACGCGGGCGAAGGCGTCCTCCGGCAGGTCCGGCAGCAGGTCGCGCAGCGCGGCGATCGTGCGGGCGCGGAGGGCGGCGAAGATGTCGTGGCCGGGATCGGCGGGCACGGCGTCAGGGGCACTGGTCATGGCCGGCGGGCTTTAGCGCGCCACGCCGGACAGGGCCACGGCGGCGGTTCAGCCAGGCCGCAGCGCGGCGATCGCCGCCAGCACGGTATCGAGCTTGCGGTCCATGTCGGCGAAGCGGCGGTCCATCGCCGCCCGGTGCTCGACGAAGCTCGTCTCCAGGCGGGCCACGTCGTCCCGGACCAGGGCAGTCACGGTATCCATCTTGCTATCGAGCTGCGCGACGTCGTCGCCCAGGGCGCGGATCGCGGCCTCGACCTCCGCCTGTCGCTCCTCGATGATCGCAAGCCGGCGCTCCAGCCCATCCACGCGGGAGGGCAGCGTGGACTGATCGGCGTGGACGCGTCGCAACGTCGTGCTGACGCGGCGCAGTTCCTCAAGATCGATCACCTCGGCCATCGGCGGCGAACCTCCGGGCGGAACAATAGCAACAGGGCGCACGCGGTTTCCAGCGCCCCTACCCCCGCTCCTACCCCGGCACGTTCGGATCCGTCATCCGCCGGTGCTCCTCCAGCGCGTAGCGATCCGTCATGCCGGCGATGTAGTCGCAGACCACGCCCGCCGCCTCCGCGCTGCCCGGGTCGCCGGCCCGGTCGCGCCACTGCCGCGGCAGCATCTGCGGCCCGCCGTGGAACAGCTGGAACAGCACCTGCGTCACCCGCTTCGACTTCTGGATGGTGCGATTCACCCGCCAGTGCCGGTACATGCGCTGGAACAGGAACTCCCGGATCGCGAGGTTGGCCTCCAGCATCGGCGTGGAGAAGGCGATCACCGGCGCGCCGGCGGCACGGATGTCGTCGGCGGAGCGCGGACCGAGGCGGTCGATGCGCCGCTCCGCCTCGGCGACCACGTCCTGCACCATGGCGTTGATGACGCGCCGCACCGTCTCCGAGACCAGCCGCTCCGGCGCGACGCCCGGGAAGGCCTCGCGCGCCGCCTGGAAGGCCTCGCCGATCAGCGGCAGGGCGGCGGCCTCCTCCAGGCCGAACAGCCCGGCCCTGACGCCATCGTCCAGGTCGTGGTTGTTGTAGGCGATGTCGTCCGACAGCGCCGCCACCTGCGCCTCCGCCGCGGCGTGGCTGGCGAGTTCCAGCGGGTGCAGCGCGTCGTACTCGATGATGTAGGCGGAGGGGCGGCGCAGCGGGCCGTTGTGCTTGGCCAGGCCCTCCAGCGTCTCCCAGGTGAGGTTCAGCCCGTCGAAGCCGCCGTAGCGCGTCTCCAGCCGGGTCACCGCCTTGAGGCTCTGGGCGTTGTGGTCGAAGCCGCCATAGGGGCGCATCTGGCTGTCCAGCGCCTCCTCCCCGGCATGGCCGAAGGGCGGGTGGCCGAGGTCGTGCGCCAGTGCCAGCGCCTCCGCCAGGTCCTCGTCCAGCGCCAGGCGCCGGGCGATCGAGCGGGCGATCTGCGCCACCTCGATGCTGTGGGTCAGGCGGGTGCGGAAATGGTCGCCCTCGTGGAAGACGAAGACCTGGGTCTTGTACTGCAGGCGGCGGAAGGCGCTGGAATGGATGATGCGGTCGCGGTCGCGCTGGAAGGGCGAGCGGGCGTCGCCGCCCGGTTCCGGGTGCAGCCGGCCGCGGGAGGCCTCGGGCCGCACGGCCCATGGCGCGCGATCCTGGACGCGGTCCTGGTGCGGCATGCGCGCGCACTACCAGTCCCCCCGCGGCCCGGCAACCATCGCCTGCGGTCCGGATGGTTGGAGCCGGAGCCCGGGCTGCCTATGTTGCGCATCAAGGAGATTCGCATGAGCGCCGATACCCAGGCCCCCGAGGCCGCCGCCACCGGCTTCGGCGTCACGCCCGCCGCCGCCGTCCAGATCGCCGCGATCGCCGCCCGGGAAGGCCAGCCCGGTGCGGGGCTGCGGGTCGCCGTCGACGCCGGCGGGTGTTCCGGCTTCCACTACCGGTTCGGCCTCGAGGCCGCGGCGCAGCCCGACGACCTGGTGGTGGAACGCGATGGCATCCGCGTCTTCGTCGATGCCGTCTCGCTCGACCTGCTGGTGGGGTCGGAGCTGGATTGGAACGAGGCGCTGATCGGCGCGCATTTCGTGGTGCGCAACCCGCAGGCGGTCAGCGGCTGCGGCTGCGGGGTGAGCTTCGCGGTGGCCTGACGGCCGCGGGCGCTTCCGGTCGGCGCGGGACCGGGCGAAGCTGCGGCCGAGACCCCTACCGGATCGGCCCCCCACCCATGCGCCTCGCCACCTTCAACGTGAACTCGATTCGCCGGCGCGTGCCGCACCTGCGGCGGTTCCTGGCACGCCACGCGCCCGACCTGGTCTTCCTGCAGGAAACCAAGTGCCGGACCGAGGAATTCCCGGCGCTGGAATTCGCCGACACCGGCTACCGCGTGCACGCCCACGGCCAACAAGGCGGGCGCAACGGCGTTGCCGTGCTCGGCCGCATCGATTTCGAGGTGCTGGCCGAGGCCCTCCCCGGCGAGGAGGATGCGCAGGCGCGCTTCCTGGAGGTGCGGGTCGCCGACGGCGTGCAGGTTGCCGGCATCTACCTGCCCAACGGCAATTCCGGCGGCGAGGACGGCTTCGCCTACAAGCTGCGCTGGCTGGAGCGGCTGGCGGCGCTGACGCGCGCGCGGCTGGATGCCTTCACGCCCTTCGCGGTGCTCGGCGACTTCAACGTCTGCCCCACCGATGCCGATCTCGCGCCAGGCGCCCTGCCACCGACCGACGCGCTGGTCAGGCCCGAAAGCCGCGCCCGCTTCCGCGCCCTGCTGCATCTCGGAATGACCGATGCATTGCGGGCGCTGCATCCGATGGCGGCCGGCACGCCCTTCACCTACTGGGATTACGGCCCCGCCTTCGAGTCGAACCGGGGCCTTCGCATCGACCATGTCCTCCTGAGCCCGGAGCTGGCCGAGCGCCTGGCCGATGCCGGCGTCGACATCACGGCGCGGTCGGAGGAACAGCCCAGCGACCACGCCCCGGTCTGGTGCGACTTGGCCACCTAGCCCGCATTTCTCACACGCTGCCAGCGTGACGGCCGGAATGGCTGTGGGATCGGCGTTTGCTCGGCAAGTCGG
>JAIEOP010000040.1 GCA_019750465.1 Acetobacteraceae bacterium | reverse complement strand
TGCCGCTGCGCCCGGGGCAGGCCGAGCGGCGCACCCAGGACGACAAGCGCCACGGCACGGCCTCGCTGTTCGTTGCGAATTCCGCTGAAGTCGGCCGCTGATTCCGACGCCATGGCGGCCGGCCATTCCGATTGATGTCGGCCGGGGTGGCTGGCTCGCCCCGGGGGCTGTTGGTTGTCTCCGTCAGCCGTGTGGTCCGGCTCAAGCCTCAACCGGCTTCGCCGGCCGTTTCCGGCGCAGGCTGTCGCCGCGGAGCTGGATGCGGTGGGCGTTGTGGACCAGGCGATCGAGGATGGCGTCGGCCAGGGTCGGGTTGCCGATCAGGTCGTGCCAGCGGTCCACCGGCACCTGGCTGGTGATCAGCGCGGCGCCGCGGCCGTAGCGATCCTCGACCGGTTCCAGCAGGTCGCGCTGCTGCTCCGGCCCGAGCGGCTCGAGGCCCCGGTCGTCCAGCATCAGCAGCTTCGCCGCGCCGAGGGTGCGCATCAGCCGGGCATGCCGGCCGTCGCCCCGGGCCAGGCCGGGATCGGCGAACAGCCGCCCCTCCCAGGCCCGGCAGAGCTCGCACCAGCGGCTGTACTGGTAGCCGCCCGGGGTGGTGGCCCGGTACTCGTCCCACAGCAGCATCAGCGTCACGCCCGGCCGGCGCTGCTCCCGGTGCACCGCCACGCCGATCCGCTCGCCCACGGCATCGGCGAGCAGCGCGACGGAGCCGGCGATGATGCCGGCCGTGGCCTCCAGGACGACGAAGCCGAGGTTCGGCGCGATGGCAGGTCCGAAGCCCCGCTCGCCCGGGCGGGCGCCGTGGTGGTGCCCGTCGGCATGACGATGGCCGTGGTCATGCGCAGGGCCGTCTGGCGTCCCGTTCCGCCCCGGACCTGCCGCCTGGGTCATCTGCCGGCCCCCGCGCGCCATAATGCAATGGGGCCCCGAGGTTCCCCCCGAGGCCCCGCCGCCGTCGCGGTCCCGAAGGCCGCGCTACTCGTTGGACTGCCGCACGCCCATGAGCTGCATCAGGAACTGGAAGAGGTTGATGAAGTTCAGGTAGAGCGTCAGCGCATCGAGCGCCGAGCGCTTGCCCGCCTCGTCCGTGCCTTCCGCATAGGCGTACTCGATGTAGTCCGCCTTGATCCGCTGCGTGTCGTAGGCGGTCAGGCCGAGGAAGACGATCACGCCGATGACGCTGATGGCGAACTGCAGCGCCGAGCTCTGCATGAAGATGTTCACGATGCCGGCGATGATGATGCCGATCAGGCCCATCAGCAGGAAGCTGCCCATCCGCGTCAGGTCGGCCTTGGTGGTGTAGCCGTAGAGGCTCACCGCCGCGTACATGCCGGCCGTGACGAAGAAGGTGCTGGCGATCGAGGTGCCGGTGTAGCGGAACGCCAGGTTCGACAGGCTGGCGCCCATGCACACGCAGAACGCCCAGAACAGCGCCTGCACCGCGCTCTTGCTCAGCCGGTTGATGCCGAACATCAGCACCAGCATGAAGGCGAGCGGCGACAGCGCGGCGATCCAGAACAGGATCGTCGGCGCCATGACCATGCGACCGGAGGCGGTCGGGACGGCCTGGTAGAACAGCGCCGTGACGGATGGCACGCTGACGACCAGCATGGCCACGATGCCGGTGAGCAGCAGCCCCGAGGCCATCCAGTTGTAGACCCGGAGCATGTACGCCCGGAGCCCGGCATCGACGGCGGCCGCGTCGGCGGTCGCCGGACGACCCCAGCCTGGCGCACCCGTCGTGAATCGATAGTCGGGACGAAGGGCCATTGGTTCTTGAACCTCCTCAGAGGGGGGACATCCCCGCAGGACGGAATATGGAGACAACGTAATCCGCGATCAATGGGGAACCGCGACCGATCTCTCCCGTCCCGCCCGATGGGACTACTGCATCGACCTTGATATGGGCGCGACCCGCTCCGCATCAGGTGACAAAGTGTGACGCCTGCAACGGCCCTGGCCAGGCGGGTCGGCAGCATGCGGTCAGCGCACCGTCAGCCCCTGCGACTGCTGGGTGATGGTCGCCGCCTCCCGCCGCAGCGGGTTGAAGGTGCTCGGCGTGGTGCCGGCGACCGGCGGGCCGGAGTTCGCCGTCACCTCCCCGCAGGCGGCGAGGCCGAGCAGCGCCAGTCCCGCCAGGCCGGCGCCGATGAGCAGGGATCGGATGAGCATGGGAGGTCCCCCATCGTCAGGTATGGCGCTGATCTAAGCCCGGGCGGCGCCGTCGGACCAGCCGAATCGGCACCGCCGCGGGACGATTAGGTCAGCGTTCGTGAAGCGATCGAGCCTGCGAAGGAGCACCCCTGGACACCGCCGGATACTCCTTCGCATGCCCAGGCACGCATTCTCAGGTCGCCGGCTCAGGTCGTCGGCTCCGGTCGCCGGCTCAGGCCGCCGGCAGCACCTGCACGGCCACGCCCTCCGCGAAGGTGACGTTCACCAGGTCGCCCGGCCTCAGCGCCCTGGCGAAGGCGATCACCTCCGGCTGCCGCGGCGTGACGCTGCGGGTGGTGCCGTCGGGACGCACGAAGGTGGTACGGCCGGTCGCGGCATCGACGCCGACGATGCGCACCGTCTCGGTGATGCCGGCGCCGAGCGCGCCCTGCGGCCGGGCACCCCGGGGGCCCCGCTCGGCCGCCACCGCGCCCTGCGGCGCGGTCCCCGCCTGGGCTCCGGCGGGCGCCATCGAGATCGCCAGCGCATCGGCGAAGCGGATGCGCACGCGGTCGTTCACCCGGATCCGGTCGAAATTCCGCACCTGCGGGCCGGCCTTGATGGTGACGACGGTGTCCTGCGGGGTGTTCAGCGCAATCTGCCGGGTGCGGCGGTTGACGGAGCGCACCGAATAGACCGCCTCCGAGGTGTCGGCCACGACCACCGGCGCTGGTGCCGCCGCGGTAGGCGGGGGCGGGGGCGCGGGCGCGGCGCAGGCGGCAGCCAGGGCGGCGAGGCCAAGCGCCGCCGGGAGGGAGAACTTCATGGATCGGGTTTCCTCATGATGGTGCGGCGGCCCGAACGCCACGCCCGCCGCGACTATGACGCCGGCCGAACCACCGGTGAAGCCGTCCCGGTCACAGATTGCGCGATGGCTACTCGTTCCGCAGGTGCGGACCGGGCCGCGCCCGCAGCGCCAGCGCCGTGCCGATCTGGCCGGAGACCAGGGTCAGCACCGCGCAGCCGAGGATCGTGGCCGCCAGCGTACCCGGCAGCAGCACCCAGTCCGCGCGCATGACGTAATGCACCACGCCCCAGGCCGCGGCGGCTCCGGCCAGCGCCGCCAGCCCCCCCGCCACCAGCCCGATCAGCGCGAACTCCACCAGCCAGGCGGCCCGGATCTGCCCCGCCGTGGCGCCTATGGTCTTCAGGATCACCGCGTCCCGGATGCGCTGGCGCTGCCCCGCCGCCACCGCGCCGGCCAGCACCAGCGCCCCGGCGAGCAGGGTGACGCTGCCGGTCGCGGTCAGCGCCGTGCCCAGCCGCCCGAGCAGCGCGGCGATGCCCTCCAGCGCGTCCCGCACGCGCACGCCGGAGATATTGGGAAAGGCGTCGGTCAGCACCCGCAGCACCCGCGCGTCCTGCGCCGGGTCGCCGCGCAGCGTGGCGATGTGGGTGTGCGGCGCCGCCTCCAGCAGCCCGGGCGAGGCGACCATGACGTAATTGATCCCGAGCCCCCGCCAGTCCACCTGGCGCAGGTTGGCGATGCGCAGCGTGATGTCGCGGCCGAGCACGTTCACCGTGATCTCGTCGCCGATGCCGATGCCCCAGCCGGCGGCGATGGCGGCGTCGAAGGAGAGCAGCGGCGGCCCGCGGTAATCCGCCGGCCACCACTGCCCCGCGACCAGCCGCGTGCCGTCGGGCGGCGTCGGGGAATAGGTCAGGCCGCGGTCGCCGTTCAGCGCCCAGCGCGTCTCCGGCGTCACCACGAGCTGCTCGGCCGGGACGCCGCGCACCGCGACGACGCGGGCGCGCAGCGAGGGCACGCGCTTCACCTCCTCGACGCCGGGCTGGGCGAGGGCCAGCGCATCGAAGCGCGCGGCCTGGTCGGACTGGATGTCGATGAAGAAGAAGTTCGGCGCGCGGGCCGCCATCTCCCCCGCCAGCTGCTGCTGCAGGTTGCCCTGGATCTGCGCGATGGCGGCCAGCGTGGTCAGCCCGATGCCGAGCGAGACCACCATGATCGCGGTCGGCGCGCCGGGCCGGTGCAGGTTGGCCAGCCCCAGCCGGATCGCCGGGCGGCGGATGTGCGACAGCGCCCGCGCGGCGCCCATCAACCCCGCCGCGCCGAGCCGGAACGCAACCAGCGCCGCCAGCGCCGCGCCGCAGAAGGCGGCGGCGAAGCGCGGCTCCTCCGCCGTGCCGATCACCAGCGCCACCAGTGCCAACGCGACCAGCCCATTGGCCAGGATCACCGGCAGGGCGGGGCGCTCGGTGGCGTGCTGCACGGTGTCGCGGAACAGCGCCGCGCCGGGGATGCGCGCGGCCCGCCCGAGCGGCCAGAGCGCGAAGGTCAGCGCGGTGAGCAGGCCGTAGAGCGCGGCCAGCGCCAGCGGCGCCGGATAGAGGCCGAGCCGCGGCGGCACCGGCAGCGCGCCCGCCAGCAGCGTCGCCGCCAGCGCCGTCAGCCCGTAGCCGGCGACCAGGCCGATCGCCGTGCCGAGCCCGGCCAGCGCCAGCACCTGGATGAGGTAGGTAAGGAAGATGGTGCCCGCCGAGGCGCCGAGGCAGCGCAGCGTGGCGATCGAGCGCGCCCGCGCCTCCAGCCAGGCATGCACCCCGGTGGCGACGCCGATGCCGCCCACCAGCAGCGCGGTCAGCCCCGCGAGGGTCAGGAAGGCCGCGGCGCGGTCGAGGAAGCGGTTCACCCCGGGCTCGGCGGCGTCCGCCGTGCGCACGCGCCAGCCCTCGCCCGGGAAGGCGGCGCGCAGCGCGGCGGCGAAGGGCTTCACCTCGGCCCCGGGGGGCAGGCGGATGCGCAGCTCGTGCTGCACCAGGCTGCCGGGCTGGAGCAGCGCGGTCTCCGCCAGCGAGGCCAGCGGGATCATGGCGCGCGGGCCGAAGATGGCCGGCGTCGCGACCTTGTCCGGCTCAGTGGCGACCAGGCCGCCGACGCGGAACGCCGCCTCGCCGATGCGTACCCGGTCGCCGACCCCGAGGCCCAGCCGCTCCGCCACCAGCGGATCAAGGGCGACCTCCCCCGGAATTAGCGGCTGCGGCGGGTCCAGCACCAGGGCGCCGAACAGCGGGTAGGCGCGGTCCACGGCCTTCAGCTCGACCAGCATGCGCTCGCCGCCGGTGGCGGCGACCAGCATGGCCCGCAGCGACACGATCTCGGAGACCGCGCCGCCGCGCGCGGCGATCCAGGCGCGTGCCTCCGGCGGGGCCGGCCGCGCGCCGGTGCGCAACTCCAGGTCGCCGCCGAGGATGGTCGCGCCATCGGCCTGCATCCCCGCCTGGATGCCTGCCCGCAGCGTGCCGACCGCGGCGATGGCGGCGACGCCGAGCGCCAGGCAGGCCAGCACGATGCGCAGGGACCGCAGCCCGCCGCGCATCTCCCGCCGGGCGAGCCGCAGGGCCAGCGCCAGCCCTCCCGCCACCCCTGCCTCGGCACCCGCGCCAGCCCTGCCTGCCATGGGGCTGCATGTGGCCTGCGCGGGGCCGAAGGCAACGACCCGCGCCGGGTCGCGTTCTCCGCCGACCCCGCCAGTCCGGAGCCCTGCCGCATGGAGAGCGAAATCCTCGTCGCCCTGGTCGCCCTGACAGCGATGGAGGTGGTGCTCGGCATCGACAACCTGGTCTTCATCGCCATCCTGACCAACCGGCTGCCGGCGGAGCAGCGGCGCTCGGCCCGCTTCGTCGGCCTCGGGCTGGCGGTGCTGCTGCGTTTCGTCATGCTGGCCGGCGCCACCTGGCTGCTCGGGCTGACCTGGCCTCTGTTCGAGGTGCTGGGCATGGAGGTGTCCGGCAAGGACCTGATCCTGCTCGGCGGCGGACTGTTCCTGATCGGCAAGGCCACCGTCGAGATCCACCACCGCGTCGACCCGGACGCGCATGAGGCGAGCAGCGCGGCGGACGCCGCCCGTGCCTCCTACTGGCCCACCGTCGCGCAGATCCTGCTGCTGGACATGGTGTTCTCGGTGGATTCGATCCTGGCGGCGGTGGCGCTGACGCGGGAATTCTGGGTGATCGCCACCGCCATCTGCATCGCGGTCGCCGCCATGCTGGTCTCGATGGACGCGCTCTCGCGCTTCATGGAGCGCAACCCCACGGTGGTGATGCTGGCGCTCGCCTTCCTGGTGATGATCGGCATGGTGCTGGTCGCCGAAGGCTTCGGCGTGCACGTGCCGAAGGACTTCGTCTATGCCGCCATGGCCTTCTCGGTGCTGGTGGAATCGCTGAACCTGCTGGCCAGCCGGGCGGCCCGGCGGCGGCGCCGGGCGCGGCAGGACGCTAATCCGGCAGGACCGACGCCTTCCCCGGCAGCCGCAGGAACAGCGCGGCCCTGAGCGCCGGCGGCAACGCGCCGGCCAGCCTTGCGCCGAGATAGAGCGGCCACGGATAGGCGATGCGCACGCGGCCGCGCGCGATGCCGCCGAGCGTCAGCAGCGCGGCGCGCTCCGCGTCCATCAGCAGCGGCATGGGGAAGCGGTTGCGCCCGGTCATGGGCGTGCGGATGTAGCCGGGGCAGACCGCGTGCAGGCGGATGCCGCGCCGCCGCTCCGTTGCATCCAGCGCCTCCGCCCAGCGCTGCACCGCGGCCTTGCTGGCACAGTAGGCCGGGGCGCCGGGTGCTGCGACGAAGGCGGCGACCGAGGCGATCACGGCGATGCGGCCGCGGATGCCGTCCGCGCCGGGCGATTGCGTCGCCATCGCATCCAGCGCCGGCAGCGCGGTGTTCAGCACGCCGGTGACGTTCGTCTCGAAGACGGCGCGGGCGACGCGGCCGGGCTCGGTCCTGCCGCCCGTGCCGGCCGAGATGCCGGCATTGGCGATGACCAGGTCGAGCCGCCCGGCGCCGGCGATCCAGCGGGCCATGGCGGCGGCGTCGCAGACATCGATCGCCCGCGGCAGCGCCCGCGCGCCGGCGGCCTCGCAGGCGGTGGCCGTCTCCGCCAGCCGCGCCTCGTTCCGGCCGGAGAGGTGCAGCGTGACCCCCGGCGCGGCGCAGGCCAGGGCCAGCGCCCGGCCGAGGCCGGAGGAGGCGCCGGTGATCAGCACCTCGTGCCAGGGCCAGCGCTGATCCGGCATGATCGGTGCTCCTCCGCCAGGTCGGTCATGGCCTGCGGCGGGTCTCGCCTCAAGCCGGCGCCTTGCCACGCGGCCGCGCGCGCGGGACAAGCCCGGCATGAGCGCCGAATCCCTGATGAGCATGACCGGCTTCGCCCGCGACAGCGGCGCGCTGGCCGATGGCACCGCCTTCGCCTGGGAATTGCGCAGCGTGAACGGCCGCGGCCTCGACCTGCGGCTGCGCCTGCCGAACGGGCTGGACGCGCTGGAGCCGGCGCTGCGCGAGGCCACCGGCAGGCGGCTGAAGCGCGGCAACGTCTCGGCGACGCTCACGCTGCGGCGTGAGGAGCGCGGGCCGCGCCTGGTGCCGGATGCGGCGGCGCTGGAAGGGGTGCTGGCGCTCGCGCTCGACCTCGCCGCACGCATCCCGGGCGCGCCGGCGCCGCGGGCCGAGGTGCTGCTGGCCCTGCCCGGCGTCATGCGCGCGGCCGAGGGCGAGGGCGCCCCGGACGAAGCGGCGGAGGAGGCACGGCGCGCGGCGCTGGCCGAATCCTATGCCCGCGCGCTCGAAGGGCTGGTGGCGGCGCGCAGGGCGGAGGGGTCCAAGCTGGCGGCCATCCTCGGGGGCCTGCTCGATGAGATCGCAACGCTGCGCGAGGCCGCGGCGCGCGAGGCGGCGGGCCAGCCCGAGGCGCAGCGGCGCCGCTTCCTGGAGCAGCTTGAGGCACTGATGGGCGGCACCGGCGCCGCGGCGCGCGTGCCGGAGGAGCGGCTGGCGCAGGAGATCGCGCTGCTCGCGTCGCGCTCCGACGTGCGGGAGGAGCTGGACCGGCTCTCGGCCCACCTGGAGGCCGCGCGGGCGTTGCTGGCGGCGGGCGAGGGCGCGGGGCGGAAGCTGGATTTCCTCACCCAGGAATTCGTGCGCGAGGCGAACACGCTGTGCAGCAAGTCGGCCCTGGTGCCGCTGACGCGCATCGGGCTCGAGCTCAAGGCCGCCATCGAGCGGCTGCGCGAGCAGGCGGCGAACGTGGAGTGATGGGCGTGCGGACGGCAAGGCCGGGGAGGGAGGGAACTCCCTCCCCAGGCCCCACCCTCCTTCTTCCGGATGTCTGGCCGCGCGGAGGCAGCACCGGCCGGGGAACAGCGGCGTGAGTGCGCGGCGGGGGGTCTGCCTCGTCGTCGCGGCCGCGCCGGGCGGGGGCAAGACCAGCGTCTCGCGCGCCGTGCTCGCCGTGGAGCCGGAGCTGGCGCTCTCGGTCAGCGCCACCACGCGCGCGCCGCGGCCGGGCGAGCAGGAGGGGGTGCACTACTTCTTCCGCTCGCCCGAGGAATTCGACGCCATGGCGGCGCGCGGCGAGTTCCTGGAACACGCCCGCTTCCTCGGCCGCGCCTACGGCACGCCGCGCGCGGCGGTGGAGGCGGCGCTCGCGGCCGGGCGGGACGTGCTGTTCGACATCGAGTGGCAGGGCCACCGCCAGCTCAGGGAGCGCATGCCCGAGGACGTGGTCGGCGTCTTCCTGCTGCCGCCGAGCCTCGCGGTGCTGGAACAGCGCCTGCGCGGCCGCGGCCAGGACTCGGAGGAGGAGGTGGCGCGGCGCATGGCCGTGGCGCGCGCCGAGATCGCGCACTGGGCCGAGTTCGACCACGTGCTGGTGAACGACGATTTCGCCGCGACCGTCGCCGCGGTGCGCGCCATCCTGCATGCTGCGCGCACGCGGCCGTCCAGGCTGCCCTGGCTGCCGGGCTTCGTCGGCGGCCTGCTGGCGGGGTGACGCTTCAGCCGCGGGCCAGCTCCGCCGCGTGCTCCACGCTGATGCCGTGGGCGAGCGGATCGGCGTGGCGGTGCACCAGCCGCCAGGCGCCGCCGTCGCGCCGGAACACCAGCGTCACGCGCAGCGACCAGTCCTGCTCCGGGAGGTCGGCGATGGCGGCGCGCTGCCGCTCGATCAGCGCCAGCACCACCATGTCCTCGGTGGCGTAGGTGCGCACCACCTCCTGCGTCGCACTGCCGGAGCGGAAGAAGCGCGCGAGTGCCGCGACGCGCTCCTCCGTGGCGTCGAAGCCCAGGCTGGGCGCGCCGCCGAAGGGCGACATCAGCGTGAAGTCCCCGGCCAGGGCCATCATGTCCAGGTAGCGCTGGGCATCGCCGTTCAGCAGCACGGTGTTCGCCTCCGCGCTCAGGCGGAGCAGGTCCTCCACGGCCTGCGAGGTGGTGCGAGGTTGCGCCATGGCCCGACCCTCCCGGCTCACCGGAGCCCCGGGAACCTCCCATGGAGGCGCGGGGCGCCGCAATGCCGACATGAGCCGCGCCATCCGACGTGATCCGGCGCCCCTGCCTTGCCATCCACCCTTCGCCGCCTGATCTTCCCGCCCGACATCGCCCGAGGACCCGCATGCCGGACGCCGCCGATACGGACTGGCCCGA
The DNA here is from genome assembly GCA_019750465.1 of Acetobacteraceae bacterium. Classification (GTDB taxonomy): domain Bacteria; phylum Pseudomonadota; class Alphaproteobacteria; order Acetobacterales; family Acetobacteraceae; genus JAIEOP01. The sequence continues at coordinate 8,964 of JAIEOP010000040.1, read as the reverse complement.
CCAGATCTACGACCTGCTGAAGGCGCACGGCATCCGCCAGGTGGCGCTGGTGCCGGATGCCGGCCATGCCCGGCTGATCAGGCGCTGCCTTGCCGACAACACGATGAAGGTGGTGTCGCTGACGACGGAGGAGGAGGGCGTGGCGATGCTCTTCGGCGCCTGGCTCGGCGGCGAGAAGGGCGTGCTGCTGATGCAGTCCTCCGGCGTCGGCAACTGCATCAACATGCTGTCGGTCGCCGTCGCGCACCGCACGCCCTGCCCCATGCTGGTGACCATGCGCGGCGAGTACGGCGAGTTCAATCCCTTCCAGGTGCCGATGGGCCAGGCGACGCCGACCGTCCTGGAGGCCATGGGCACGCTGCTCAACCGCGCCGACCGGCCGGAGGACGTGGCGCCCGGCGTCGATGCGACGCTGCGCCTCGCCTTCAACACCTTCCGCCCGGCGGCGACGCTGCTCGGCCAGCGCCTGCTCGGCGCCAAGACCTTCGGGAGATAGCGCCGATGCAGACCGGACCCTCGGGCAAGCTGAACCGCCGCGCCGTGGTGCGCGCCCTGCTCGAGGAGCGCGGCGGGCTGCTGGTGATCGGCGGCCTCGGCGCGCCGGCCTGGGACATCACCGATGCCGGCGACGTGCCGGAGAATCTCCCGCTGTGGGGCGGCATGGGGGGTGCCGCGATGATGGGCCTCGGCCTGGCGCTGGCGCAGCCCACGCGGCCCGTGCTGGTGCTCACCGGAGACGGCGAGATGCTGATGGGTGTCGGCGCGCTGGCGACCATCGGCGTGCAGCGGCCGAAGAACCTCGCCGTCGTCGTGCTGGACAACGAGCACTACGGCGAGACGGGGATGCAGGAGACCCACACCCGCCACGGCGTCGACCTCGCCGGCATGGCGCGCGCGGCCGGCATCGCCGATGCGCGGCTGCTGCGCACCGCGGACGAGGTGCAGGCGCTGCGCGGCGCGGTGCACGCCATGGCCGGCCCGCTGTTTGCCCAGGTGAAGGTGGACGAGGCCTCGGAGCGGCTGGTGCTGCCGCCGCGCGAGGCCGCCATCCTGCAGGCGCGCTTCCGCGAGGCGGTGCTGGGCGCGGCGGCGCATCTGCAATAGCCTGCGCCGGCGCCGGAAGCGGGGAGCAACCCCGCCCGGCCCCGACAGGGAGACAGGTTCATGCATCGCCGCCACCTGCTGTTTGCCGCCGCCGCGTCCGCCGGCCTGCCCGCCGCCCGACCGGCCATGGCGCAGTGGGCGCCGGAGCGGCCGATCCGCCTCATCGTCGGCTTCGCCGCCGGCGGCAGCACGGATGTCACCGCGCGCCAGGTCGGGCAGGCCATGGCGGAACGGCTCGGCCAGCCCGTCGTCGTCGAGAACCGCCCCGGCGCCGGCGGCAACATCGCCGCCGAGGCCGCGGCACGCAGCGCGCCGGACGGGCATACGATCTTCCTCGCCACCAGCGGCACGCTGATGGCCAACCGCTTCCTCTACCGCTCGCTGCCCTTCGACCCGGACCGGGACTTCCTGCCGATCTCGCTGGTCAGCATCGTGCCGAACCTGATCGTCGTGCATCCGGACGTGCCGGCACGGAGCCTTGATGAGCTGATCGCGCACGCGCGGGCCAATCCGGGCCGGGTGCACTACGGCAGCGGCGGGCCGGGCACCACGCTGCACCTGGCGGCGGCGATGCTCTCGGCGCGCGCCGGCATCGAGCTGGTGCACGTGCCCTATCGCGGCGGCGCGCCGGCGGCGACGGACCTGGTCTCCGGCAAGATCCAGATGATCGCCTCGCCGACCATGGAGGTGATCGCGCAGGTGCGCGCGGGGACGCTGCGCCCGATCGCCGTGACGACGCTGCAACGCTCGCCGCTGCTGCCGGAGATCCCGGCGGTGGCGGAAACCCTGCCGGGCTTCGAGGTGGTGCTGTGGAACGGGCTGCTGGCGCCGGCCGGCACCCCGGCGGCCGCGATCGCGCGGCTTTCGGCCGAGGCGCAGGCGGCGCTGCGGAGCGAGGCGCTGCGCACCAGGCTGATCGAGCAGGGCAGCGTGCCGATGCCGATGACGCCCGAGGAATTCGCCGCCTTCCTGCGCGCCGAGGCGCCGAAATTCGAGAACATCGTCCGCGTCTCCGGCGCGCGGCTGGATTGATGGTTCTCACCATGACTCGCATGGCCCGCAACGCGGGAGCGATTTTCTTCGGTTTCTTTCTATTGCCAGCGGCCTTCGTCGATGTGCTCGAGGGTGGTCACTATATGCCCTTCTCCGGAGCAGCGATTTTGGTTGGATGGATTGCTGCTCTTGCAGGCATTGCTTGGCTAACCGGCATCGTGTCAGCACCGCCTGGTTCGCGTCGGCACAACAACTAAGTTCGGAGGAACCGCTGAATGCCCCACGTCGTCTGCCTGCGCCCCGTCCATCCCGAGGCCATCGAGCGGCTGCGCGCCGCCCCGGGCGTGACCGTGGAGGTGCTCGATCCGGTGAACGAGGAGACGGTCGCCCGCGCCATGCCGCGGGCGGATGCGGTCATCGTGCGCGCCACGCGAATCGACCGCGCCTTCCTGGCGCATGCGCCGAACCTGCGCATCGTCGCGCGCCACGGCGTCGGCTACGACGCGGTGGACGTCGACGCGCTGACCGAGCGCGGCATCCCGCTGACCGTGACACCGGACGCCAATGCCGCCTCGGTCGCCGAGCACGCGATGATGCTGATGCTGAACATCGCCCGCGGCACCTTCGCCTATGACCGCAAGACGCGCGCGCTGGAATGGTCCAACCCGCCGGTGCCGAACACCTTCGACCTGGGTGGCAGGACCGTGCTGGTGGTGGGCTTCGGCCGCATCGGCGGGCGCGTGGCCCGGCTGTGCGGGGCCTTCGGCATGGAGGTGCTGGTGCGCGACCCCTTCATCCCGCAGAACACCATCAAGGGCGCCGGCTTCACGCCGGTGAAGAGCCTGCCGGCGGCGCTGGCGCGCGCCGACATCGTGACCGTGCACGTGCCGAGCAACCCGCAGACCCGCGGCATGGTGAACGGCGAGTGGCTCGCCTCCATGAAGCAGGGCGCGGTGCTGGTGAACACCGCCCGCGGGACGCTGGTGAACGAGGAGGCGCTGGCCGGCGCGCTGACCTCCGGCCACCTGGCCGCCGCCGGCCTCGACGTGTTCTGGGAGGAGCCGCTGCGCGCCGACAACCCGCTGCTGGCGGCGCCGAACCTGGTGATGACGCCGCATTCGGCGGCCGCGACCGAGCAGGGCATCCGCCGCATGGGGCTGTCCTGCGCCGACAGCATCCTCGCCTGCTTCGACGGACGCCTGGATGAGGACGTGGTGATCAACCAGGACGTGCTGCGGCGGAATACCTGAGGAGGACACGGCCATGCCCGACAATCCCCTCCTCGTCCTCGCCGGCCACGCCGCGTCCTGGGCGACCCGCCCCATGCCGGCCGATGTCGAGCACCACGCCCGCCGCGCGCTGATCGACTGGTTCGCGGCCCTGCTGCCGGGCTGCCTCCGCCCGCCGGGGACTCTGCTGGCCGCCGCCATGGCCGCGGAGCGCGGGCCGGGGCGCGCCATCTGCTATGTCGACGGCAGCACCGGCCCGATCCGCCATGCCGCGCTGCTGAATGCCACCGCCAGCCACACGGTGGAGTTCGACGACATCTACCGCGATGCCGGCTACCACCCAGGCTGCCCGACGATCGCGCCGGCGCTGGCCGCCGTGCAGTCGCGCGGCGGCAGCATGGAGGATCTCCTGCGCGCCGTCGTGGCGGGCTACGAGGTCTCCTGCCGCATCGGCGTCGCCATCCAGCCCAGCCACTACCGCTACTGGCACACCACCGGCACCGTCGGCACCTTCGGCGCGGCGGTGGCGACAGCGCTGGCGCTGGGCTGCGACGCGGGGCGCATCGCGCATGCCATCGGCACGGCGGCGACCTTCGCCGGCGGCATCCAGCAGGCCTTCCTGTCGGACAGCATGTCCAAGCCCCTGCACCCGGGCCATGCCGCGGATGCCGGGGCGCTGGCGGCGATCGGCGCGGCGGCGGGCGTGACGGGGGCGTTGGACGCGCTGCACGGGCCGAAGGGCTACGCCGCCGCGACCAGCGAGGACACGGGGAAGTGGGACAAGGCGCTCGCCGGCCTCGACGAGCACTTCGCCATCACGGCGATGACCTTCAAGAACCACGGCTGCTGCGGCCACATCTTCGCCGCGCTGGACGCGGTGCGCGACCTGCAGGCGGAGCACGGCTTCACCGCCGCCGATGTCGTGCGCATCCATGTCGCCGGCTACGGTCCCACCAAGACCCTCTGCGACCGGCCCGAGGCGGCGACCGAGGCCGATTGCCGCTTCTCCGTGCAGTACGCCACGGCGGCGCTGCTGGTGCTCGGCGGCGTGCGCATCGCCGCCTTCGAGCCGGAATCCATGCGCAACCCGGCGATCCGCGCCATCATGCCGAAGGTGAGCGTCAGCCTGGATGAGGAGCTGGCCAGGGGCTACCCGGCGGTGCGCGCGGCGAAGGTCTCGATCGCGCTGCGCGACGGCCGGACGCTGTTCCGCCACCAGCCGACGCGCAAGGGCGACCCCGACGCGCCGCTCTCGGACGCGGAGGTCTCGGACAAGTTCCGCGAGCTGGCCGGCCCGGTGATCGGCGCCGCCGGCGCCGAGGCGATGCTCGAGCGGCTGTGGAAGGGTGATGCGCTGCCTGGCGCCGTGCGGCTGCTGGTCAACGGCCGCAATCGCGCGGCGGCCGAGTAGCGCCGCTGCAGCCGGGACCGTCGTCAGGCGAGGACCCCCGGCACGCCATCGCCGCCAACGGCCGCTCGCACGCGCCGTGCGGCCGCCGCCCTGGAGCGGGCCCGTCGCAGGGCGGCACCTTCCGTTCCGCTGAAGGATGCAACCCGGCCCGCCCGGCGGCGTTGCCGTCCATTACACCTGGGGGGCCTGGAGCATGTCGGATCCCGTGGACGCCCAGCCGGCGGCGGAATTCCTCCTCATCGAGGGCTGGATGCTTGGCGCCGCCATGTATGAGGCGGCGATGAGCGAGGCGGTGAGGGTCCCTCCCGCCAATGACCCGGCGCCCCCCGCGGGGGATTGACCGGCGCGCCCCGCAAGGACGCCGCGGCGGGACCCTTTCCAAGCCGGTGCCGGCAGCGCGTGAGGCCGTGCACCGGATGTGGCGCAAGATCCGCCTGGACCCGCCACGCGCCACGAAATGGGGGCAGGACGCGCGCTCCCGACCCGGCTCGCATGCCCCGGCTCGCATGCCCCGGCTCGCATGCCCCGGCTCGCATGCCCCGGCTCGCATGCCCCGGCTCGCATGCCCCGGCTCGCATGCCATGGTGGCGCCGGCCGCGCCGGAGGTGCCCGATACGATCCCCGCCGCCCGCCGCGTTGCTGGCTCTCGTCTGGGCCGGCGGCGCCCTCGCCCAGGCCGTCGGCGTGCCGCCCATCGGGCAGGAGCCGCGCCGCGGCACCGTGCGCGAGCGCGAGGCCGCCGCCGGCCTCACCCCCTCCGGCGCGCAGGAGCGGTCCGACCAGCGCACCGTGGACCAGCTCTACCGCGACCTCACCGGCCCGAACCGGAACGCGGCAACACCCGCGCCGCTGCCGCCGATGGGCGGTACGCCACGGCAGGATGCACGCGAGGAGGATCGGCTGTACCGCGACCTGACGGGCCGGAACCGGAACGCGCCGATGGGTACCGGCCCGCGCTGACGCGCCGTTGCGGGGTGCCCGCGCACCGCGTGCCGCCGCGGCCCTTGCCGGCATCAAGGCCGTCGGAGGCGCCCGTTGCGGGCATTCCGCGCATGAAGCCTGATCGACGCGCCGCGCCGTGCCACCATGCGGCACGATGCTCCTGAAACGCGGCATCGTCCTCGGCTCCGGCGCGCGCTTCGGCCCCGGCAAGGGCCAGGCTGCTGATCGACGGCATCAACCAAGCCTTCGGGACGCACGCCGTCATCGGCGTGACAGGCGGGCGCCGAGGATCCGGCGGCGCCGGCTCCCGGTGCCTGCCCTCCGCTCCGTTCTGCCGTTGGTGCTGCCGATCGCGGGGGGCAAGGTCATCCTGCGCTGAGGCTGCCCGGCTCCCCCTGTTGATCCGGATGGCATGGTCCCGCTGCCGCGGGTGACGGCAGGCCGGCCGGAACCGGTGGTGGCCCGGCGGGTGCCGTGGCCGATCGGCGGCCGGTCGCATGGGGCCGCTCACCCCAGCCGCGCGAACATCAGCTCATGCCTGTTGTGCGCGCCGTGGAACAGCACCGCGCCGGGGATCGCGGCGAATTCCGCCGCCATGTCGTGGTCCGTGGCGCCCTGGAACTTCACCGTGCAGACGATGTTCCGCGCCGCGCCGGCGGCGATCCAGCGCCGCACCAGCGCCAGCAGCCGCGCCGGGTAGCAGATCACGTCGCTGAACAGCCAATCCACCGGCTCGGGCGGCAGGGCGAAGGCGCTCTCGCCGCGCCAGCCCACGCCGGGCATGGCCGCCACGGCGCCATCGAGCGGCGCCTTGTCCACCGCCGTCACCCGCGCCCCCAGCCGCGCCAGCGCCCATGTCCACCCCCCCGGCGCCGCCCCGAGATCGAGGCAGGTCTCGCCGGGCATGGGCCAGCGGCCGAGTCGGGTCAGCGCCTCCCACAGCTTCAGGTAGGCGCGGGAGGGGGGACCTTCCCGATCCTCGATGAAGCGGGCTTCGCCGTTGACGAAGGGACTGGTTTTGGCGGGGGAGGCCAGCAGGCGCTCCGGCGCCAGCAGCGTCCAGGCACCGAGATGCGCGCCCGGCGCCGGCTCCGGGAAGGCCAGGGGGCGGGCCTTCACCGGCGGCAGCCGGGCTTCGATCAACGCGGCGCGGCGGTGGTGCGCGGCGGCGTAGAGCGCCCAGTTGCGCTGCATGCCGCGCAGCGCGTCCGCTGCCGCCTTCACCGAGGGTGCGGGCAGCAGGACCGGCGCGGTCCAGGCTTCCAGCGCCCAGGCGCAGGGGCCGGGCGGATCGGGCGAGAGAGCGAGGCGGCCATGCCAGGCGCTCACCGTCCGGCCGGCGCGGCGCAGCTCCTCCGCCACCTCCGCCTCGAAGCCCGCGGCGGCGAGGTAGGCTGCCGCGATCCGCTCCGTCACGGCTCCGACCGCGGCGGCACCACGGCGGAGAGCGCCAGCAGCGCCCAGCCGATCAGCATCAGCATCCCGCCCGCCGGCGCGACAGGGCCGAGCGAGACCCCGGTCAGCGCCCGCGTCACCATGGCGCCGGAGAACAGCAGCACGCCGAGCGCCAGCGCCCCCGCCGCGAGATGCGCCAGCCGCCCGCCCCGCCGCTGCGCCCAGAGCCCGGTGCCGAGCAGCGCCAGCGCGTGCCAGCCCAGCATCTCCAGCCCGGTGTGCAGCATGGCCAGGCGGAATGGGTCCAGCACGCCCGGCGCGGCATGGGCCGACCAGGCGGAGAGCGCAACGGCGGCAAGCCCGGCCAGCGCGCCGAGCGCGATCCAGAGGCGGTGCATGCGGGCGGGATAGACCCGGGCGCGCTGCGCTGCCAGGACCGCCCCCACCCCAGCCCTCCCCCGCGGGCGGGGGAGGGAGGAGGCGCGCAGCGCCGGAGGGTGGGGGCGGCGGCCCCGGCGGGATCGGCTCGTCCTAGGAACAATTTCTTTGACTGTTACCGTATCGTTCGGTATTTGTTCCTTCCCAGCCCGCCGAAGGAACCCCCCCTCATGGCCCCCCTTCTCGCCCTCGGCCTCTCCCTCCTCCCCGCCCTCTCCCGGCTGCTCGCCGGCGACCGCGCCGGAGAGGTCGCCGGCCATGTGACGGAGGCGGTGCGCGCCGCCACCGGCACCGACGACCCCGCCGCCGCCCGCGCCGCGCTCGATGCCGACCCCGCCGCGGCAAGCCAGCTCCGCATCCGCCTCGCCGAGATCGCCGTCGAGGCCGAGCGGCTGCGCGGCGAGGCGGAGGACCGGGCGCGGCAGGCCGCGCTGCAGACCCTGCAGGCGCAGCTGGCCGACCTGTCCGATTCGCGCCGGACCATGACCTCCCTTGCCACCGCCGGCAGCCTCATCGCCTGGGGGCCGGCGCTGGTCTCCGGCATCGTCACCACCGGCTTCTTCGTCATGCTGGCGCTGTTCCTGTTCTGGTCGCCAAGCGCGGAGCAGCAGCAGGCCTGGGCGCTGCTCAACATCGCCGTCGGCGCGCTGGTCGCCGGCTTCTCGGCGGTGATCAACTTCTGGATCGGCTCCTCCCAGGGCTCGCGCGACAAGGACGAGACGGTGCGGCGCCTGGCCGGGGAGGCCATGGGCAATGGCCGCGCCGCCATGGCCGAGGTCGCGGAGCGCGGCCGGGACGCCATGGCACGGACGCTGGGGCGCGCCGGCGGCGGGATGCAGCCCGCCCTCGGCCTGGCGGGCCTGGGCGGCACGGGAATGCAGGCGGCCCCTGCCTTCGCGGATCATGGCGATTTGTCCGAAAGCGGCATCCAGCAAGTCGCAATGCGTGGCTTCGCCGTGCCGCCCGGCCGCGCCGACGCCCGCTTCCTGTCCTGCCTCGCCGAGGTGCTGCGCCATGAGGGCGGATTCTCCAACGATCCGCAGGACCCGGGCGGCGCCACCATGATGGGCATCACCCGCGCGACGCTGGCCGAGTGGCGCGGCGAGCCGGTGGACGTGGAGGACGTGCGGTCCCTCACCGAGGAGGAGGCGCGCGAGATCTACCGCGCCCGCTACTGGAACCCGCTGCGCTGCGACAGCCTGCCGGCCGGCATCGACCTGATGGTCTTCGACTTCGGCGTGAATGCCGGCCCAGGCGCCGCGGCGCGCATGCTGCAGCGCGCGGCCGGCGTGCGCGCCGACGGGGCGATCGGGCCGATGACCCTGGCCGCGGCGCGCGCCGCCGACCCGGTGGCCTGCATCGACCGCATGGCCCGGCTGCGCGAGGACCACTACCGCGCGCTGGCGACCTTCGCGCGCTTCGGCCGCGGCTGGCTGCGCCGGACCGAGGCGG